>PLPK01000022.1 GCA_003159795.1 Acidimicrobiaceae bacterium | reverse complement strand
ATGATGATGATGACGATCAGGAGTTCAATCAAGGTGAATCCTTCTTGATCGAGACCTTCCATCTTGGCCTTGCGCATTTCTCGGTAAGTGCTGAACATGATGGCTGGTACCTTTCTTCAGATCGATGACTCCAACGGGCTACGGATGAAGAGTAGCCTTGGCCATCCGCGAAGTGGCGGATTTTGGTCCATGTGACGCATGAGGAATGATCAACCTGTGTCAGCCGCCAGTGCTCATTTGGCCCCATCGGGGTCGCGGGTCTCGTCTTGCGCAGGTCCGCAGGGTAGCTGGCAGCCCGTGGACGACCCGCGTCTCTGGTCCGGGGCTGGTCGCCGCCTAGCTGCGCCAGGCGTTGTTGCCGGAGATGCCGTGGCCAGCTAGGCCAAAAGGCGGAGGTCGAACACAGTTCCTCGTGCCGGCCGGAATGGACGTCAATCACGGCGGGCACGGCTGGGCGAGCATCCGCGAGAGCTGAAGCGAGCTACGTGACCTTCACCTGGCGGTAGATGCCGTACATCGCGGAAATGAGGGCGATCGCGACGAATCCGACGACGACCCCCATGACGATGATGATCGCCGGTTCGAACAGGCCGGTGAAGCGCTTTATCTTGGAATCGAGCTCGCGTGCGTAGTACGAGGCGGCGACCGTGAGCTGCTCGTCAAGCGTCCCGGTCTCCTCGCCGACGCGCATCATCTGGCGGGCGGCGCTCGGGAACAGGTCCGTGCTCGCGACGGGCTCCGAAAGGCCCCGCCCCTCGATCATCTCGTCCCGGATGGTGTCGAGCCCACGCTTGTACACGATGTTCGACACGGATTCGGACGTGACCGTCATCGCCTCGGGGAGGGACACACCCGCCTGGATCATCGAAGACAGGATCCGGCAGATCCGCTCGACCATGACGTGCTGGACGAGATCCCCGATGACCGGCATGCGCAGCACCCACGAGTCGATGCGCGCCCGGCCCTGCTTCGAGCGAAAGGCGACCACGATGATGACCACGACGGCGAAGAGGCCCCCGAAGAGGAAGTACCACTTCGTCTCGATGAAGTTCGTGACGTCGAGGAGCAACTTCGTCGGGAGCGGGAGGTTCGCGTGGAGCGACTGGAAGAACACCTTGAACCGTGGCATGACGAATACGCCGAGCACGACGAACGTGACCACTGACATCCCCAGCACGACCGAGGGGTAGATCATCGCCGCGGTGACCTTGCCGCGTGCATCCGCGTCCCGTTCCATGTAGTCGGCGAGCTGGGTGAGCACGGTGTCGAGGTTGCCGGCAAGTTCGGCCGAGGAGAGCATGCCCACGAAGTACGCGGGGAACGCCTCAGGGTGTGCCTCGGCCGCCAGGGCGAACGTGTCGCCGGCGGCGAGGGCCTCGACCATGTCGCCGAGAACCCGCTTGAACAGCTTGTTGGTCGTCTCGCCTTCGATGATCTCGAGCGAGTCGAGGATCGGGATGCCAGCCTTTACGAAGACGCCAAGTTGGCGCGAAAAGTGCATGACCTCCTCGCGGGGCACCTTCTTTTTCGTGACCTCGTACTGGAAGACGCTCGTTTTCTCCTCAACGGAGAGGGGTTGCAGCCCACGGGCGAGCACCATGAGGTGGGCGGCGCCAGGTGTGGCTGCGGCGAGCACGCCCGACACGGTCTGGCCGGACTTGTCGATTGCCTTGTATGCGAAACGGGCCATGAGTTACCCCGGTTACAACGTGTAGATGCTGCGGATGACTTCGGACACCGTCGTGACATCCTGGGCGACGAGGTCGATGGCCACCTGTCGCAGGGTCTTCATTCCTTGGTCCATCGCTGCTTGGCGGAGCTCGTCGTGCGTGCCGGCCTCGATGATCAGGCGCTTGATCGCCGTGGTGATCTCCAGGAGCTCGTAGACGCCGATGCGGTCCTGGAAGCCGGTCTGGGCGCAGAAGTTGCACCCCTCGCCGCGATAGAAGATGGACTTCTCGGGTCCGCCCGACTCCTCGTAGTAGGCGTGCTCCTCGGGGGTCGGCGTGTATCGCGTCTTGCAGGCCGGGCAGACGCGGCGCACGAGCCGCTGGCTCAGCACCGCGACGACCGAGGCGGCGATGAGGAACGGCTCGACGCCCATGTCGTAGAAGCGGAGCAGCGCCGTGACGGTGTCGGTCGCGTGGAGTGACGAGAGGACCAGGTGGCCCGTCATCGCCGATTGCACCGCAATGCGCGCCGTCTCGACGTCTCGGATCTCACCGACGAGAATGACGTCCGGGTCCTGGCGCAGGATCGACTTGAGTCCCGTCGCGAACGTCAGGCCCGCCTGCTCGTTGGTCTGGATCTGGTTCATCGAGGCGAACACGTACTCGACGGGATCCTCGATCGTCATGATGTTGCGCGTCGGGTCGTTCAGTTCGTTCAGAGTCGCGTAGAGCGTCGTCGTCTTGCCACTTCCCGTCGGCCCGGCGCAGACGACCATGCCGAACGGGGCGCGAATGATCGCCGAGAACCTATCGCTCAGAGCCGCCGGCATCCCCAGGTGCTCAAGGCGCAGAACCGACCGCGTCTTATCGAGGATCCGCATGACGCACTTCTCGCCCCAGATCGTCGCGAGCGTGGACACGCGCACGTCGACCGACCTGTTATCGACCGTCGTCGTGAACTGGCCGTCCTGGGGACGCCGTCTCTCGACGATGTTCATATCCGCCATGATCTTGATGCGGTTCACGAGACCGAGGCCCATCGACGCGGGGAGCATCAGCATTTCCTTCATGACACCGTCGATGCGGTAACGCACGCGCACGGCGCTGTCCTGGGGCTCGATGTGGACGTCAGAGGCCCGGTCCCGCAACGCCTGCGTGAGGATGCGGTTGACGACCTGGACGACGGGGGCGTCGTCCGAGATGACCTCGGCCTTCGGCTGTTCCTGGCCCCGGCGTCGCCCCCCCTCGATCGTCTGGAAGACCTCGACGAGGCCCGTCACACCGCCGAGCGCGCCGTAGTTGGAGTCGATCGCCTGGCGAATGTCGCTCACCGGCACGATCATGAGGTGGACTTCCCGTTGGGTGATCGCCTCGAGCATCTGCTGGAGGTCTTCGCTCGGCTCGGCGACGGCGATAAAGATGATGTCGCCGCTCAGCGCGACCGGCAGGGCGAGCTGGGCCCGGGCGGTCTCCTCGGGCACGAGTTCGAGCGCGTCCTTCTGGGGAATCTGGGTGCGCAGGTCGCACTCGGGCATGTCGAACTTCCAGGCGAGCGCGTCGACGAGCCCCCGTTCGCCGAGCACGCCCATGTCGACGAGGACCTGCCCGAGACGACCGCCGCTCTCGCGTTGCTTGCCGAGCGCCTCGGCGACCTGTGCCTCGGTGACGAGACCGCGACCGACGAGGAGGTCCCCGAGCCTGAGCATCGACTTATCGGCGACGTCGTGGACGCCGAGGCGGACGATCTCGCCGAGCCCGTCGCCCTGGAGGTGGCCGTCCCCCTCCAGTCCGGCCGTCGAGAAGGGCTGGGTGAGGTCGCTCCACGGCAGCGCGCCGGGCTCACCCTGGTCCTGACGTGGGTGGGCGGTTTCGACCGCTTCCGGACCGGAGCGCTGGCGGACCTTCGAGTGGTCGGCCCGTCGGAGCCTCATGGGGACCGCTCGATACCGCCGGTGAGAAGTACCAGCACGACAACAGGCTACCGCCGCAGGGTGTGAGAGACGTGACTCCGCTGTGTGGCCTCAAGTTTCCGGCCGCCGACACCCGGACACGGTCCTGGGCCCGCCCCGTGGCTGGTCGCGGTGTCGGCGGGACGGGACGCCCCCGACGCCGAGCTCGGCCGACCGGCCCGCTCGCGGTGATTCCCCGGCGGCTGGCCGCGGCGCGCCCGGACCCCGGGCCTGGGGAGGGCGTTACAGGTCGCGCAGCGTCGTCTTCGTACCGATAACGACGAGGGGGTGTTCCGCCGGGCGCAGCCAGCGCAGCGTGTGGACGAGCGCGGGCTCAGCGAGGCTGACACAACCTACCGTCGGTCCTCCCGTCGAGACGTGCAGGAAGATCGCCGAGCCCCTTCCAGGCACGATCGGCGCGGTGTTGTACTCGATCAGGGCGAAGTAGCGATAGGCGGTGGTCTCGGTCCAGAGCGCCTCACTGCCACCGCCGAACGGCGGCTGGCTGCCGCAGGGGACGTGGACGAAGCGGTTGTAGCTCGGCGTCGTCGGGTCCTCGTCCCACCAGTCACCGCAGACCAGGCGGTGGTAGGGGTACGCCAGCCCCGGATCGGGCGCGACGCCGTACATCTCGGGCCCGATGCCGAACGTGCCGATCGGCGTCGTCCCGTCCCCCTCGAGGTGGTGACTCGAGAGCCCGTGCCAGCCAAGCCGAGCCGGCCACGGGCCGCCGACCTGGGTGAAGCACCCTCTCTTCCGGTGCCAGAGCGTTGCCGTCGCCGTCGTCGAGGAGGTCGACGGCGCCTCGACGATGACGAGTTGTGAAGCGCGGGTGGTTCCGCGCAGACCCTCGGCGCGGTTGGCGCCACACGGTGACGCGGCCCGGCGGGTCGCGGTGGCGCCGACAGCGCGGTCGGCGCCCGTGCGGGCGGCGAGCGCCGCCAACGCGACGAGGGCGAGAACCGCGACAGCGCGGCCGAGCGATGGGGCGGGCGTCACCGCGGCGCCGCGGCGGTCCGGGTGGACTCAGCCACCGGTCGACGAGAAGTGCTGGTAGTCGGGCGAGCCCGTCCAGCGTCCGCCCCAATACCAGCCGACCGTGGCGAAGGCTTCGACGAGCGTTCCCCCCGGGACAGCCATGCCGGGCCGGACGTCGGCTCGGTCGAGGTACCGCGCCCCGGCGGCGGGCATGACGACGCCGGCGTCGACGTAGGGGTTCTCGACCGGGTTCACGTCGATCGCCTCGCCGTAGGCGTGGACCGACCACTGCGGCGGGCCTGGTGCCACCGCCCGACGGCAGTTGAAGCTCGACGTGTTGTCCGCCGCCATCGAGGCCGGGTCGTGGCCGTGGTAGGCGTCCACGGGAACCATGCGCCGGATCGGGAAACGTCTCGCGTAGAGGCGCCCGAAGACGGCGACGACGGCGTCCACGACGGAGGCGTTCACGACGATCCTCCCGACGTGGCTCCGGTCGTCGAAGCCGTAGTAGCGAAGGCGGATGAGCCGGAGCTGGTTCGGTCCTACCGGGCAACCGCGCCGCCACGAGTAGGGGACAGTCGCCCGGGTCACCGCCGAAACCGTCGCGGTGTACGGGGGGATCGTCGCGCCGCGACCCCCCGACGCTTCGACTGGTCCGGCGGTCGTGACGATGAGGGCGAGTGTGATCGCGAGAAGGCACCACGGCCCGCGACGGCGCGCCGTGGCGGCGCGCCCGCGCGGTGTCGGTCCTAGGTGAAGGCCTGTCATGTTGGTGTCCCCGATCTTGCCAGTTCGCTGTCCGTACCGACGAGTGGCTTCGATCGGCGTCGGCGATCAGCCCGCCCGAGGGCCAGGGCCGCCGCGACGCCGATGGCGAAGAGCGCGAGCGAGGCGATCTCGACCGCGTCGGTGCCGTTGTCGTGGGTCAACCAGAAGTACTCGTCGACGAATCGGCTGAGTCCCCACAGCCCGATGACGACCGCCGTCACCATGCCGACGGGACCGCTTCGTCGTGCCACGGCGCGTTCGACCCACAGCGCGACGGCGAAGATCGTGAAGCATTCTGCCGCCTGGAACAAGGGGGCGGGGAGGCGCTTGCCGACCTCGCCGGCGTAGTACATGCCGTACCAGGCCGACGTCGGCTTCCCGCCGCCTGCCACCTCGAACTGCGGACCGAGCAGGCGGCCGACCGCCCAGGCGCAGGCGAGGACCGGGGCGACGAGGTCCGCCGCGGCACCGGGCCGGAGTTGCGGGCAGCGGCGGCGCGCCGAGACAAAGCCCACCGGTATCCCGAGGGCCAGCCCCCCGAACGACGAGAGGCCGCCGTGCCAGATCGTGAGGATTCCGGCCGGGTCGTGCGAGTAGGAGCCGAGATTGGCGATGACGTGCACCGCCCGTGCCCCGACGATCGCCGCGGCGATCACCCAGAGGAATGTGATTGCGAGCCATTCGTCGGGGTAGCCGTGGTGGCGCAGCCGTCTCGCGAGGTACCGGTAGCCGAACCAGAACGTGATCGCGAGCCCGATGCCGTAGGTGTGGACCTGCAGCGGGCCGATGTGGAATACGACCGGGATCGGCTTCAGCGCGTGCCTCCGCTCGGCGGTTGTCGGGGCCGCGGCCCCGCATCTGTCTTGGAACAGTATGGCCGTACGGACCGCAGATCAGAACGCCGCCGGGCAGGCCGCGGCAGGTCGGGGGGAAGCGGGCCAGTCCGTGGCGCGCCCCGCCACCTCCGCCCGTCGTGCGTCACCCGGTTACGTCGGGCACGGCGTCGAGCTTTGTGCCCTTCGTCTCGGGGACGAACCACCAGAGCACCGGGAGTGCCGCGAGCAAGAGGACCGCGACGACGGTGACGGTGTCGCCGATGTTGCCGATGAGGCCGCCACGCTCGCCGAGGACCCCGACGATCGCGACTCCGGTCGCCTGCCCCGTGGCGGCGAAGACGCTGCCGACGATTGCCGACGCCTGGGCCCGGATGCGGGTCGGGAAGCACTCGGCGGACATGGCCGACAGGACCGGCCCGACACCGAGGCCGAAGAACACGGCGATGACCAGGAAGACGAGGTTCGCCGCCTCGGAACTCGAGTGGAAGAGTGCGATCCCGCTCGCGCACGCCACCAGGAAGTAGATCGTCGCGACCGGCTTGCGGTCGAATCGGTCGATGAGGCGGCCGCAGACGTAGTAGCCGACGGTCCCGAGCGCGACAGCGATCCCGAGATCGACCGAGACGAGCGTGGTCGAGAAGTGGAGCTCGCGCTCGGCGTAGTAGGCCCACCAACCGGCGGCCGCGGTGACGGGGATCTTCTCGAGGAGGTTGACCATGCCCAGCCCGAGCACGCGCCGTCGCCAGGGTTCGACGAGGGCGGCGGTCATCCGCTCTCTCCTGGCACGGCTGCCTTTCGCCTCCGCGAACGCCACCGTTTCACGCACGTACCGCCGCGCGACGCCGATGGCGAGTGCCGGGATCACCCCGACGAGGTAGAAGGACCGCCAACCGAGCGGCGTGTGGAGGAGGCCGACGCCGAGGAGCACCACCGCCGCCCCAGTGCCCAGTGGCACGGCGAGGAGAAGCTTGCTGAGCGCGCGACCCCTGGTCTCGACCGGGAACTCCTCGAGCACCACGATCGCGGCGAGCGCGAACTCGGTGCCGGCGAAGACCCCCGCCAGGGACTGGAACAGGACGAACGACCAGACGCTCCAGCTCGTGGCGGTGAGCCCCGTGAAGATTCCGTAGCCGAGCAGCCCGACAAGCAGGAGCGGCCGGCGCCCGACGCGGTCGGCGAGCCGGATGGCGAAGAAGGCGACGAACGACCCGGCCGTGATCGGGATGTTGGCGAGCCCGAGTGTTCCGGTGCTGACGTGGAAGGCGTGCTGGAGTTGCGAGGCCAGTAGCCCACGGAGGTAGCCGTCGTAGCCGTTGAAGAACGCGGCGGGGACGAGCAGGAGGAGAAGGATGCGAAGGTACCGCTCCGATCGCTCCTCGATCGCCACTGGGGCATCACCCTAGTGAGAGCCCAGGTGGCGGGATGCCGGGGTCCAGACGCGGCACGGTCCCGGGTAGCCTTCCGGCCGAAGCCGTCCAAACTCCCCGGGACCAATGCCCGTGGCGACAAGCGCCTTGCCGAATGCCTTGCGGCCCTCGACCGGCAGGCCGCCTCTCGACGGCCCCGCAGTACCGGTGCCTCCCCGGAGGGAGTCCTTGCGCTGCTTCCTGTCTGCCCACCGAGGCTTCGATGCCCCCCGTTTTCAGAACTTCGGCCCCCCTCTTGCGAGTGGAACATCCGTTCCGTCCGTATGGAACAACTCGACCTTGGTGAGTGCATAGTGCTCCCGCCACCGACAAACGTCAAGGGGGTTACGCGAGATCCACGGTTTGTCGACAGAGTTGTTCGGTCATACCCATGTCCTCCCCACACAATCCCCAGACAATGAACAGTTCTGTCCACAGGCGGCGTCGATTCGCGGCCGAGCCGCGACCCGGATCCGCTCCCCGGCCGCTCCTGGGGACGCCGGCCGGCCCGCCGCAGGGAGGATTGGTGCCTCGTCGGCGCGCTGGCTGAGCGGTCGCGGAGGAATGGGAACTGGCTGTTACGAGATGATCAACCAGTCGCTAGCGTCACCGGGGAGGTGAGGCGATCATGACGGTCCATCAGGAAGTGGTGGGGCGGCTGGCCCAGGCGGTCATCAGCCTCAACGGCCCCGGTCGCTACGTGCACTGGGGCTTCATCCAGATCTCCGTGGCGAATCTGGTGGTCATCGCCTTGATCGTCGTCGTGTTCGTGGCGGCGGTCCTCGTGCCGTTCCCCCGGCGCAGCGGGGGTGCCAGGTGACGTTCGATCCCGACGAGTCGGGCGTCGGCCTCCAGGCCGACCTGCCCGAGGACGCAGATCAGTGGAGCGCGAGGCTGCGGCGCACGGCCGTCTCCGCTCTCCCGCCAGCCCGCCTGCTTCCTGACCGCCAGCCCGCCTACGTCGCGTCCTGGATCTACGTCTTCGGCGCCCTCACGCTCGCGGCCTTGGCGATCGTCGTCCTCACCGGCATGGTGCTCGCGATCGAGGGCCCGACGTGGTGGCACCTGTCCCGCGATGGCCTCTTCGTCAATTCGATGCACCTGTGGAGCGTCGAGCTCTTCTTCTTCTTCATGGTCATCCATCTGTGGGGGAAGTTCTTCATGGCCGCGTGGCGGGGGCGCCGCCGCGCGACCTGGGTAACCGGCGTTCTCGCCTTCGTCGTCTCGATCGCCGCGGCGTTCACCGGCTACCTGTCGCAGCAGAACTTCGACTCCCAGTGGATCGCGACCCAGGCCAAGGATGGGATCAACGCGACCGGGGCCGGGGCGTACTTCAACGTTCTCAACTTCGGGCAGATGCTGATGTGGCACATCCTGTTGCTGCCGCTCGTCGTGGGTTTCCTCGTCATCGTCCACGTCCTCCTTGTGCGTCGGCGCGGAGTCGTCCCACCGTTCGCACCGGACCCGGAAGACCTCGTCGTCCCGGTCGGCGATCTGAGCGTCGACCGGACGGTGGCGCCGTGAGCGTGCCCGCAACCCGTCCCGGGCGGACCAGGCGATTCCGGCCCGATCGCGACGTCGAGGAGTGGCACGGCCGGTACGTGCCCTACGACATCGTCAAGGAGTTCACCGCGGCGTTCCTCGTCGTGCTGCTCCTCACCCTCGGGCTGGCGATCGTCCTGTCCTCGCCCGACGAGCCTCCGGTCACGATCAAGAGCTGGTCGCAACACGCGCCGCTCGACTTCGCGCGCACCGCCGTCACCGAGCTCGCCGGCACGAGCCCGACCGCCACGTATGGGCCCCCCTACAACAGCACCCCGGGGGCGAGCCAATCGATCGGCCCGTTGTCGCTCGAGAGCATCATGGGGGTTCACCACCCGATCGACACGGCGCTCGACGACGTCATCGAGCCGCTGAAGACCCTTCCCGCCGTCCCGACCCTTTCCGCGGCGATCGGGCAGTACACGGCCGCTTCGGTCGGGACCGAACAGGGGTGGACGAATGCCTACGGCGCCGCGCTCGGGCACGCCCGGTTCGCCGGCGGGAGGCTGATCACCCGACCTGGGAACTACGGGCCGGTCGCCGAGATGATCGGTGCGCTGACGATGATGGCACGCAGCGGTGCGCTCGACGGCGCGCTCGTGAGCTCGAAGCAGTTCTACGGGACCGACTACACGAAGCCATTGCTGTTCATCGCCGACGGCACGTACATGGCGAGCCTCGCCGCCGCACAGCATCTCCAGGGAACGCAGTGGGGGATGATGAACGAGACCGGGAACTTTCCCGGTCAATCGTGGCTCTGGCTGTACACGTTTTGGTATCAGGTCCCGCCGTTCACCACCTCGACGAACGCCGACGCGCTCGTTTGGGCGATCATGGTCGTGCTCACCGCCCTCCTCGCGCTCGTGCCCTTCCTGCCCGGCGTGCGCGCCATCCCGCGCAAGGTTCGCCTCTATCGGCTGATCTGGCGACAGCACTACCGTTCACTCGCGACCCGGGTGGACCACGCCGTCTGATCGATCGAGGGTCCCGGCCCGGGCGCACGTTCCCGCAGGAGGCGCGGCCATGGACATAGCGATCCAGGCGACCACGGGCGAGATCCCGGCGTACGTCGCCCTGCCAGGTAGCGGGCGCCCCGAGCCCGGGGTGGTCCTCATCCACGACATGTTCGGCATGACCCAGGACCTCAGGAACCAGGTCGACTGGATGGCCGCTCAGGGGTTCGTCGCAGTCGCGCCCGATCTCTTCCACGGCCGCAGGATGATGGCGGGCGTGCTCGGGGTGCGCCGCGACGCCATCGCCCACGAGGGCAGGACCTTCGACGAAGTCGAGGCGGTGCGCGGCTGGTTGGTCAACAGGACCGAGTGCACCGGCGCGGTCGGTGTCGTCGGTTTCTGCATGGGAGGCGGCCTGGCCCTCATGCTGGCTCTCGGGAGGGGTTTCGCGGCATCGGCCGTCAACTACGGGTCGGCGCCAAGAAGTGCCTACGACCCGGACTTCCTCGCGGGCGGCTGCCCGATCGTCGCCAGCTTCGGCGCCAGAGACCGGTCGCTCCGGGGAGCCGCCGGCCAGCTGGAGCGGGCACTCACTGCGGCCGGGGTGTCCCACGACGTGAAGGAGTATCCCGATGCCGGGCACGGGTTCCTCAATGACCACGAGGGCGCGCACGACCACCTTCCCGCCCTGTTCTCCGTGACGGCCAGGCTCATGACCTTCGGCTACCACGAGCCCTCGGCCGTGGACGCGCGGCGGCGGATCGTCTCGTTCTTCGACGCGCACCTGAAAGCGGGCCGCGTTCCTGCGCCGTAGCGGCGCCGGCGGCGCGTCGAGGTGGGGCCAGGCCGGTCGGAAGACTCTGGACTTGGCCGGCTCCCCGTTCGCTCAGGGCAGTAGGGCGCGGGAGGCGTCGGCCGATGCCGGTCTTTTCCTGGTGACCCTGTGATCAGCGAACTCCTGAGACGAGCAAGCGGGGCAGTTGCGGAGGAGGTCGCGTGTCGCGAGCAGCACCTCGGTGTCGGCAGCCGGGTCCAGGTCCGCGCCGAACTGACCTGGGGCCCGGATGTTCGGAAGCCCGATGGAAAGGCCCGTTCCTCGGATGCGGAGGTGCGGTGGGCGGGCGGAAAGTTGTGCCTGTCGGCGTGTGAGCAGCCGAGACGCGCCACACTGCTGTCTTCGCGAAGGAAGGTTGATTGCGAGCAGGTGAGATGCGCTTCTCGCAGAGCGCGGACCAGTAGTTGGGCGCTTGTGTGCCTACTAATGTGGAATCTATACAGGCTTCTAGACCGAGATCAGTTTGGCGGTCATCAAGGAGACACGATGGCAACTGTGAACCTGGAGAAGGTGTGCAAGGTCTTCCCCAATGGGTTGGAGGCCGTGTCCGACCTGGATTTGGACGTCGCCGAGGGCGAGCTCATGGTTCTCGTCGGTCCGTCGGGCTCGGGCAAGACAACAGCTCTTCGGATGGTGGCGGGCCTGGAAGACATCACCTCCGGGACGCTGCGCATGGGCGGCAAGGAGGTGAACGACCTGCCTCCCAAGGACCGCAACGTGGCCATGGTGTTCCAGAACTACGCCCTGTACCCGCACATGACCGTGGCGCAGAACATCGGCTTCGCCTTGCGACTGAGAAAGTTCCCCAAGGCCGAGATCAACGCCAAGGTCCACGAGGCCGCCCAGCTCTTGGGCCTCACCGGATACCTGAACTCAAAGCCGGGTCAGCTCTCCGGGGGCCAGCGCCAGCGCGTCGCCATGGGACGCGCCATCGTGCGCGAGCCTTCGGTGTTCTTGATGGACGAGCCGCTCTCCAACCTGGACGCCAAGTTGCGCGTGCAGATGCGCGCCGAGATCTCTCATATCCAAAGGCGCGTCGGCGTGGCGACGCTGTATGTCACCCACGACCAGACCGAGGCCATGACGATGGGCGACAGGGTGGCCGTTTTGCACATGGGACGGCTCCAGCAGTGCGACTCGCCCCAGGCACTCTATGAGCGCCCGGACAACGTGTTCGTGGCGGCCTTCATCGGATCTCCTGCCATGAACTTGTACGAGGCGGTCATTTCCTCCGACGGCACAGAGCTCAAGGTGGGCTCGCAGTCGCTCACCTTGTCGAGTTCGCTTCTGAACGCGCGCCCGGCGCTTCGGGGCTACGTGGGCCGCAACGTCGTCGTCGGTATCCGTCCCGAGCACCTCACAGACGCCGCTTTGGGCCCAGCGCCAAAACCAGGTGCCAGCCTGGGTGTCGATGTCGAGCTGATAGAAGCCCTCGGTAACGAGCTACAGGTGCACTTCCTCATCGATGCGACAAGCGTTCGCTCAGAAGACGCCCAGGCCGCGGCCGGGACCCGTGAGCTCGAAGGGCTCCAAGCTATCCAGACCGGAGTCGTCAGGGCCGTCGGCGTTGCCCGGGTCTCGCCCCGCAGCGCGCTCAAGGCCGGCTCACGTGCCACCTTTGCCGTCGACACCGAGCGGCTCAGCTTCTTCGACAGCGAGAGCGGGTCGGCCATCTGGGCCTGACGCCCACCGTCCCGCCGGATGACACCGGAGACGCGGAGCAGAAGGCACGGCATTGCCGACACTATCGGCCGCGCTTCGGAGCAGACGTCTGGCTCGGGGTAGGGCACAGGCTGCCAAGCCAAAGGGTACCGATAGCATTGGCAATGAGAGGTTCGGCGACTCGGTAGTCACCCTGGGCACGATCGCCGTTATTGGCGCCACTGACTATGCCGAGAAAGCTGGCCGGGCGTACGTGTTCCGGGCCTGAAACAAATGCACTCCCGCTAGCGGGAGTTTCCAGGATAGCGCCCTGAGCTGATCTCGCGGGCAATCGAAGCTCTCTGCAAAAATGCCGAGTTCCCGAGGTTCCTCTCGGGGTTCTTCAACAAGGGCATCGCTGCCGGCCATGGGCAAGCAGAGGTCGCCGCGATGATCAAAGTCCTTGGCGAGAAGTAGGCAGCTTCTTTGCTTCTTCGACTTCCCGGCCGAACACTGGGTGCACCTGAAGACGTCGAACCCGATCGAGTCGACCTTCTCGACAGTCCGGCTCAGGACCAAGGTCACCAAGGGCCCGGGCTCGCGAGCTGCCGGGCTCGCCATGGCCTTCCAGCTCATCGAGGCCGCGGAGGACCGCTGGCGTTACGTCAACGGCGCTGCGCTTGTCGCTCTCGTGCGCGCCGCTGCAACGTTCAGAAAGGGGGTGTTGGTCGAGACAGTTGCGAAGCAGGAGGAGGTCGCCGCGTGATCAGCGGGTCGGGCCGATCCACAGCTCTTGACTACTCCTCGTAACGACGTGCGGTCGCTCGGCGGTCCGAGGCTGGCCTCACTGAAGTATCTGCTGATCAGCTGGTCCAGCAGGAGAGTCACGCGAGCACGACTCGAAGCCCAGCGGCCTCGAGCAGCGACACGGCTAGTGGATCCGCCTCGTTGTCGGTGATGAGCTGGCTGACGAGGTCGAGCGGACAAATGCTCGCGAAGGCGACACGGCCGATCTTGCTGCTATCGGCGACGACGACCGTACGCTGCGCTCGCTTGACGAGCGCTGCATTCGCCCTCGCCTCGCCGTCGTCATGCGTCGTGCAGCCGGCGTCAACGTCGATCCCGTCGACGCCGACGAAGGCCACGTCGAGGTGGTAGCCCGCGAGCGTGTCCTCCGCGATCGGCCCCGACAGCTCGAACGACGCCGTGCGGCAGACACCACCGGTGAGGACGAGACGGATGTTCCGATAGCGCGCAAGCTCGATACCCACGTTGAGCGCGTTGGTGACGACCGTGAGCCTGCGCACCGACGTCAGTGCCCGCGCGACCTCCATCGTCGTCGTACCGCCGGTGATGCCGACGATGGCGCGTTCCTCGATCGACGCCGTGGCCACGGCCGCGATCCGGCGCTTCTGGGCCACGGCTGTCCCGCGGCGGTAGCTGATTGGCACCTCGAGCCCAATGTCGGACCGCATGGCCCCACCGTGGGATCGCGTGATCAGCCCCTGGTCGGCCAGGCGGGCGAGGTCCCGGCG
>PLPK01000005.1:1053-2644 GCA_003159795.1 Acidimicrobiaceae bacterium | reverse complement strand
GGTTTCGGCGCCTGGGCGATCGGCGCAGACTGGGGGGAGACCGACGACGACACCTCACGGGCGGCGCTGCGGGCGGCGGCGGCCGCCGGCGTGAACTTCTTCGACACGGCCGACGTCTACGGAGACGGCCGCAGCGAGCGCCTGCTGGCCGAGCTGCGCCGGGAGCTCGCCGAGCCGATCTTCGTCGCCACGAAGGTCGGGCGTCGCGCACCCGAGCAGCGCGTCGAGCACTACCGCCCGGAGAACCTCGTCACCTGGGTCGACCGGAGCCGAGAGAACCTGGAGACCGAAACCCTGAATCTCGTCCAGCTGCACTGCCCCCCGACCGACCTCTACTACCACCCCGAGGTGTTCGCCGCCCTCGACGACCTCGTGTCGCAAGGTGCGATCGCCCACTACGGGGTCAGCGTCGAAAGGGTGGAGGAAGCCCTGAAGGCACTCGACTACCCCGGTGTGGCGACGGTGCAGATCATCTACAACATCTTCCGCCAGCGCCCGGGCGCGAGGTTCTTCGCCGCCGCCCGGGATGCCGGGGTCGGGGTGATCGTGCGCGTTCCGCTCGCCTCGGGCTTGCTGACCGGAAAGATGACGCCCGACACAGAATTCGCGGCGAACGATCACCGGAACTACAACCGGCACGGCGAAGCGTTCGACGTCGGCGAGACGTTCGCGGGCGTCGACCTGGAAACCGGCCTCGCCGCCGTTGAAGAGCTGCGCGCGCTCGTGCCACCCGGTCAGTCGATGGCCACGTTCGCCCTGCGCTTCTGCCTGTCGGACCCAGCAGTTTCGACGGTGATCCCCGGCGCGAAAAACCCCGACCAGGCGCGGCAGAACGCCGCGGCAGGCGACCTCGGGCCGCTTGATGCACCTACCCTCGAGCGACTCGCAGAAATCTACCGGGAGCGCATCGCAGCTGAGGTCCACCATCGCTGGTGAGCTCGCCCCTTCGCCGTCGGCCGCACGGTGCAATTGGAGCTTGACCCGCTAGCCCGGACATGGAACGAGTAGAGCCCGGCGACGAGCGTTCCCGGCGCAGACACCCGACGGGTTGCAGTCCCGGGGAATCTCCGAAGGACGCGGGGTTCGTGTTGCACTCGCCCACGTTGATAGCAAGGGGTCAGATAGTCCGCTTCTACGACCGGGTGAGGTTGAGGCCCAAGCGGGGAACGACGAATGACGCGAGAAAGATTGGCGAAATCCTGCGTCCCTGACAATTGAAGCTGACGGTTTGCCGATCGCTCACCTGAAACGAGAGTTCTCGGCTTGAGTATCGGCCGTCGCGGACTCTTACGGTGTGATTTCCAGGCTCGACTTCCGCTTCGAAAGTGTTGTGCAATTCATATGACCCTACGAGTCTCGTCACGACCAAGACATCGAACGTGCCACGGCGGACCTCTGGGAGGTTAAGGGGCGGCTTTCGCGTTAGCTCGAGAATTGCCGTCATTGTTCCATTGTCACGCCGGACACTTGATCCGTCCCATGTCGCCGGGTAGGTGGGGCAGTACGGCACATCAAGGCGACCCCCAACCACACCAGCTGTCATTGTTCTGGGGCACTCGTCAAAGGAGGTCCCGAGTTCCGTAGAACTTCG
>PLPK01000005.1:0-961 GCA_003159795.1 Acidimicrobiaceae bacterium | reverse complement strand
ACCTTGAGCGCCATCACGGTGAGCGTCTCGCCGAGGCCTTCGCGAAGGCTCCCCGCCGCGCCGGGGTGGCTTCTTTGCAGCTGGCGGGCGAGCTCTTCCAGCTCCGCCTCGGCACGCAGGGCGTCGTCGTAGTGGTAGATCGCACGCATCTTCTTCGTCACGGTCTTGGCGAGGGCCTTTGGCAGTTTCGACTCGACATTTCGGATCTTGTGCAGTTGGCAACGATGGATCACCGGGTGGTCGAAGACCGCTTTCACGGCGCCTGCGAGGGCCTTGGCGCCGTCGATGACGACAAGGACCGGCCTTGTCACCTCGAGTCCGCGATCGCGAAGCCCGACGAGGAGGTCCTTGACGACAGTCGCGTTCTCAGTGTCGCCCTCTGTGATCGAGAGCGGGCGCTTCCTGCCGGTTATGTCGATCCCCATCGCCACGACACAGACGTGATCGCCGAAGTGCACGCCGTCGATCATGAGCGCCACGAGGTCGAGCTCCGAGAGGTTGACGGCCAGCAGCTCGCCAAGAGCGTGCTCGGTGGCCTCGACGAAGCGGCGCGAGACCGCGGAGCGCGAGGTCGAGCTGGCGTTCGCCTCGACGCGTTCGCCGACGGGCTCGAGCCCGGACTTGTAGCGGCGCGTGGAGAGCTTGGCGAGCATCTTCTCCATGGCAAGGCGGCTCAGAATCTCGGTCGAGGAGAAGTGCTCATAGGCGGGTACGGCAAGTTCACGGGCTCCATCTGCCGAACGCACCCTCGGGCGCCGCACCGGGACGCGTCTGCCGCCCAAGGTCACCGAGCCCTCATCGTGTCCATGGCGCACCGCGATGCGGTCCGGGTCGTGACGGCCCTTCGGGCCCGCGAGGGCGGTGACGCTCTCTTCCAAGAGGACGTCCATCACCTGCAGGCCCGTGCCGACAGCGAGCGCGAGGAGACCCTCACGCAGCTCTTCGGCGAGATCTGTCATCG
>PLPK01000010.1 GCA_003159795.1 Acidimicrobiaceae bacterium | reverse complement strand
GATGAGGTCGCCGTCGTCGTGCACGTCGGAGAGGTCGTGAGCGTGAACGACCCCGACGGGCTGAGCGAGTACGAGGGGGTGATCGCCGGGACGGTCCCGCCGAAGTTCATCGACCCGCTCGACGCCGTGACCGTGAGCACCGGCTCGTTGACGTTCGTCGATCCCGGGCTCGGGGCTGCGGTGACGGTGAAGTCGTTGCAGTTGCTGCCCGTGGTCTGGCCGTCGGGGAGCCGCACGATGCTCTCGCCCGGTGCGGCTGTCGCCGGCGCTATGGGAGCGTTACAGCCCTCGGCGAAGTACCTGACGGAAGAACCCCAACCGACACCGTCGACAGTGGTCCCAGAGGAGTTAACGATGGCGACGCTGTCCTGGGTGGCCGAGAGCGCCGTCGTGAAGCGCTGGTTGACCGTCCCCGCTCCGGCGTAGGCCGTGTTGCCGAAGAGGTAGAAGCCGCCCGCCGGCAAACTGGTGCTCGCCGGGACCGTGGCCAACACCACGGCGGACGTACTCCGGGAGCTGGTGTCGTGCTTGAGCGTCCAGCCCGAGATGTCCACCGACGAGCTCCCCGGGTTGAAGAGCTCGACGAACTGCTGGCTCGGGGAGGTTGTCTGCACCTGGACCTCGTTGATCACCACACCCGCGGCGCCGGAGCCGACAACCGACGGCGTGACTGAGGTCGTGTCACTCTGGCTTTGCCATGCTGTTCCATCCAGCCAGCTGTAGCTCGCCGTACCGGTCAGGGTCGGGCTTGTGCCAATGGCGGAGCTCGGTGCGACGACCGAGAAGGTCGCCGTCGCCGTCTGCCCGGACCCGACAGCTGACGTCGCCGAGATCGGTGTCACGGTCCAGCCGCTCGGGGCCGGCAGGCTGAAGCCCACCGACTCAGCTGCGGGACCGTCGTTCGTGAACGACTCGGTGGCCGTGTAGGTCTTGCCCGCCACCAGTGGCCCCGCCAGCCCGCTCAGGCTGAGCGAGGTTAACGGCGCGGCCAGGTTCGGGTTCGTGACCGGGGTGATCTTGAAGTAGGCGACGCCCTCCGGCGGCACGCTCGCACCGAACAGGCCCGAGCTCTCGGTCGTCGTCCCCGTGATGAGGTTCTGGACCGTGTAGTCACTCGAGGCGGGCAGTGCGATCACCGACCCGATCTGGGACGCCGTCACCGACAGCGCCTGCGTCGCGCTGGTCGAGGTGTTGAACAGGGCCACGATCGCGTCCCCGGTTGCCGGTTCCCACTTCCCGAACACCTGGGAGGTGGTGCCGCTTGGCACGGCGCAGGTAGTGGTTGCCGCCGGGGTACAAGTGGACGGCAGGGGCGGCACGATCCGCTGGGCGTCGATGCTGTCCTGGTCAACCTCCAGGATGGCCGGGTTCTTCAGCAACGAGGCGTCGAACGGGTCGATGTCATACCTCAGGTCGGTGCCGATGATCAGCGGCGACGAGTCGATCGTCCAGAGGGCCAGCGCCGTCTCCTCCGCGGGGACGCTCAGCCCGCTGTTGACGCCGATCTCCAGCGAGTCCAGGTCGTTGAACCCTTGGACGTTCGAACCCTGGCCGATACCGGCGGTGGTCCCGTTGCCGATGCCGGCATAGGGAGCCCACTCGGCGACGGTGAGGAACCGCGCGCTGATGTTGGAGTAGTTGGTTACGGCCGTCGTGCTACCGGCGCTTGACTCGACGTCCGAGGTGGTCTCCCACTGGTCGCCGTACTCGGGCAGGTAAGTCGTGCTCTGCACGCCGAAGGGAAGATCGCCCTCGGTCATGTCGAGGTTTATCTTGTGGCCCCCAGGAGAGGCAGCGTATTGGTCAATCGCCGTACGCCAGGCTTGCATGTCGGCGTTGTACTGCGGATAAATGCCGTCGAACTTGATGAAGTCGACGCCCCACGAGCCGTACTCATTGACTATGGAATCGACGTACTCCTGTGCGCCGGGGCTGCTGTAGTTGAGTTCCGCGTCGTCGACGGGAGTGGTGCCTGCGGATCCGTTCCCGCAGTTGTAGTTCTCCTGGTTGTAGAGGGGTTCCTGCACGATCTCGTCGGCGGTGTACGCGCTCGACGTACCGAGATCCTGACCGGTCGCTTGGTCGGTGGCCTCGACTGGGGTGTTCGCGAGGACCGCATTATACGAGATGCCGGGCGTGTTGTAGATGCCAAACTTCAGGCCCAAGCTATGGACATAGTTGGCGACCACCTCCATGCCGGGCATGGTGCCCTGGCTCGGGAAATTGGAGTTGGCGTACCACAGTCCCCACTGGTTGACTTCCGGGCCGTTGGAACCTGTGCCGGTGGCACCGTTACCGGCGGAGCCGTTACACACGTACCAGAAGTCGTCGGTGTTGATGTAGTCGTAACCGGCGCTAGTGAGGCCGTCGGTTACCATCGCCCGAGCCTCGGCCTCCATGGCGGGGGCAGTGTCGCCATGGGCGATGGAGCTCCAGCTGCTCCACCCCAGCACCGGTGTCAGGCCGATGCCGTTTGCGTTCGGAATCTCCGCGCCGGCCGGTGCCGCGTTGAGACCCATCGCGAACACGGCGGCTCCGGTGACGAGCGCCAACACTGAAATCATACGCAACAATGGCCACTTGACAATCATGTATCCTCCACTCTTGACTGAACGCCCAACCCCCTAGGCGACTGCTGGCCTCGAATTCGTCCCCCGGCTTCCTTTCGTAGCATTTCACGACTTGTTCAATACGCGTCACGACTTGTGCAATACGCGTCACGACTTGCTCACTACACGAATGTTGTTGATCATACCCAGCCCGACCCGATCTGACCAGTAGCTCTAGCCCCGATCTTTCACGAGAGCCCGTGACCTGACCGGCACGTATCCGCGGAAAAGCCCCTCTTGGAGGGAGAACCGGTTTTGTCGAAGCAACAGTCCCACCACAAGAAGGGCCACTTCCAAGATCCAGCGTCGCAACGCGCGTTCGATCGCTGTTGGACCCGGTGGAAGGGGCGTCGTCGCCCACGTCGGGCTCCATGCTCTGTGTCTGTTCGCGGACCGGATCGGGCTCACCGATTCGCTCTCCGCCGGGGTTCCCTTCGCGGTGAGCGCGCTCCTGTCCATGATCGCGGCAAGCTCTTGGTCCAGAGATGGCGGTGCTCGCCGGCGGCGACGAGAGCTCGCGGACATCGAGCACCTGCGCACCCAGCCGGGCCTGTTCGGTGCCGTCGCGTCAGACTCGACGGTGTGGCGCACCTTCCACGAGATCACGCCAGTGACCCGCGGCGCGCTGAAGGCAGCTCTCGCCGAGACCCGGCGGTCGGTCTGGTCGCGCTCGTCGGTGACGGGTGGCGATGACCTGGTCGTCTTGGACGTCGACGCGTCGCTCGTCGACATCCACACCGGGGACAAGGAGGGGACGGGACCGAACTACAAGAGCGGCTTCGGCTTCCATCCGCTGTTCGACTTCGCGGATGCGACCGGCGAGTGCCTGGCGCAGATGCTGCGTCCGGGGAACGCGAACGCCGGGACGGTCGCGGATCACCTTCATCTCCTCGGCGAGGCGATCGCGCAGCTGCCGAACGAGATCGCGCAGGGTCATCGCGAGGGTGACGACGTCCCGCTCGCCACGCGCGAGGTCGTGATCCGCTCGGACTCGGCGGGTTGCGCGGTCGGGTTCCTCTCGGGGTGCCTGGCACGCAGCGTCTCGTTCTCGGTCATCGCGCGGAGAACCACCCAGGTGGAGGCGGCGATCTTCAACGCCATCGGGATCGAGGAGGTCTGGTCGCCCGCGATCCGCCAAGACGGGGAGTTCCGGACAGGCGCTGCGGTTGCGGAGCTCACGAGCCTCGTCGACCTCTCCGCCTATCCCGACGGCACCCGGCTCATCGTCCGGCGAGAGCCGCTCCGCCCCGGCGCGCAGCGGAGCCTGTTCCCGTCGCTCGAGTTCCGCTACTGGGGTCAATACACCGATCGCGAGGGCGACCCGGTCACCCTCGACGCCGACATGCGCGCCCACGCGCACGTCGAGGAGCACATCGGTCGTCTGAAGGTCTCCGGCCTGTTGCGCTTCCCATTCTCCAACCTCGAGGCGAACTGCAACTGGCTCCTCCTCATCGCCGCAGCCGCGGACCTCGTGCGCTGGTTCCAGCTGCTATGTCTCGATGGTGCCCTCGCGGGCGATCACCCGAAGACCCTTCGCTAGTCGCTCTTCCACGCGCCGGGGCGGCTCGTGCGATCTGCACGACGCGAGATCGTGCGTGTCCTCGACACCTGGCCCGCCGCCAGCGATCTCCTCGACGCGTATCGCCGCACCGCGCTGCTCGCCTGAACGACGAGACTCCCGCGAGCGGTGGCGAGCACGCGAACGAACACGCCCTTGCGACGGTCAAGCGGCACCCCGACCGACACAATGCGTGCTGCGACTCCGCACACAGTGCACGAATCGATCAGAGCTCCGTCGGGCTGCTCGAATCAATCACCAACGACGGTGCTCAGGGGATCTCGTGAAGGATCGGGGCTACCTCTGCCCCTCTTGGCCGCGTGCTGTCTGCCATCCTGGCACAGTGCGCGACAGGAGAAGTAGATCGTCATCGCGCAGCACGAGGACCGGCGCCATCGCTTAGAGATGGGCACCCCGCGTCGGCGCGGTCGACGCGACACGTGAGACGACGGGCCGCCGTTGCAAAGTGTCAGCGCCGACCATGCCTCTTCCTGGCGTTCGATCGGCGTGCCGACCTGGTGCGCTGTTTCCGTGCCTTGGTGCCACGCAACTGCTGCTGGCGTCGTCTGCGCACCTCCAGGCGGGCCGCACGGCTATTGCGTTCTTCGACGACGAATGCCGGAACAGCGAGCGTAGCTCCCGCCAAGATGACCGCCACCACCCAGTAGACGACCACGGTGACCATGGGCACGACGGTCCGTGCGAACGAGAACCCTGGTTCGACGCGGCGCAGCAGCGCGAGTTCCCTCTTGGCAAGCCCGACGGCAGCGCTGCGGGAGGTGTTAGGGAGCTCGACGAAGTCGAGCACCGCAGCGTGATCGAACGAAAAAGCGATCATGGTTAGAGTTGCGGCGGGAATCACCTTCGTCTTCGGCTTAGTGAATATCGCTCCTTTCGCCCCAGGCGGAGACGCGAGCACAAATGTCGAGATTCGCTTGAACGACTCTGACGACCACGCACTGGGATTGAGATACTTCATCGTCATGTTGGCCGAAACAGCGCGCGCATCAACGCTAGACGGCAGTTGCGCGACGAGAAGTTCTGCGTAGTCGCCGATGTTGGTCTTAGTCCCTCCCCACAGGATTGACCATCCGCCTGTCGCGTCAGGCTGACTGGCCTCTGCCGCCCTCAGCGCGCTGAACTCGCCGGTCGTCGCGGGCGCCAGCAGTGCCGAGTCCTCCGGACTAGACGAAAGCTCCGAAATCCCGCTGTGCTGAAGGACGAGGCTAGATATGCGGGATTCGTCGTTGATATGGGTCACTGGAAT
>PLPK01000062.1 GCA_003159795.1 Acidimicrobiaceae bacterium | reverse complement strand
TCCTCGAGATTGTTCGAGGGGAGGAAGGACAGCAGGTAGCGGACGTCGTCCAGGCAGGCCCTCTCGTCGGCGGCGACGAAGGCGGCGACGCCCGATCGCGTGGCGTGGGTCATCGCCCCACCGAGCTGCTCGGCGGTCACCTCCTCGCCGGTGACGGTGCGCACGACGTCCGGGCCGGTGATGAACATGTGACTCGTCCCCTGGACCATGAAGACGAAGTCGGTGAGCGCCGGCGAGTAGACGGCGCCACCGGCCGACGGTCCGAGCACGACGCTGATCTGTGGCACGACGCCCGAGGCCCGGGCGTTGCGGAAGAAGATCCCCCCGAAGCCGTTCAGCGCGGCGACCCCCTCCTGGATGCGTGCCCCCCCGCCGTCGCTCATCCCGATAAGGGGCACGCCGGACGTGACGGCGAGGTCTTGGATCTTGTGGATCTTCTCGGCGTGCGCCTCGCCCAGCGAGCCCCCGAAGATCGTGAAGTCCTGGCTGTAGACGCAGACGCGCCGGCCGCCGACCATCCCGAAACCCGTGACGACACCGTCGGTGTAGGGCTTCAGGTCGTCAAGCCCGACTCCGTGGGCCCGGTGGCGGACGAGCGCGTCGACCTCCTGGAACGAATCGTCGTCGAGGAGGTACTCGATGCGCTCGCGGGCCGTCAACTTGCCCTTGGCGCGGTGCGCCTCGATCGCCCTCTCGGTGCCAGGCCGCCGGGACTCGGCCTTGCGCCGCTCGAGCTCGGCGAGCCGCGAAGCCCGCAGGTCTCCGGCTACGTCCGACATGGCGCGAAGGCTACCGGGCGAGGACGATCCGCGTTTCCGCCGGGGTCAGGCGTCGACGTCCCGGCGGCCGTCGAGGGCCCGGCCGAGCGTCTGCTCGTCGGCATACTCGAGGTCGGCCCCCACCGGCAGCCCGCTCGCGATGCGGGTCACGCGGACGCCGGTGTGCTTGAGAGCGCGGGAGAGGTACATCGCCGTGGCGTCGCCCTCGAGGTTCGGGTTCGTGCACACGATGACCTCGGCGATGTGATCGCGCTCCACCCGCCCGAGCAGCTCACGGACGTGGAGCTGCTCGGCGCCGATCCCCTCGAGCGGGCTCAGCGCGCCGCCGAGCACGTGGTAGCGACCGCGGAACGAGCTGCTCTTCTCGACGGCGATCACATCGCGGGGATCCTCGACGACGCAGATGATCGACGGGTCCCGCTTCGGGTCGGCGCAGATCGAACAGAGCTCGGCGAGCCCGATGTTGAAACAGACCGAGCAGATGACGGTCCGTTCTTTCACCTCGACGATCGCCCGGGCGAGCCGCAGCGCGTCCTCCTCGGGGATCCGGAGCAGGTAGAAGGTGATCCGCTGCGCCGACTTCGGCCCGATGCCTGGCAGGCGGCCGAACTCGTCGACGAGCTCCTGAATGGGACCTTCGAAAAGTGCCAGGGTCGGCTCCTAATTCACTCGATCGCCGGCGGTGGGCCGGCTGGGGGCTCTGGTCCATTCTCGTCGCCGAGCAGCGCGGCGAGGATCCCGCCGAGGGCCGTGCGTCGCCGTTCGGCGAGCCGGGTCACGGCGTCCCGGAGGGCCGCGAGCAGGAGATCCTCGAGCAGCTCGGTTTCGGCCGGGTCGACGACCCGGGGGTCGATCTCGACCGAGGTGAACGAGAACTCGCCGCGCACGCCGATCCGGACCGCACCACCGCCCGCCGTGCCGGTGACGTTGTCGGACCCGACCATCTGCTCGGCCTCGGCGAGCTGGCGCCGGATGTCGCCCATCCGCTGGGAGAGGGCGTGGTCGGCGGGCGTCGTCATCGCCGTCACACCTCCTCGGCGCCGGGGAACGCCTCGAGGAGGCGGCCCTCGATGACGTCGGCGCTCGAGGGCGATCTTTCGGGTGCCGGCGCGGGTTCGCGCCCGGCGTCGTCGAGCATCTCCTCGACCAGGTCCTCGCCCTCGGTGGGAACCGCCGGCGCCTCCGGCGTGCGCCGACCGCGGCGTGGCGCGGGCCCCGCCGGGGCACGTGGCGTCGCGGCCGCCTCGGCGACGAGCCGCACCCCGATGGGCTGGCCGAAGCGTCGGCTCAGCGCGTCGGCGACCTCGGTGCGCAGCGGCTCGGCGTGCGCGATATGGGCCTCGTTCGGCAGGGCGAGGAGCGCGTCCGGTCCGTCGGTCCCGACGAACCAGCCCGCCTGGTAGATCGCGCGCACCTTAGGGCGCAGCCTCGGGAGGATGTCGTCGGCCCAGGCGGTGACGAGGTCGTCCCGGCTCGGCGCGTCGGGCCGCGCCCCCGATGGCGGGCCGGCGGGTTCGTCGCCGGCGCGTACCGCCGGCGGCGGGGCGGGGGCCGGTTCGGGGGCGAGGGACACCTCCGGCCGGGCGGCGGGGAATCCGCGCGCCGCGGGCCCGGACGGGGCGGAAGCCGCCGGTCGCCCGGGGCTCGGGACGCCGGCCTCGAGTTGGCGTTCGAGACGCTCGATCCGGTCGAGGACGGCCTCGGGCAGGACATCCGCCTCGGGCCTCGCCGCGCGGATCAGGGCGATCTCGAGGGTGATGCGGGGCTCGGGGGCGTCGCGCATCGCGACGATCGCCCCGCCGACGAGTTCCATCGCCCGTACGCAGCGGACGGCCCCCAGCGTCTCGACGACCTCGGAGGGGTCGCCGCGCCTGCCGGACGGCCCACCCGGGTCGGAGGCGCCGACGAGCGTGAGGAAGTCGCGACGGAGCCATTCGACGAGCCCGACAGCGAACTGGGCGGGGTCACGCCCCTGGCGGACGGCCCCGTCGACCGCGAGGAGGGCTCCGGCGATGTCGCCTTTGGCGAGCGCCGCCACGAGCGCCGCGAGGGCGTCGGAGTCGTCGTAGGCGGTGCCGCCGGCGGCCACCTGGTCGAGCACCGAGAGGGCGTCGCGGGCCGAACCGCGGGCGCGCCGGACGACCAAGTCGAGCACGTCCTCGGCGAGCTCGATGCCGGCGTCGCGGGCGACCGCGGTGATGAGGGACGAGAGCTCGCCCTCGTCGAGGAGGTGGAACTCGTAGTGCTGGGTCCGGCTGCGCAGCGTCGGCAGGACCTTCTGCGGGTCGGTGGTCGCGAGCACGAACACGACGCGGTCCGGCGGCTCCTCGAGCGTCTTCAACAGCGTGTTCGACGCCGGCGTCGAGAGCATGTGGACCTCGTCGACGATGTAGACCTTCCAGCGCCCGGGCGTCGCGAGCGACGCCCGGGCGACGAGGTCCCGCATCGCGTCGACGCCGTTATTCGATGCGGCGTCGAGCTCGTGGACGTCGAATGAGGTGCCGGCGGTGATCGACTGGCACGATTCGCACGTCTCGCACGGCTCGCCAGCGTCGGGCGCAGCGCAGTTGAGCGCCTTGGCGAGGATCCGCGCGGTCGAGGTCTTGCCGGTCCCGCGCGGACCGCTGAAGAGGTAGGCGTGGGCGACGTGGCCGTCGCGCACGGCGTTCGTGAGCGCCCGGGTGACGTGGTCCTGCCCGCGGACCTCGGCGAACCGCTGGGGACGGAAGCGCCGGTAGAGGGACTGGAAGGGCCGATCCTGATCGGATGGCTTCGGTGGGGTCGGTCGGGCGCGCGGCACGCCGACGATGCTACGGCTGCGCTCGTACGCCCGCCGTCGATCGCGCTGCGCGTCCCCGGGCGCAGCGGCCAGGTCGCCTGCGGCACACTTGGCTTTCCGCTGAGAGCTGCTGTCTTCCGACCCTGACTCGGTTCACGGGGCCCCGTCGCGCAGAACCCAGCCGCTGCGCTCGAGGGCGCCGCAGCTCGGCGACACGATAGCGTCTGGGCCTTCGGGAGGGGTGCGAGAGCGGCCGAATCGGCACGACTGGAAATCGTGTGTCGGGCAACCGACCGTGGGTTCGAATCCCACCTCCTCCGCGCCAGTTGAGCAGCTTGTCTGGAGGCCGCATGGACCCGCCCGCCGCGCCGCTAGGCGATGCCGCCGCGATGGAGCTGGCGATCGCCGAGGCGCGGCTCGCCGTGGCCGACGGGGATGTCCCGGTCGGCGCTGTGGTGGTCGCCGACGGTGTCGTTGTCGCGCGGCGCCACAACGAGCGTGAGCGATCCGCCGACCCCACCGCCCACGCCGAGCTCCTCGCCCTCCGGGACGCTGCGGGCCGCCTCGGTCGTTGGCGGCTGTCGGACTGCACGGTGGTTGTGACGCTCGAGCCCTGTCCGATGTGCGCGGGAGCGCTCGTCGCGGCCCGTGTCGGACGGCTCGTGTTCGGTGCCGCCGACCCGAAGGCCGGTGCCTGCGGATCGCTCTACAACCTGCCGGCCGATCCGCGCCTCAACCACGACGTCCAGGTCGAACCCGGGGTCCTCGCCGAGTGCTGCGCGAAGTTGCTCGCCGAGTTCTTCGCAGACCGCCGCGGTCCCGGCGGGACCTGACCCGCCGATGGGGAGGTGGCGCGTCGGGTAGCCTCGCCGCCCGGAGGGATGCGAGAGCGGCCGAATCGGGCGGTCTCGAAAACCGTTGTACGTCTTGCGTACCGTGGGTTCGAATCCCACTCCCTCCGCCGGATGGCCCGCCGCCCCTCGGGCGTGGAGGTTCGCGCTCCGCGTGCGGCCGGAAGTGTCGGCAACCCGGCGCGCTAGGAGATGCAGGATCCCGTCGAAACCGTCGTCTCGTGTCTTTCGTCGAGCCGCGCCCGGTCGACGCGTTGCAGGACGCCGGGGGCGGCGAGCGCGAACCCGATGTTGGCGTTCGAGGTCGAGCGCGAGAACACGACCCCGAACACCCGCCCGTCCGCCGCGATGAGCGGTCCTCCGGAGTTTCCCGGCAGGACGGTCCCCTCGAGCTCGTAGACGTTGCGCACCGTAAGGGACTGGTCGTAGATGTCCCGGCCCTGAGCGGCGAACAGCGAGATCACCCCGGCGGAACCAGCGACGAGTGGTCCGCCCCCGGGATAGCCGAGGATGACGGCGACCGTGCCCCGCGGGAACAGGCTGTTGTCCACCCGCAGCACCGGAACCCGGAGCGGCTGGGAGACGCGCAGCACGGCGAGGTCGAAGCGCTGGTCGAACAGGATCGGCACCCCGGTCGACGAACGGCCGTTCATGGCGAAGACCTGGATCCCACTCGTCCCGGCGATGACGTGCGCGTTCGTGACGACGAGCCCACCAGCGACGACGAACCCCGAGCCCTCGCGCTCCCCGCCGCATCCGTAGGCGACGACCTTCACCACGGACCGCGCGTCGCGGCGCGCCAGCAGCTTGACCTCCGACTCGGTGGCGAGCTGCACCGGGGCAGAGGACTGGGGGACGATGTTGGCGAGGACCTGTGGGAAGCCGGTGGTGGCGAGGTAGCGTTCGACGCCCGAGAACGCGTCGGGGATCGGTGGCATCACCCTGCTGACACCGCGCAGGACGGCCGAACCCTCGATCTCGTTGGAGACGGAGGTGAGCGGGCTGTTCACGAGGACGGAGGCGAACAGCCAGAGCACGACGAGCATGCTGGCGATCGCGGTGAGCGCCCCGACTGCCTCGTCGAGGATGTGGACGCGGAACCGGCGCAGCGCTCTCGAAAGGCGAATCCCGAGCTGCCGTCCGCCGACGCCGATGAGGGCCGCCGGCAGGACGAGGAGAGCGATCGCGACCACCGGCTTGGTGATCGTCCCCGAGACGTGGGGACAGATGACGAGAACGAGGGTCGCGCCGAGCGCGAAACCCCCGATCACCCCGATGAACTCGGCGATCTGGGCCAGTGCCCCGACGCGGGCCCCGTGGACGGCCGCCGCGAGGCAGAGGGCGATGAGCGCGATGTCGAGGGCGTCCACCGCGGCCGGTCGGTTCGTCTACCGCCGGGTCGTCGGCGGGACGATCGGGTCGATCCCGAGGTCCCGGTAGTCGAGCAGGCACGAGTAGGGAACGCCCCGAGTCGCGAATTCGGCCCGCGTGTTGTCACCGCGGTCGAACAGCACGCAGGCGTGCACGATGATCGCGCCGGCCCCGAGTAAGACGTCATACGCCTCGAGTATCGAGCCGCCCGTCGAGGCGGTGTCTTCGAAGAGCACGACGCGCGCCCCTTCGACGACGGTGCCTTCGACCCGCCGCCGGTTGCCGTGGGCCTTCTCGCCCTTGCGGATCGAGAACCAGGCCTTTGCAGAAAGCAGGGCGACGGCGTGCGAGATGGGGTCCGCCCCCATCGTCATTCCGCCGATCGCGGCGTAGTCGACCCTGAGCGCGGCGAGATGATCGATGACCGCCCGGGCCGCGATCCCGAGGTCCTCGCCCCGCGCGACGGCGCGCCGCATGTCGATGTAGTCGTAGCTCAGCGCGCCCGAGGCGAGCAGGAACGGCTCCGCGGCACGGGTGTATCCACGCGACCTGACAAGCCCGAGCAGTTCGCCGCCGGACCCCGGCCTGCCGGGTGACCCGGGTTTCACACCGTCACCGTTGGGAGTCGGTCGCTTCGCCATCAGGCTCCCAACTTAGGACCGGAAGAGGTTCCCTTCCCGCCTCGACCTCAGGATCTGTCGTTGAACCGGTAGCCGACCCCGCGGATCGTGATGATGTGCGTCGGATTGTCCGGGTCGACCTCGATGCGCGCCCGCAGGCGACCCACGAGCGTCGCGACGATGCGCGGGTCACCGTCGTAGTCAAGACCCCACACCCGTTCGAGCAGCTCGTCGCGGGTGACGACCCGCCCCGCGTGCTCGAGGAGCTCCCGCAGCAGCTGGAACTCCCGGAGCGGGATCTCGATTTCCCGGTCCGCGACGGTGACCTCGTGCCGTTCCGGGTCGAGCACGATCCCACCGGCGCTGAGGATCGGGCTCGACACGACAGCGGGTCGGCGCGGGCGGGCGACCTCGCCGGCGGGGGCGGGCAGGCTGCGGCGGAGCTGGGCGCCGATCCGCGCGACGAGCTCGCGCATGCGGTACGGCTTGGCGACGTAGTCGTCGGCACCGACCTCGATGCCGAGGACGACGTCGAGCTCCTCGTTACGTGAGCTCATCATGATGATCGGCGTTGAGATCCCCCGGTCGCGCAGCGCGCGGCAGACGTCGATCCCCGACATCCCGGGGAGCATCACCTCGAGGAGGATCACATCGGGCCGGTCCCGCTCGATGGCGGCGAGCGCCTCGGCATTGTCCCGTGCGCCGGAGATGGCGAAGCCCTCGCGTCCGAGTCCGATGGTGAGTTCGAACAACTGGTCCTCGTCCTCCTCGATGACGAGGACGCGCGGCCACTCGGTCCGCTCGCGCTCGATTGCCACCGCGTTCACCGAATCGCGCTCCCCGGTCTCTTCGTCGCCGATGCACGCGATGGTTACCCGGGACGGTGACAGCACCGCGAGACACGGGTGAACAGTTCGTGACGCCGCGACGAAATCTCGGGTCTGTCCTCCCGGCCCCGGAAGGGCTCCGGGAGGGGGCGCCGGCTGTTCGCCTGCGAACAAGCGGTCTTCGGGCGGTAACCTCGCGGCATGTCTTCCTGGTCATCAAGGCAGCTCGCCGCGGCCAGGGATGCTCTGCGCTTCAAGTCGCGGGCCGCGCCGGGCGGGCCGCGCTTCGTGGAGCACACGCACCGCGACATGCGAGGCGGAGGCCTGCGTGCCGCGGTATTCGGTGTGAGCGACGGGCTTGTGTCGAACGTGTCCCTCGTGCTCGGCACGGCGGGCGCCCATCCGGGGGCTGGAATCGTGCGCCTGGCCGGCCTCGCGGGGCTCTTCGGCGGGTCGTTCTCGATGGCGGCCGGCGAGTACATCTCGATGCGGGTCCAAAAGGAGGCGTTCGAGCGCGAGCTCCACGTCGAGAAAGAGGAGATCGAGACTCAGCCCGAGAGCGAACGCGCCGAGCTCGCGTACCTGTATGAGAGCCGGGGGCTCGACACCGCGACCGCGGAGAAGATCGCCGACACGCTGATGGCGGATCCACGGGTCGCGCTGGAGACGCACGCCCGCGAGGAACTCGGTCTCGACCCGACCGCGCTCGGCTCGCCCATCCAGGCGGCGTTCTTCTCGTTCGTGACCTTCGCGATCGGTGCGCTTATCCCGCTGGCCGCCTTCCTCGGCGGGTCGTCGGGGTCCGGCGCGATCCTGATTGCCATCGCGGCCACTGCCGTTTCCGCTCTCATCGTCGGTGGCGCGCTCTCGTTCCTCACGAACCGCTCGATCGTCGTCTCGGCGATGCGGTCGCTCCTCGTGTGCGCGGTTGCCGGGGCGATCACCTATGGCATCGGCGCCGCGGTCGGCGCGACGGCGAGTTAGGCGGGCGCTTGCTACGGCGTCACCTTGCGGGCCACGATCCGACGGCGGCTCCCGAGGTCCGTGCGTGTCTCCTGCTCCGGCATGCCGTCGCGTTGTCCCGTTCGAGCTGGCAGGGTGAGGACGAGCTGCGGCCGCTCTCGCGTCGGGGCGATCGCCAGGCGGCGACGCTCGCGCGTGAGTCTGCGCGTGAGCCCGTCGCCCGCGTGCTCGCCAGTCCTGCCCGGCGATGCGTCGGAACGGTCGCCGGGATCGCGCAAGAAGCGGGGCGGCTCGTCGAGATCGCGCCGTTCCTTGCCGAGGGTTCGAACGGGCCGGCCGCGTTGAAGCGCCTGCTCGAGATCACCGGTTCGACGGGGCATCCCGGTGTCGTCGTCGCCTGCACGCACGGCGACGTGCTCGTCGGTGTCATCGACGCGCTCGTCGGCTCGGGCGCGTTCGAGGGTTCGCCGTCGGCGATCCCAAAGGGAGGGGCGGTTCGACTCGACGTCGCCGCGGGGAGGGTCGTCGACGTCTCGCTCCTCCCCGCCCCGGAGTAGCGCGCGACCGTCCGAACTGGCGGGAGCGCGCGGATCGGCGCCGGCCCGCTCGGGACTGCCCTCCGTCTCGCTCGCCACCGGTTTGTGCTTGGATGCTCACCGGACGGCCGATCCGGGCGCAACCGGGACCGGCCCGAGGGACCGGATTGTCCACCGACCAGGGACGGAGTGACGGACGATGCGTGGTGTCAATTCCAGCGGCAACGGTGCGTTGCGTCTCGGAGTGAATCCGTACGGTTACTACGACGCCGCGGCCCGCGAGTACGTGATCACCCGCCCCGACACGCCGACACCGTGGATCAACTACCTCGGCGAGGGCCGCTACGGGGGGATCATCTCCAACACCGCCGGCGGCTTCTCGTTCGACCGCGATCCGCGCGACCGCCGGGTGAGCCGCTACCGCTACAACTCCCTCCCGGCTGACCAGCCCGGTCGCTACGTCTACCTCCGGCGTAAGGACACCGGTGAGTTCTGGGGTGCCACCTGGCAGCCGACCCGGACGACGCTCGAGCACTACGAGTGCCGCCACGGGGCGGGGTACAGCCGGATCACGACGGAGCACGCTGGCATCTGCGCCGAGGTGCTGTACTTCGTGCCGCCCACGCCCCCTACGGAGGCCTGTCCGGCCGAGCTGTGGGTCGTCCGGTTGACCAACACGACGGACGAGAGCCTCATCGTCCAGACGTTCAGCTACGTCGAGCTCAGCTTCGTATCGGCCCTCAACGACCTGCACAACCTCGACTGGGCTGGTCACATCGTGAACTCGGCCTATGACGGGGCCAATCACGCCATCGTGGCGGGGACGAGGTTCCAGAAGACTCGGCAGTTCTTCGCCTCGGACCGGACTCCCAAGGGCTACGACTGCGACCGGGAGGCCTTCGTCGGGCGTTACCGCGGGCTGGAGGCGCCGGAAGTGGTCGAGCGCGGCGCGTCCCGGCGCAGCGAATCCGCCCGCGGCAACAGCATCGGGTCGCTCAGCCACGAGTTCCGCCTCCGCCCGGGCGCCGAGGCGGGCATCGTCTACATGCTCGGGATCACCGACACCCCCGATGCGATCGGGGAGGTCGTCAGCCGCTATCGCGACCGCCAGGCGGTGAAGGGTGCCTTCGCGTCGCTGCGCGCCGACTGGGCCGAGTATCTCGACGCCTTCAGCGTCACGACCCCGGACGCCGATACCAACGCGACCGTCAACTTCCTCGCGCCGCTGCAATGTCGCACGACCCTGTACTGGTCACGCTTCGTGTCGGGCTACGAGACAGGCCTCGGACGCGGGATGGGGACGCGCGACTCGGCCCAGGACACCTTCGGGGTCGTCCACGCCGCCCCCCGCGAGGCCGCCTCCCGCCTCGCGAGGGGTTGGGGGATGCAGTTCGCCGACGGTCACGCCTGGCACCAGTACTTTCCGCTCTCGAACGAGGGGGGCCCCGGTCTCGCCACCGAGAGGCCGGAATGGCCCCAGTGGTTCAGCGACGACCATCTCTGGCTCGTGATCGCCACCTGCAACTATCTGAAGGAGACGGGCGACTACCGGTTCCTCGCGCGGCACGTGCCCTACGCGGTGCCGAGCCCGGGTGGGGCCGACAGACCGTCGGGCGCCGACGACACGATCTGGGGCCACATGATGGCGGCGGTGGGATTCACCCTCGCCCACCGTGGTCCCCACGACCTGCCGCGTTCGGGCTACTCGGACTGGGACGACACGCTGAACGTGGACCACGGGTCGGGCCGCGCCGAGAGCGTCTGGTGCGGGATGCAGTTCTGCCGAGCGGTACTCGACCTGGCCGAGCTCGCCGCGCACCGGGGCGAGACGGCCGAGGCCGCGCGATTCGACGGGCTCCACGACGAGATGGCGGCTGCGATCAACGCTTGCGCCTGGGACGGGCTCTGGTACGCGCGCTGCTTTGACGATCACGGCAAGCCGATCGGGGTTGCGTCGGAGCGACGTCACCGCATCAACCTGATCCCGCAGAGCTGGTGCGTGATCGGCGAGGTCGCGCCCGCCGAGCGCGCGCTGCTCGCCATGGACTCGGCACACCGGATGCTCGACACCCCCTACGGGCCGAGTCTGCTGTGGCCGCCGTACGACGGCGGCGACAAGCGGGTGAACGGGACGAGCACCTTCCCGCCGGGGGCGAAGGAGAACGGGGGCATCTTCTGCCACGCCGCGGCATGGTCCGTCGTCGCCGCCGCCCAGCTTGGAGACGGCGACCGGGCCTACGAGTACTACCGCCAGCTCCTCCCCCTGGCCCGTGCCGACGTCGATCGCGCCGCCGTCGAGCCCTACGTCTACTGTCAGAACATCTGCGGCCCGGCCCATCCGCAGTACGGGCTGGGGCGCAACTCCTGGCTCACGGGAGCGGCGGCGTGGATGTACGTGGCCGCCACGCAGTGGATCCTGGGGATCAGGCCGACCCATGACGGGCTCCAGGTGGCCCCGGCGATCCCATCGGGGTGGTCGGGTTTCTCTTGTCGGCGCCGCTTCCGCGGCACCACCTACGAGATCACGGTGACGCGTTCCGGCCCGGGCGACACGGTCTCGCTCGTAGTCGACGGCCGGCACGTCCGCGGCGACATCGTTCCGCTGCCCGCCCGGCGCAAGGCGCGCGTCATTGTCGAGGCCACGCTCGGCGACTGACGGGATCCGATCGGCTCCCGCGCGGCGGCCGATCGCGCGGGAGGGCCGACGTATGCTCCGCAAGGTGGACTCTGAGCGCGACCTCGATCAGGACGTGGGGGACCTGACCGAGATGGAGAAGGACGCCGCGCGGGACGAGCGGGGAGCCCCGCCGCCGGAACCCCCCGCCGCAAAGGGGCCGCTTGGTCCGCGCCGCGACCGGGTCTTCCCGTCGCTCCCCGCCGATCGCGAGGCCGCGCAGACCGCCGTCGCCGAACCGGAGGTCGTCTCCGCCGTCGCCTTCCCTTTCATCCGCAACGTCTTCACGATGGCCGATCTGCCCTGGGGCGTGTCGAAGGCGGGGTTCCTTTCCTCCGCCCTCGTCGCCCCAAGCCCGTCTGCGGAAGAGGTGCTCAGCAGCCTCGACCAGCCCGAGCGCGAGCGGGTCTCGCTCGTCGCCGCCGACTTTGTGGCGAATCACGTGCGTACGGTGGCGCAGGACTCCTACATCAAGACCCCGCACCAGCACTTCAGGGTTGGCACGATCGTCGTGTCCGAGGACCAGGTGCCGGAGTCGCGACTGCGGCACGCCAAGTTCCAGTGGGCGATCACCGGCGGCCGGGTCGCCGAACTGCGTGATGTCCGGCTCCCGGTGGGGCACCTCGCGCCGCTCGCGCGACCCGTCCGGACCGACTTCGGCAGCTCCTGCCACGGCGACGGCAACGACCTCGCTTACTTCCTGGCCGTCCTGCTGGACCTGCTCGGCGCTGACGCGCCGGAGCCGCTCGGCGCGATCGGGGCGATCACCAGCGGGACGAACTCGGTGGCCGCGATGACCGCGGTCGAGCCGTATCTCGCAGCTGCCGACGCGGACCAGATGCACGACCTGGTGCTGCCAGCCGGCAACGGGAAGATGAACGCCGCGCACAACGGCGTTCGCTACTGGTCGGTTCGGGACACGGACGAGGCCGCGTTCTCGGCGCTCACCGCGCTGAGTGGTGAGGTCGTCGTTCCCAACCTCGTCCGGCGGGCACTGACGAAGCGGGCGTACTCGTGGCTCTCGCTCACCTTCGCCTGGCTGGCGCTGATGGCGTGGCAGGCGTCGTCCTGGCTCGGTCTCAGGCCCCCGATCACGTTCATGCGCTACCTGCTGGCCGTCCTCGTGCTGTGCGTCATCGGATCCGTGGTGTTCACGCATCGCTTCTGGCGGTTGGATCGCTAGGCCGCCCGCCCGTACCACGAGACGCCGTGCTGCATCGCACCGTCACGTCTGGCGCTCCGAACCGGGGCCGCGGGACCCGCCCATCCGGTGGTGCGGGCCGTGCCTGAGCCGGTCCGCCGCGACGAGGACGGCGGGACGGTCGAGCGGGTCAGTCTCGTCACGATCGCGGCCGAGTGGGGCCGCATCGGCTGCATCGGGTTCGGTGGCCCGCCGGCGCATATCGCGCTGCTGCGCAGGTGTTGCGTCGACGAGCGCGGCTGGCTCTCGGCGACCGAGTTCGAGGACGGCGTAGCGGCGACGAACCTGCTACCCGGACCGGCCTCGACCCAGCTCGCCATCTTCTGCGCCTGGCGGCTGCGGGGCCGACTGGGCGCTCTGGTCGGCGGGATCTGCTTCATCCTGCCGGGCCTCGTCCTCATCCTGGCGCTCGCGGCGCTGTTCCTCTCCAAGCACCCGCCGCACTGGGCCAGGGTGCAGCCGCCGGTGCGGGGGCGGCTGTCGCCGCGGTCGCGCTGAACGCGGCGATCGGGCTGATGCCCTCGAGCTGGCGGAGGATCGGCCCTCGCCGCGCCGAGCACACCCGCTGGGTCGTCTACGCAGCCGCCGGGGGGGTCGCCGCCGCGACGATCGGTCCTTTCCTCGTCGTCGTGCTGGCGGCCTGCGGTGCCGCCGAGGTCGTGGTGCGGGAGCTGCGGTACCGGCCGCCGACGGTGCTGCCGGGGTTCGTCCTCCTCCCCTTGCTCGGGGCGGTAGCCATGGTCGGGGGCATCGGCGCGGTGGTCTGGGAGGCCTTCAAGATCGGTGCCCTCTCCTACGGCGGGGGTTTCGTCATCGTGCCGCTAATGCAGGCTGACGCGGTCCACACCTACCACTGGATGACGAACGCCCAGTTCCTGAACGCCGTGGCGCTCGGCCAGATCACACCGGGGCCCGTCGTTCTGACCGTCGCCGTCGTCGGCTTCGCCGCGGCGGGACTAGGCGGGGGCCTCATCGCCGCGATTGTCACCTTCACGCCGTCGCTCCTGTTCGTGCTCTTTGGCGGCCCGCACTTCAGCCGGATGCGTACTGACGGCGGCGTCCAGGCATTCCTCACCGGGGCCGGTCCCGCCGCCATCGGGGCGATCGCCGGGGCCGCCCTTCCCCTCGGGCTGGCGCTCGTCCACCTCTGGCAGGTCGGCGTTCTTGGTGTCGCGCTCGTCTGGCTCGTCGTGCTGCGCCGCAACGTCGTCATCGGCCTCATCGTCGCCGGCGCGGTCGGCGTCGCCGTGTCGTTCGCCGGGCTGCCGGTCGGTTCGTGAGCCGTCGGCGGGACCGCCGACCGGCGGCGTGCTATCGATGTGCAATGACGACACGACGCATCCTTTTCGTCGGCGGGACCGGCATCATCTCCTCGGCGTGCGCGCGACGCGCCGTCGAGGTGGGCGCGGACCTCTACGTCGTGAACCGGGGGACGACTCGCACCCGGCCACTGCCCCGGGAGGCACACGTCCTGGTCGCCGACGCCCGTGACGCGGCCTCGATGCGGGCCGCGCTCGAGGGTCGCGAGTTTGACGCCGTGGTCGACTTCGTTGCTTACAGGCCCGACCACGTGGCCGCCGACCTGGAACTGTTCCGCGGGCGGGTCGGCCAATACGTCTTCATCAGCTCGGCCTCGGCCTACCAGACCCCGCCCGCCCGCCTGCCGGTCACCGAGTCGACGCCGCTGCGCAATCCGTTCTGGGCGTACTCGCGGGACAAGATCGCCTGCGAGGACCTCCTTGTCGCCGCTTACCGCGAGGAGGGGTTCCCGGTGACGATCGTGCGGCCCTCGCACACCTACGACGCCACATCGGTGCCGTTGACGGGGGGCTGGACCGTCGTCGACCGGATGCGCCGGGGCGTACCCGTCATCGTCCACGGGGACGGGACGTCACTGTGGACGCTCACCCACCACGCCGACTTCGCCCGGGCCTTCGTCGCCCTCCTCGCTGAGCCCCGCGCGATCGGGGACAGCTTCCACATCACCTCGAACGAGGTGCTCACCTGGGACCAGATCACCCGGCTCCTCGCCGCCGCCGCCGGCGCTGAGGCGAGGATCGTGCACGTGCCCTCCGAGTGGATCGCCACGGTGGACCCCGAATGGGGCGCGGGACTCCTGGGCGACAAGGCGCACTCGATGGTGTTCGACAACCACAAGGTCAAGTCCCTCGTGCCGGGCTGGGTCGCGACGATCCCGTTCGTGGCGGGCGCGGCCGAGATCGTCGGGTGGCATGACGCCGATCCGGAACGCCGGGTGGTCGACGCCGGATTCGACGCGCTCTGCGACCGGCTGGTGGCGACCTGGGGGGCCGCCGGAGGCTGAGCTAAAGGGCCGGCTAGTCGTCCGCCTCGGCGATCGTCACGGACTCGATGACGACCCGCGCGGCCGGCTTGCCCGACGGGCTCCCGGTCGCCTCGATCGCGGCGAGCACATCGAGGCCCGCGACCGCCTGGCCAAACAGTGAGTACAGGGGTGGTAGCGCCGTGCCCTGGGTCCCCGAGATGATGAAGAACTGGCTGCCGTTCGTGTTCCGCCCGGCGTTCGCCATCGCGAGCGAGCCGATCTCGTAGCGGCCGGGCTGCGGGAGCTCGTCGGCGAAGCGGTAGCCCGGCCCGCCGGTGCCCGTCCCGGTCGGGTCGCCGCCCTGGACGACGAAGCCGGGGATGATGCGGTGGAAGGCGATCCCGTCGAAGAAGTGGTAGCGGGCGAGGAAGACGAAGCTGTTGACGGTGAGCGGCGCGCGTTCGGCGTCGAGAGCGAAGACGAGGGTGCCTTTCGAGGTGACCATCGTCGCCGTGTAGCGCTTCGCCGGGTCGACGCACATCGGCGGGGGTCCGGCGAAGCGGACCGTCTTCGGGGCGGAACCGTCCGCCGGGGGGCACTCGCTCGTCATGGCATTCCTTTCGGCGGTCGCCGGTTAGCCGGCGGCCTTCGTGATCCTGACCGAGATGATGTGGTGGACGGTCGTGGGTAGGCCCTGCTCGGTGGTCCCGCCGTCCGCCACGATCCTGGCGACGACCGCCCGGCCCTTGACGACCGTGCCGAACAGCGTGTAGTCGGGCTGGAGCCCTTTCCCGCCCCCGGGCACGACGATGAAGAACTGGCTCCCGTTCGTCGAGGGGCCGGTCGCGTTGGCGTAGGCGACGCTCCAGGCCGGGTAGCAGTCCTTCCTGGCCGAGCACGAGGCCGGGGGCGTGTTCCCGGTCCAGGCATAGCCCGGCCCACCCTTCCCAGTCCCTGTCGGGTCGCCGCCCTGGGCGAATTCGCTCCGGACCACCCGCTGGAACTTCGTCCCGTCGAAGAAGCGGTACCCGGCGAGGAAGACGAAGTTGTCCACCGCCTGGAGCGAGGCGGCCGCCGGCATGGCGATGACGAACGTGCCCACGTCGGTCTTCACCGTGGCGTCGTAGGTGGCTTTGGACGAGATGCACAACCGGGGCGCGTCGGTGAAATTGGTGTGCCGGTACGCCGCGAGGAACTCGCCGTTGGGCAGGCAGACCGGCGCGATCGCCTTGTTCACCGGGGGCGCCACCGGCTTGGAGTGCTGGCTCACGAGGGCGATCACCCCGACGAGGGCTGCCACGGCGACGAGCGCGCCCGCGGCCCGGCGCAGCCACCGCGTGCGGCGCTTGTGCTTCTCGATCTGGCTGACCTTGACCTGACGCATCGCGCGTTGGCGCGCCCGCTTTTCGGTTGGCACGGCCAGCAAGCTAGTCGCGACCGGGCACTAGTTTGTCGAGGTGGCCCTCATCGTCCAGAAGTTCGGTGGCACGTCGGTCGCCGACGCCGGCCGCATCCGCGAGGTAGCCGGGCACATCGCCTGGACGCGCCAGAACGGTGACGAGGTCGTCGTGGTTGTGTCGGCGATGGGCAAGACGACCGACGAGCTCGTCCGGATGGCCGAGGACGTGAGCTCGGTGATGCCGGCACGCGAGCTCGACATGCTGCTCACGGCGGGTGAGCGCATCACGATGTCGTTGCTGTGCATGGCGCTCGCCGAGCTCGGCGTCGAGGCGGAGTCGTTCACCGGCAGCCAGGCCGGGATCATCACCGACACGACGCACACCAAGGCCAAGATTGTCGAGGTGCGGGCGACCCGGCTCACCGAGGCGCTTTCGCGGGGCGTCGTACCCGTCGTGGCGGGCTTTCAGGGAGTATCGACGACCCGCGACATCACGACGCTCGGTCGGGGCGGGTCCGACACGACCGCCGTCGCGCTGGCGGCGGCGCTCGCCGCCGACCGGTGTGAGATCTACACGGACGTCTCGGGGGTGTTCACCGCCGACCCGCGGGTCGTGCCGAGCGCCCGCCGGCTCCGCCAGGTCTCGTTCGAGGAGATGCTCGAGATCGCCGCGACCGGGGGGCGCGTGCTCGCCCTCCGGTCGGTCGAGTTCGCCCGCAACCATCACGTGCCGGTCCACGTCCGCTCCTCGTTCACCTGGGAGCCGGGGACGTGGGTGACCGAGGAGGATCTGTCCATGGAGCAGCCCATCGTCTCTGCCGTGACGAGCGACGTCTCGGGGGCGAAGGTGACGATCACCGGGGTGCCCGACCGCCCCGGGGTGGCGGCGGTCGTCTTCCGCGCGCTCGCCGACAACGCCGTCAACCTAGACATGATCGTCCAGAACACCTCGGTCGAGGGGATGACCGACATCTCCTTCACCGTCGGACGCACCGAGCTCGGCGCGGCTCGCGCCGTCGCCGAGTCTCTGGCGGCGGAGATCGGGGCACGCGAGGTCCTCGTCGACGAGGGCATCGCCCAGGTCTCGATCGTGGGCGCGGGGATGAAGACGCATCCTGGCGTGACCGCGATGATGTTCGAGACGCTCGCCAAGCAGAACATCAACATCGAGATGATCTCGACCTCGCCGATCCGCATCTCGTGCGTCGTGCGGGCGAGCTCGGTCGACGACGCGGTGCGTAGCCTGCACGAGGCCTTCGGCCTCGGAGGCTGAAACCGACGGGAGAGGTCGGCGCGCCCTGGCTAACCTGATCCCGTGCGCGTCGGGATCTTCGGGGCAACTGGCCAGGTCGGTGGTGTCATGCGGCGCCTCGTCGATGAGCGTCGCTTCCCGGTCGGCGAGATGCGGTGCTTCGCGTCACACCGCTCCGCGGGGTCGATATTGGAATGGCGCGGGTTGCAGGTCGTCGTCGAGGACGCCGACGGGGCGGACTTCTCTGGCCTCGAGATCGCCCTCTTCTCGTGCGGCAGGACGACCTCGCTCTGGCTCGCGCCGCGCGTCGTGGCCGCCGGGGCGACCGTCATCGACAACTCCTCGGCGTGGCGGATGGATCCCGAGGTACCCCTCGTCGTCGCCGAGGTGAACCCGGAGGCGCTCGCCTCGATCCCGAAGGGGATCGTCGCCAATCCGAACTGCACGACGATGGTGGCGATGCCCGTGCTGAAGGCGCTCGACGCCGCGGCCGGCCTGCGCCGCGTCGTCGCGGCGACCTACCAGGCCGTCTCGGGAGCGGGGCTCGCGGGCGTCGCCGAGCTCGACGAGCAGGTCCGGGCGGTGGCCGACCAGGCGCGGGCGCTTACCTTCGCCGGTGACGCCGTCGTCTTCCCGGAACCCGCGAAGTTCGTGCGACCGGTCGCTTTCAACGTCCTGCCGCTGGCGGGCGCCCTCGTCGAGGACGGGACCGGCGAGACCGACGAGGAGCAGAAGTTCCGCGATGAGAGCCGCAAGATCCTCGGCCTGCCCGATCTCGGAGTCGTCTGCTCGTGTGTGCGCGTTCCCGTGTTCACCGGGCACTCGCTCGCGCTCGCCCTGGAGTTCGCGCGACCCCTCTCGGCGGAGGCCGCGGCGGCGATCCTCGCCGGATCCCCCGGTGTCGTCCTTTCCGACGTGCCGACGCCGGTGCAGGCCGCGGGACGCGACCCGGTCTACGTCGGGAGGATCCGGCGCGACCCGTCCGTCGAGAACGGCCTCGTACTTTTCGTCTCGGGCGACAACCTGCGCAAGGGCGCCGCCCTCAACGCCGTGCAGATCGCCGAGATCCTCGCGGCGGCCGAACCGGCCCCGCCCCCGGGCTAGTAGGCGCGACCGAACACAAGCCGGCGGCCGTAGCTCGCCGGGCCGCCGCAGGCTACGCAGCGGCCGGTCTCGGCGGCCCCGTCCCGTGGCACGCAGCGCGGCGTCGCACCCGTGCGCTCCTGGATCGTCTTCTCGCAGGCGGGGTCGCCGCACAGGAAGGCCCAGGCGAAACCGGTCGCTGTCGCCTCGGCGAGCTCGTCAAGCGTGTCGGCGGTCGCCGAGTGGGCTTCGCGGAAGTCCCTCGCCCGGTCGAACAACGCTGTCTGGAAGGCGTCGAGGCGGGCCGGCATCGTGGCCGAGACCTCGGCCATCGGGAGCGGCGTCTTCGTGCCCGTCAGCCGGTCGACGACCACGGCGGATCCCGCGGCGAGATCGCGGGGACCGAGTTCGATCCGCACCGGCACCCCCCGCAGCTCCCACTCGTTGAACTTGAACCCGGCCGAGACGTGGGTGCGGGTGTCGACGTGCACCCGGACGCCGGTCCGGGTGAGCTCGGCCGCAAGGGCTTCGGCGGCGGCCATGACCGGGCCGAGCTCGCCCTCCCTACCGATCGGCACGACGACGACCTGGTGCGGGGCGATCCTCGGGGGGAGCACGAGGCCCCGGTCGTCCCCGTGGGTCATGATCACCCCGCCGATCATCCGGGTGCTCATCCCCCACGACGAGGTGTGGCAGAGCGCCCGCACGCCGTCGATCCCGGTGTACTCGATGCCGAAGGCCCGGGCGAAGTTCGTGCCCAGGTAGTGGGAGGTCGCGGCCTGCAGGGCGCGACCGTCGCGCATCATCGCCTCGAGCGAGACGGTGCGGACCGCCCCGGCGAAGCGTTCCGAGGGCGTCTTGTCTCCGACGAGGACCGGCATTGCGGCGAAGCCCTCGGCGACTGCCTGGTAGAAGTCGGCGGCAACCATCATCTCCGCGACGGCTTCCTCCTCCGTGGCGTGGGCGGTGTGGCCCTCCTGCCAGAGGAACTCCGTCGTGCGCAGGAATAGACGCGGGCGCAGCTCCCAGCGCACGACGTTCGCCCACTGGTTGATCTTCACGGGCAGGTCGCGGTAGGAGTCGATCCAGCGGGCGTACATCTCACCGATGACCGTTTCCGAGGTCGGCCGTACGACGAGCGGCTCTTCGAGGTCCTCGCCCCCGGCGTGGGTGACGATCGCCAGCTCGGGCGAGAACCCCTCGACGTGCTCGGCCTCCCGGCGGAGGTGGCTCTCGGGGATGAAGAGCGGGAAGTAGGCGTTCTCGTGCCCCGTGGCCTTGATGAGCCGGTCGAGCTCGCCCGACAGCAGCTCCCAGATCCGGTAGCCGTAGGGGCGGATGACCATCGTGCCGCGCACCGGACCGCGGTCGGCGAGCTCGGCCCGCAGGACGAGCTCGTTATACCAGGCCGAGAAGTCCTCGCTCTGGGGGGTGATCCCGCGTTCGTTCGTCTTTGCCATCAGAGTCGGGTCTTTCGCTCGGCTGGCGCAATCGTTGCGCTGGTTGGCGAAAGTAGCGGATCACCGACCCGACCCGCGCCAACTCCGCTGCGCCTCCGCCGCGAGGGACCCGTCCGCGCCACCGAGCGTGGGATTCCACCACGCCCGGTGGGGAAGACGTCGGGAGCGCGGCGCCGTGAGCAGGGACGATGTCATTGTCACGGCATCGTCACACCGGTCACCTTGCGACGCTCGGCGCGCTTCCGTACATTCGCCGGGACAGCGAACCGGGTACAGCCCGTGGCTTTCTACGTCGTCTTTCCGGTGTTGTGGTGCGGAACCGTGCGAATCGACGAGGAGCGGGATGCAAAGAGGTCCGTTTGGCGCGTTGGTTGGGGGAGCGGGGTTGTTGTTCTGCGCGCTCTTGGTGGCGCTCGTCCCGCCGGGTGTCGCGCCCCGGGCCGCGGCGGGCTCCATCCCCGGGGCGACGCCTTCTTGGTGCACCCGATTTGGCTCGTCGGTCGTCGGCTGGACCGGGACGAAGCCGGATCTGCCGATCTGCGGTCCCGGCCCGAACAACGGGGGCACCTGGTCGATCATCGACCTGCCCGGGCCGTACGGGACGGACCACGGGTACTTCAACGCGACGGAGGGGTTCCAGTGCGTCGAGCTCGCCGACCGGTTTCTCGCGGTCGTCGACGGCCTCGCGCCGGTGTTCGCCAACGGCCAGCAGGTGGCCGCGAACTACCACGCCGCCTACGCCAACACGAGGCTGTACGTGAACGGCTCGCGGCAAGCCGTCGCGCACCCGCCGGTCAAGGGTGACGTCATCAGCTTCTCGGACGCGCCGGGGTTCGACAGCTGGTCACCGGGGCACGTCGCGGTCGTCTCGGCGAGCTCGGTGGACCGCGCGACCGGCGACGGCACGGTGACGGTCTCGCAGGAGAACGTCGGCCCGGGCTACTGGAGGTACCGGCTCGACCTAGTCGACTGGCGGATCGAGGACCCGACGACGGCACCGAACGCCGAGTGGGGGTTCCGGTACGCCGAGTGGCTCCACGTCCTGCCGTACCGGGTCGCGTTCGGCGTGGCCTCGGTGGCGCTCACGGCGTCGTCCCCGCGGGCCGATCCCCTGTCGATGCCGGGGGTGGTCGGGTTGCTCGGTCTCGTGGCGCGCCACCGCGTCCACCCCGCCAAGCTCCACCATCCCCTGCGAGCAGCGGCGCGGCGCTATTCCTCGCGGCCCAGCAGGATCCGTTCGAGGCGATCAGCCTGAAAGGCGCGCTCGGCGTGCTCGGTGGCCGGACCCTGGTCGCCGGCAGCTGATTCGCGGGCCCGCATCGCCGCGTCACGGGCGGCGGCCCAGGCGGGCTCGTAGGGAGAGCGGTGCTCGGCCCCGAGGACGATCGGTCCCCACGGCGTCGGAATGATGGCGCGCCCCGTGCTCGGCGCGTCGGTGGGGTGCTCGTCGAGCGGGTCCTCGCGTGAGCGGACGTAGCGCGGCATCGCGAGGTGCCGCAGGGCCTCGAGGGCGGCGAGCACCGCCTCGGAGCACGCCGCGATCGTCGTCCAGGCGGGGTCGTCGAGGGTGTCGAGGTCGCTCCCGAGGTCCCCGCTCAGGTTCGCCAGCGTGACATCGCCGAGCTCGCCACCGAGCCGGCGAAGCCGGCGCAGCGCCGCGAGTCGAGCCAGCCAGCCGAGCCGTTCCTCGCCCGCCGGGTTCGTGCGGTCGAGGATCACGCGGGCCTCGCGGACGACGTCGCCGAGCGTCGACCCGTCCGGGAGTGCCGTCGATGCCGCCTCGCCGAGCACGTGGGCCGCGCAGTCCAGGGCGAAACGGGCCGCGGTCTCGACCCCCCAGGCGGTCTCCGATGTGAGCCGCGCCGCCTGCGCGCCGACCGTGTCGACGCGATCGTCGCTCTCGCCGACCGGTTCCGCGACAAAGATCCGCTCGTCGAGCGCCTCGAGGAGCGCCGCCGGCCGATACAGCACGAGCTCGCCACTTTCCGGGACCGCCGTCACGTCGCCGGGCAAGGTTCTGTCGCCTCCCAGCCTCGGCAAGCTCCAGGTGACCGCACCGGATGCCGCCTCCTCGACGCCCTCGGCGTTCGTCGCGACGTAAAGCTGCTTGTTCATGACAGGGCTCCTCGCGGGCCAGGCAATTCCTGGCTCGTCTGGTAGTCAACCACCACCGCAGCGACCAGGGCGAGGAGGGAAGACCGGAGTCCCTGGTCCGGAATCCAGAGGGGGTCCATCCGCCCGGCGGCCGCAAGGCGTTTCGTCTTCGAAGTGGCGCGCGGTACGGGCCGGTGTCGACTTACGAAAGGCGGCTGTTCGGGCGCTGACCGTCCTGTTTTCGATCAGCATTCACAGAAGGGGCCTATCGGGCCTGTAGAGCTAGCGGGGGCCCGGCGAGGACGAGGCTGTCGACGTCTTCGGGGGGGCCAGGGCGGGCATAGAGGAACCCTTGGGCGCGATCACAGCCGAGGTCCAGAAGGACCTCGGCCTGGCTCGGGAGCTCTACGCCTTCGGCGATGACAATCAGGTCGAGTGCGTGTGACAGGACGATGATGGCGGCGGCAATTGCGCGTACTTTGGGGTCGATAACGATGTCGTCGACGAACGACTTGTCGATCTTGATGAAGTCAAGCGGGAACTGGCGCAGGTAGGCGAGCGAGGAGTAGCGGGTACCGAAGTCGTCCAGACCAACCGCGACGCCGAGATCTCGCAGCGCTCGGAGCCCGGTCATGGCCGAATTGGAGGCTTCCATAAGGACCTGTTCGGTTACTTCGATCTGGAGGTCACCGGGGGGTACACCGTTCGCCTCGAGCTGGTCAGAGATCGCGTTGCGGAACTCGCTGTCGGCCAAGTGGCGGGCTGTGACGTTGATAGCGACGCTGGTAAATTTCGCTCCCAGCCGGGCACGCCAGGCGGCAGCTTGCTTCACGGCATCGGCGAGCACCACATCGTCGATCCTGATCAACAAGCCGGTTTCCTCGGCTACCTCCAAGAACGAATCCGGCAGTACTAGCCGCTGCTCGTCGTCACGCATACGGACCAGGGCTTCGGCTCCCACGGGACGAGCGGTCCTCATGTCCACGATCGGCTGGTACTCGACCACTGTGCGACCCTCGTCCAGAGCGCGGCGCACCATGCGTTCAGTAGCGAGGCGAAAAACCGCTGTGGTCCGCAGCTCCTCGTCGAACACCGCGATCTGGTCCCGGCCCCTGTCCTTGGCCCGGTAGAGCGCCAGGTCGGCCTCAGACAACATCGCCGCGGCGTCGTGCTGGTAGTCGGCAGTGCATGCCACGCCGATGCTCATGGTGCAGCTGAATTCTTCTTTGTCGATACGGAACGGCCTGCGGCCGTCTTCGATTATCCGGTTGGCCAGTGCGATGGCAGCGGCCTCGTCGGTGACCCCCTCAGCCACGAGTACGAACTCGTCTCCGCCGAGGCGGGCCAACGTGTCAGCGGGGCGGAGGTGGCCCGTGAGGCGCTCCGCCATCTTCAGCAGCAGGTCGTCGCCAATGTGGTGGCCGAAAGAGTCATTGATCACCTTGAAGTGGTCGAGGTCGAGGAACAACACCACGACGAGGCTCCCAGGACTGCGGGCAAGCCGCAGCAGGCCCTGTCGCAGCCGGTCCATCAGCACCGTCCGGTTGGCCACCCCGGTTAGGGGGTCAGTGGTCGCCCTCAGCTCCAACTGGGCGTTGCGTTGTTGGCGTTCGGTGATGTCGCGTATCGTGCTGATCACGACGTCGGCACCGTCCTCCGTGACGCGTCGTGATGTCGCCTCGACCCAACGGTAGGAGCCGTCCCGGCAGCGGAAGCGGTAGCTCGTGTTCACGAACTCCGAGGTGCGCTCCGAGCGCCTGTGAAGCAGCGCCGACGCGTCGTCAGGGTGGGCGAAGTCNNACGGTGGTCAGGTCACCCGAAGTGGCAACAAGGTACGGGTAATCGCGTCTTTTGGCCCTGCCCGGTTCGTCGCTCTCTGGCTGGCCAACCACAGACATCACTTCCCCCAGCGGGAGTGAACGAAACCTTCGACTGAAGCCCCCCAAGGCATCAGCATCTCCACGCCTGACCAGCCAATGTACCCCCGACGGGATGTATAGATTGGAATTCCGCCTACGCGTGAGGCTCTTGCGCGCCCACCGGTTACTCGCACGGGGTGTTGTCGAGGCCACGGAGCGGTAGAGCCGCTTGTCCCAGCCTTCCGACTTTGCGAAACGGCGCCTGCACTGACGGCGTCGGCCGAGAAGTCCTTGGCGACCGACTTGATCGTGTCCGCCGTCTCGGGCGGCCCGAGAATGCCGAGAACCGCTGGGGAGGCGTCGAAGGACGCGTCGCCGTACTTGTCGAGCTACTCCTCGTGACCTTCCCCGCCGCTAGTTGCTCCGCGTCGAACAGGGCGCGCAGCTTCCTCAGATCGACGGTGTCCCAGTCGGTGTTGAAGAGGTCAGTCACGACGTGCTCATCTCGTGATAATCGGGCTGTCGAACGTTGACCTTGGCTTCTACGCCCAGGCCACGAGCGAGGGAGACCAGGAGGCCGCCAGAAGGCTCGGGGAGCGGTTCCAGCCCCTCTAACGCACGCAGAGCGCACAGCACGGGACCTGGGCGGAGTTGAACGGAGAACACACCGCAACTGAGAGGGGACCCTTAGTCGGGAAGGCGGGATTTGAACCCGCGGCCTCAGCGTCCCGAACGCTGCGCGCTAACCAAGCTGCGCTACTTCCCGTCGGACCTCCGGCTTGCGCCGTCTCCGGGGGTGATCGTAGCCGATGGTGCCTCGACGACGACCTTGGCGATGCGCCGCTTCTCCATGCGGGTCACGCGGAAGGTCCACCCGTCCAGCTCGTAGGTCTCCAACTCGGCCGGGATGTGGCCCAGGGCGTCGAGGAGGAAACCCCCGAGCGTGACGTAGTCGCCTGCGGGGATCGCGACGCCTAGCCCCTCGGCGACCTCGTCGACGGCGCAGGCCCCGTCGACGAGGTGGCGGCGGGCGTCGATGCGGAGGATCGCCGGGCTCGTCGTGCGGTCGAACTCGTCACGCAGGTCGCCGACGACCTCGCTCACGAGATCGTTCACCGTGATCACGCCGGCGAAACCGCCGTACTCGTCGACGACGATGGCGAAGCCGCGTCGGCGTCGGCGCATGTCGGCGAGGATCTCGAGGGCCGAGCGCGACTCCGGCACGACGTACGGGTCGCGCAGCCGCGCCGTCACGTCAGCGCCCGAGAGGAGCGCCTGCACCCGGGCGTTCTCGCCCGGGGGGAGGGGCACTTCGAGGCTGAACAGGTCCTTCACGAACAGCACGCCCAGGAGATGGTCGAAATCGTCGGTGTAGACGGGGTAGTGGCTGTGGCCCGACCGCCGTACCGCCCGCGCGACGTCGGCGAAGCTGACCGGAGTCGCCAGCCCCACGACGTCGACCCGCGGCGTCATCACCTCGCGGGCAGTCGACTCGCGCAGCGCCTTGAGCCCGCTCGTGATTTGGAGCTCTTGTTCAGAAGGCGCCAGGGCCACAGCCACGGGGGCTCGCCTCAGCCGGGGGCGCCTCATCGCGCTGCCCGGTCGGGGCCACCGTCGGGATTCGGGGACGCGGTCACGTCCGACCCGGTGCTAGCCGGCGGCAACGGTCGTCGGCGTGAACGACTCGTCGCGGAACGTCCCCCCCGCGAGCAGACGCTCGACGGCCCGGCTCAACCGGACCGGGTCGAGCGGCTTCACGAGGTAGCCCTCGACGCCGGCGCGGCGGGCGAGGAAGACATCGGCCCGGCGGTCGAGAAGGACGAGGACCGGCACGTGCGGGAGCCTGCCGCCGGACTCCTCGTTGGCGAGTTCGAAGGCGATCGCGAACCCGCCCATGTTCTGGACCTGGCTGTCGGTGATCACGAGGTCCGGCTCGAACTCGGCGGTCACGGCGCGGACGGCCGCGCCGCTGCGCAGCTCGCGGATTTCGCGTTCGTCGTCGTCGACGACGGCGGTGAGCTCTGCGAGCACGGCGGTCGTGTCGGCTACGAGCAGGATCTTCGTCACTCGCCCAAGGTAGCTCTCAGTCGGTGAGGTGGCGAACGACGCGCAGCAGGGTCTCGACGTCGTGGACGTCGCCGTCGAGGAACGGGACTCGCACGACCGGCGCCGGTGCGATCGTCCGCACGAGGTCGGCGAGGAAGCCCTCCTCCCGGCGCGCGATCGCCTCGAGTTCGGCGAGGTTCTCGTCGAGCTCGCGCCAGGCGGCGCCACCCGGTCCGTCGCCGGTGGGTCCCACCTCCGGGGGCGTCCCGAAGTGGGGATGGACCCGGTTGACGACGAGGGCGTCGATCACCCCGTTGCGCCGCCCGAGTTCGTCGGCGAAGTAGCGGGCGTCGTCGATCGCGTCCCGCCGAGGGGTGGCGACGAGCACGAACCCGGTCGAGTGCTCGGCGAGCAACTGCTCGACCCGGGCGGCGCGATCCCGGAAGCCCTGCTCCATGCCCTGGAAGGCGCCGAAGAAGGCGAGCGTATCGTCGACGATCTCGGCCCCGGCGACCCGCGCGATCGACCGCAGGACGAGCTGGCCCGCGAGGCTCGCCACCCTCAGGTACGAGCTTCCGGGGGCGACGAAGACCCTGAAGATCCGGTTGCCGAGGAAGCTCTCCAACCGCCGGGGCGCGTCGAGGAACTCGAGCGCGTGGCGCGTCGGGGGCGTGTCGACGACGATGAGGTCGTAGGTGCCCTCTTCGTGCAGCTCGAACAGCTTCTCGGTCGCCATGTACTCCTGGGTCCCGGCGAGCACCGAGGCGAGGTTGCGGTAGAGACGGTTTGCAAGAATGCGGGAGGCCTGGTCGGGGTCGCGGGCGTAGCGCCGGACGAGCTCGTCGAAAGTCGTCGTGGCGTCGAGCATCACGACGTGCAGCTCCCCCGGCCACGGTCCGGCGATCTCGTGCGGAGCGTTGCCGACCCCGCTGACGCCGAGGGCGTCGGCGAGCCGCCGTGCCGGGTCGATCGTGACGACGCAGGCCCGGCGCCCCCGCAATGCCGCCGCGAGGGCGAGAGCCGCCGCCGTCGTCGTTTTGCCGACCCCGCCCGAGCCGCAGCAGACGAGGACGGCGCGCTCGTCGACGAGGCCATCGAGCACGCTCACGGCAGCGCCGCGATCCCCGTGGCGAGTTCCGAGACGAGGCGGCCGAGCTCGGTGGCACCGAGCTCGGCCGTGAACAGGTAGGGGAGTTCGAGCTCCTCGAGGGGCAGCCGTTCGGCGAGCCGCGCCCGCTGGGCCAGCTGGAGCTCCTGGCGTGCCCGCCGGAAGGCGGCGGCGCGGGCGAGCGAATCGGCGACCCCGGGCGGGAGCGGCGGCAACCCTGCCGCGACCGCCGCCCGGGCCGGGTCCTCATCGAGGTGCGCGAGCAACGGATAGCAGCAGTTGACGATGACCGGTCCGAGGGCGACGCCGACCTCGTCCTCGAGCCGGAAGGCGGTCTCTACCGCCTCGTTGACGGGGGTCTCCTCGGGGATCGTGACGAGGACGACCTGGCAGCGGGCCGGGTCGGTGAGCATCGCGACGACCTGGTCGGCCTGGGCCCGCAGCGGTCCGCCGCGGGCCGCGTCGGCGAGGCCGCCCGAGCTCGACAGGAAGCGCAGCGCGTGGCCGGTCGCCGGGGCGTCGAGGATGATGAGGTCGGCAGCGCCGGCCTCCTCGAGCTGGCGGACCTTGCCGAGGATGAGCACCTCGCGGATCCCGGGGATCGCCGTCGCGACGACGTCGAGCGCTCCAGTGCGCACGAGGCGGCCAGCGAAGCGGCCGAGGCCGTGGGTGCCGAGATACTCGAGCAGCGCCGCGTCCGAGGTGAGCACCCTCGCCCGCACGCGGCCGGGGACCCCCGCCGACGCCGGGCTGCCGTCCACCGCGGTCGGGTTCCCGTCCGGGCCGTTGGGCTGTCGCACGACCACCTCGTCGTAGCCGAGCTGGCCCTCGTAGCCGAAGAGGGCGGCGAGCCCCGAGGCGTCGTCGAGCGCGACGACGAGCACGTCAAGGCCGGCGTCGGCGGCGAGGCTCGCTAGAGCCGCCGCCGCCGTCGTCTTGCCGACCCCGCCCTTGCCGGCGACGACGACGATGTTGCTCCGGCGGAGGAATCCGGTGACTTCCATCCGACGCCCGACACTACCGGGAGCCACGTCTCCGGCCCGGTGGCGGCGGCCGGCAGGGCTCCGGAACCCCTTGTCAGGCGGCCGGGGGTGGCGGTAGCGTCACCGAGCAGCTGGCGAACCGCCTTCGTCGCGGTGTGGTGCCGGTGGTGCCGCTTGAGCGGTCGTCCCCGAGGGGACGAGATTGGGAGGGGTTCGTGATCGCGGAGCGATCCGAGCAGGCCTGGTACCGCAAGGCTTCCTGCCGCGGGCCGCAGGCCATCGTGTTCTTCCCGCCGACCCAGCCCGAGGGTAAGGACGAGCGGCTCGACCGGGAGGCGGCCGCGAAGTCGATGTGCGCCCTCTGCCCGGTGCAGCGTGCCTGCCTCGACTACGCCATCGGGATTCGCGAGCCCCACGGGGTCTGGGGCGGCCTCAATGAGGTCGAGCGCAAGCAGATCCTCGAACGCCGCGCCGGCTGAGCGTCGGCCCCCCTAGCTCGCCGGCCTCGCCAGGGCCTCCTCGACGTGGTCGATGAGGCGCGCCGTGCAACCCGACATGTCGAGGGGTGCCGCCCGCGTCACGAGCCGCTCGGCGATGGCGGCGAACCCGACGGCGATCGGACTCGTGGCGTCGAGCTGCGTGAACGCCCCCGCGTCGCCGGCCGCGGTGAAGCCGGGGTCGAGGGGAAGCGAGCCGAGGAGCGGCACGCCGATCGCGGCGGCGAGTAACGCTCCGCCGCCGTCGCCGAAGATGGCGTGGCGCCGGCCGTACTCGGTCGTGTAGGGGGCCATGTTCTCGATGACCCCGGCGACGCGGACGTGGCCCTTGCGGGCCATGTCGGCGGCCCGGCCCGCGACGCTGGCCGCGGCAGCAGAGGGCGTCGTGACGACGAGGAATTCGGCGCGCGGCAACATCCTTGCCAGCGCCATCTGGACGTCACCCGTACCCGGGGGCATGTCGACGAGCAGGTAGTCGAGCGGGCCCCAGGCGACGTCCTCGAGGAAGTGCTGGACGGCCCGCGCGAGGACTAGACCGCGCCACATGATCGCCTCGTTCTCGTCGGCGAGGAAGCCCATCGACACGACACGCAGCTGGTGGTCGCCGACCGCGATCTCGGCGGGGAGGATCTTGCCGGCGGCGACCCGAAGCGGCCCGGAGACCCCAAGCAGGCGGGGGATCGAGAATCCCCAGATGTCGGCGTCGAGGAGACCGACCGCGTACCCCCGCCGGGCGAGGGCGATCCCGAGGTTGGCGGTCACCGAGGACTTGCCGACGCCACCTTTGCCCGAGACCACCGCGAACACGCGGGCCGAGTTCGGGAAGCTCGCTGCCACGGCGCGCCCCTGCGCCGCCCTGCGGGCCGTCGACATCAGGCGGGCCCGCTCGTCGGTTCCCATCACGCCGGTCGTCACCTCGACGGATTCGACGCCCGGCACCGCGGCGAGGCGCCGGGTGACGTCTGCGCGCAGCTGGGTGCGCAGTGGGCAGCCCGCCACCGTGAGGGCGATCTCGGCCCGTGCCGCGCCATCGCGGCACGCGACGGCGCGCACCATGCCGAGCGTGACGATGTCCTCGCCGAGCTCGGGATCCACGACGTCGCGCAGCGCCTCGAGAAGCTGGTCGTGGCTCGGGGGGCAGGTCGGCGCGCCGGCTGGGGACGGGTCGGTGAGCATTTCAGCCCACGCTAACGGGACGGGATCGCGCGGCCGGCTTGTTACGATCGAGACGGAAAGCGCAAAGGAGCGACTTGTGAATACCGCCACGACGGTCAAGATCGGCCAGCGGCCGAGCCCCGTGAGTCTCACCGACGCCGCCACCGCCAAGGTCGCCGAGCTGCTCGCCGGCGAGACCGACGGGGGGAACCTCGCGCTCCGGGTCGCCGTCCGGCCCGGTGGCTGTTCGGGCTACAGCTACGACATGTTCTTCGACGCAGACGTCGCCGACGACGACATCGTGCGCACCTTCGGGACGGTCAAGGTCGTCGTCGACCCGGAGAGCGCCGAGCTCATCAAGGGGGCGACGCTCGACTGGAGCGGCGGCCTGCAGGGATCGGGTTTCCACATCACGAATCCGGCCGCCACGCGAACCTGCGGTTGCGGCTCGTCGTTCAGCTGAGCGCGAGCCCCGACGCCGCGCCGGGCCCGCCCCGGCGCTTCTACCGTCCGGTCGTGCGGGCGGGCGACTGGCTCATCTGTTCGGGCCAGATCGGCACGGACGGCGGCGTGCTCGTCGGCGGGGGCGTCGCCGACCAGCTCACCCAGGCGCTCGTCAATCTCGCCTCCCTTCTCGAGTCCGAGGGTTCGTTACTCGACGCGGTCGCCAAGACGACGGTGTTCCTTGTCGACATGGGCGAGTACGCGGCGATGAACGAGGCCTACGCCGCGGCCTTCGGCGACCACCTCCCCGCCCGCTCCGCCATCGCGGTGACGGCGTTGCCGATGGGCGCGGCGATCGAGATCGAGGCCTGGGCGTACCAGCCGGTCGTCGGGGCGTAGCCCGGGGGGACCGGCGCCGCATCGCGGGGGTCGCGGCGTGACGAGGCGGCGCGCCTACGGCCGCCAGCGCGCCGTCCCGAAGCGGTAGCCGACGCTGCGCACCGTCTCGATGAGGTGGGCGTTCTCCTCGCCGAGCTTGGCGCGCAGCCTGCGGATGTGGACGTCGACGGTGCGCGCGCCGCCGAAGTACTCGTAGCCCCAGACCCGGGCGAGCAGGGTCTCGCGGGTGAAGACTTTGCCCGGATGCGCCGCCAGGAAGCGGAGCAGCTCGTACTCCATGAACGTGAGGTCGAGCGAGCGCCCGGCGACGACGGCCTGGTAGGTCTCGAGGTTGAGCGCCAGCGGACCGTAGGCGATCACGTCGTGGTGCTTGCCCCGGCCGGTTCTCCAGAGCAGGTGGCCGAGGCGCGTCTCGATCTCGTCCGGCAGCGTCTCGGTGAGCGTGAAGTCGTCGAAGAGCTCCTTTTGCCCGTCGAGCGCGCCGAGCTGTCCGGCCTCCACGACGAGCAGGATGGGCGCGACCGGCTCATCGCGCCGGCGCAGCGCGTCGCACAGCCGGAAGGCGGCCTCGGGCGACTCGGTAGTGGAGACGACGGCACCTGACCAGCCCTCGGGCGGTTCGAGCGCGCCGACCGCCTCGGCGTCGGCCACGGCGATGAAGGCGTAGCCGGCCGAGTCGAGCGCCTTTGCGAGCTCGGGGCGGGGTGGGTCCGGGAAGCAGAGCAGCGGCTCCATCCGCCTACCGCCGGGTCCGTGGCGACGTCATTGCGGCTCCTACAGGGCCGGGAGGTAGCGGATGAGTTCGAAGGGCGTGATCTGGCGGGTGTACTCGTCCCATTCGGCCCGCTTGTTGCGCAGGAACCACTCGAAGACGTGGTCGCCGAGCGTGGCGAGGACGAGCTCCGAACCCTCCATGGCCTGCAGCGCCTCGTCGAGCGTGCGGGGCAGCGGGCGGATACCGGCCGAGGCGAGCTGGCGCTGGCTCATCGTGTACAAGTTGGCGTCGGCCTCGTCGGGCAGCTCGTAGGACTTCTCGATGCCCCGCAGGCCCGCCGCGAGCATGACCGCGAAGGCGAGGTAGGGGTTGCAGGCCGGGTCGACGGCGCGGTATTCGACGCGGGCGGACTCGGACTTGCCCTGCCTCACAACGGGAACGCGGACGAGCGCGGAGCGGTTGTTGTACGCCCACGAGACGGAGAACGGCGCCTCGTAGCCCGCGACAAGACGCTTATACGAGTTCACCCACTGGTTCGTCACCGCGGTGATCTCGGAGGCGTGCTCGAGGAGGCCCGCGATGAACTGGCGTGCCGTCACCGAGAGCCCGTGTTCGTCGTCGGCGTCGTAGAAGGCGTTCTTGTCCCCGCGAAAGAGCGAGCAGTGGGTGTGCATCCCGGAACCTTGGACGCCGGCGAGGGGCTTCGGCATGAACGACGCGTAGACACCGTGCTCCTGGGCGATCTCCTTGACGAGGAGGCGCACGGTCATGATCGTGTCGGCCATCGTGAGGGCGTCGGTGTAGCGCAGGTCGATCTCGTGCTGGCTGGGCGAATCCTCGTGCTGGGCGTACTCGACCGGGATCCCCATGTCCTCGAGGGTGAGCACGGTCCTGCGGCGGAGGTCGGTCGCGAGGTCCGCCACGGTGAGCTCGAAGTACGAACCCGAGTCGAGCGGTTGCGGCGGCACGCCGGCGTCGGCTTTGGAGCTCGCGAAATAGAAGTACTCGAGCTCGGGGGCCGCGAAGAAGCTGAAGCCTTGCTCGCGGGCGCGCTCGAGTGTCCGGCGCAGCACATGGCGCGGGTCCCCCTCGAAAGGCGTGCCGTCGATGTTCGAGATGTCGCAGAACACGCGCGCGACCGTTGCGTTCCCGCCGGACATGGCGGGCAGGATCTGGAACGTCTTCGGGTCCGGGCGCGCGATCACGTCGCTCTCCTGGATGCGGCTGAAGCCGTCGATCGAGGAGCCGTCGAAGGTCATCCCCTCGTCGATCGCGTTCTCGAGCTCGGCCGGGGGGATCGAGAACGTCTTCGGCGTACCAAGCACATCGGTGAACCAGAGCTGGATGAAGCGGACCCCGCGTTCCTCCACCGTCTTCAGGACGTACTCGCGCTGGTTCTCCATCGGGTCACCTTTCCGCGGCGTTTCCTGACCGCGACCGGCCGTGTCGCACCGACAAGTTTCGCAGACCCCACGAGCCCGACCAAACCCTGGGTGTCACGACAGCTCCCCACGAGCCGGGGGGGTCCCATCGCTACGATGGCGACGTGAGCTGGCTGACCGTCGCGCTCTGCCAGATCGACGCGGTGGTCGGCGACTTTGAAGGGAACATCCGGCGGATCCTCGGCGCGCTGGCCTCAGCCGAGGGGTCCGGCGCCGACGTTGCCGTTTTCCCCGAGCTCGTCGTGACCGGCTACCCGCCCGAGGACCTGTTGCTGGAGCCGGACTTCGTCGCGGCGAGCGAGCGGGCGCTCGCCGCCATCGCGACGCACGTGGGCCGCTGTGCGGCGGTCGTCGGTTACGTGGCCGATTCCGGCGGGCTGCGCAACTCGGCCGCGGTCTGCGCCGCAGGTGCGGTGCGGGGCGTCGCGGAGAAGGAACTGCTCCCGAACTATGGCGTGTTCGACGAACAGCGGTGGTTCGTCCCCGGCGCGGGGGACTCGCCCGTCTTCGGGATCGGCGGGGCACCCGTCGGGGTGGTGGTCTGCGAGGACGCCTGGGTGGCATCGGGCCCGGTCGCCCGCCTTGCCGGCGCCGGGGCGGGGATCGTGCTGTCTCTCAATGCGTCGCCCTTCCGCGCCGGGGCGCGGGCCGAGCGCGAGGAGATGCTCGCCCGCCGGGCGGCCGAGACCCGGTGCGCCATCGTCTACGTGAACCTCGTCGGCGGCCAGGACGAGCTGGTGTTCGACGGGGGCTCGATGGTCGTGTCCCCGGACGGGTCGCTCCTCGCCTCGGCGGCGCACTTCCGGGAGGACGTCGTCGTCGTCGACGTCCCGTTCGCCGGGGCCGGCCCCGAGGGGCCACCAGCGGGCCTCGTCGAGGTGAGCCGGCCGCGCCGGCGTGGCGGTCGCCCCGTTCCCGGTCCCATCGCCGCGGTCCTCGACGACGAGGTGTTGACCTACGAGGCGCTCGTGCTGGCGACGCGGGATTACGTCGCGAAGAACGGCTTCGCCGAGTGCGTCGTCGGGCTGTCGGGCGGGATCGACTCGTCCCTCGTCGCGGCGATCGCCGTCGAGGCGCTCGGGCCGGACCGTGTGCACGGCGTGGCGATGCCGTCGCGCTTCTCCTCACCCGGATCGCTCGCCGACGCGGCCGCGCTGGCCGACGGCCTCGGCATCGACCTCCGGGTGATCCCGATCGAGGAGGCGCACGGCGCGATGCTCGGGCTGCTGGCGCCGGGCTTCGGCGATCGGCCGCCGGGCGTCGCCGAGGAGAACCTCCAGGCGAGGATCCGAGGCACGCTCCTGATGGCACTCTCGAACAAGTTCGGTTGGCTCGTGCTCACGACGGGGAACAAGAGCGAGACCGCCGTCGGCTACTCGACGCTCTACGGTGACACCGCCGGTGGCTTCGCCGTCATCCGGGACGTCCCGAAGCTCCTCGTCTACGCGCTCGCCCGCCACTGCAACGCCGCCGCCGGACGGCCGGTGATCCCGGAGCAGGTCTTCACGAAGCCACCATCGGCCGAGCTGCGTCCGGACCAGCGAGACGACGACTCCCTGCCTCCTTACGAGGTCCTCGACCCCATCCTCGAGGCGTACGTCGAGCGCCACGCGACCGTCGACGATCTCGTCGCCGAGGGTTTCGATGCCGCGATGGTGCGGCGGATTTTCGACCTCGTCGACCTGGCGGAGTACAAGAGGCGCCAGGCCCCGCCGGGGCCGCGCGTGACGAGCCGGGCGTTCGGCAAGGACCGCCGGATGCCGATCACGAACCGTTTTCGTGCGAGCCTCCCGCCGGGCGAGAACGGGTCGTGACGACGCCCCTCACGCTCGCCGAGACGGCGGACCTGCTCGGCCGCTACCGTCACGTCGAGTTCTCGCTCTTCGCCCGCCTGGGCGAGCGCGCACCGTCCTGCGAGGACGCTGCGGTCGTCGTCTACCTGGCGGGGGCGAGTCGGGCGCACGGCTTCCGGGCCGCCCTCGTCGAGCCGCTCCTCCCCGTGTCGGACGGTCTCCCCGTGGCGGCCGAGTTGACCCGCTCGCCGGGGGACCGTTTCGACGAGGCGCTGGAGGTGCTCGCCGTGGCCGGTCATGACGAGGAGCTACTCGACGCGCTCGTCGGCACCTTCTACCCGGAGATGGCCGCCGGCTACGCCGAGCACCTCGCGGTGGCAGTGTCCCCGGCCGATGCGGCGGTGCACCGGATGCTGCGCCGGTTACTGGCGGACCTCGCGGCCACGACCGCGGAAGGTCGGGTGCTCGCGCCGACGGCGGGCGGGACGCCGCGTTCGGCACGCGTGCACGAGCTCCTCGAGAAGATCCCCGGTCCGTTCGGCCCGCTGCATCGCACCCCCTGAGGGCGCGGGACTCGCGTCATCCCAGGTAGTGGGTGTGCGGGAGCCCCTTGACTGCGTCGTTACACTGAGTGAGGGAACTGACGGGATTCGAACAGTGTCGGACCGGTGCAGTTACCGCTGCCGCTAAAGATGTCGTTAGGTATTTGGATGTCGGGAGTCCGCTCCCAGCGGCTCCACCAACCCACGGAGGACCGGACCGCATTGGCGAAGGAGCGAGTCGAGCGCGACGAGGAAGATCTCGTCCGGCTGTACCTGACCGACATCGGCCAGTACCCGCTGCTCACCAAGGATGACGAGGTCCGTCTGGCCCAGGCGATCGAGCGCCGCGGTTCCGCCGAGGAGGAGCTCGCGAAGCCGCCGAAGGGGATCACGCCGGCGCGCCGTCGCGAGCTCAAGCGGACCGTCCGCCTGGGCGACGAGGCCCAGCGCACCTTCGTCCAGTCGAACCTCCGGCTGGTCGTGTCGATCGCCAAGAAGTACCAGGCGTCGGGACTGCCGCTCCTCGACCTCATCCAGGAGGGCAACCTCGGCCTCATGCACGCCGTCGAGAAGTTCGACTGGCGCAAGGGCTTCAAGTTCTCGACCTACGCCACCTGGTGGATCCGCCAGGCGATCACGCGCGGGATCGCCAACACCGGGCGGACGATCCGCCTGCCGGTCCACGCCGGCGACACGCTTGCACGGGTGCAGAAGGCGCAGGCGCGCCTCGAGCTGAAGTACGGCCGCCCGGCGACACTCGCCGAGCTCGGCGCCGAGGTCGAGTTGCCCGAGGACAAGCTGATCGAAGCGCTCCGGTTCCGTGCCGAGCCGCTCTCGCTCTCCGAACCACTGCGTGAGGACGGCGACGCCGAGCTCGGCGATGTCGTGGAGGACCGTTCGGCGGAGTCACCCTTCGAGATGGCGGCGACGGCGCTGCTGCCGGTCGAGATCAACCGCCTCCTCGCGCCGCTCGACGAACGTGAGCGCGAGATCCTGCGGCTGCGGTTCGGACTCGACCGCGGCGAGCCGCGCACGCTCGAGGAGGTCGGCGAGCACTTCAACCTGACCCGGGAACGGATTCGCCAGATCGAGGCGCGCGCGATGTCTAAGCTGCGTCACCCCTCGAGCGACACGGGCGCCCGCGATCTCCTGACCGTCTGACCGTCCGCGGCGCCGGCCCGGGATTACCGGGTTGCGGGGACGGCGGCCGTTACGATGCGGGCATGTGCAAGAAACTGTTCATCCTGGCCTTGCTCGTCGCGCTCGGCTTCGTCGTGGCGAGGCGCCTCAGCTCGGACCGGACTTCAGCGTCTGTTTCGCGAACGTCCTGGTAGTGCGGGCGCGATCGAGTTTTGTTTCCCCCACACCGTTCGCGTTTGCCCAGCTCAGGAGATTCTGGCCCGGCTCCACGCGTTGGCCTCGATGCGCAGCGCGTCGAGGATCTGACGTTGCAAGTTTGTCGGCCGGTCGACGAGCTCGATGTGACGTCCAGCGTTCAGTTTGTGCAGCCGGATGGTCCCGATCTCGGCCAGGGCCCGGCGCGGCGAGATCGTCTGGCCGGTGATGTCGGGGTCCTTCACGCCGGCGTGCTCCAGGTCGTTGCCCATCACCGCTTCGATCACCGCGGCGATGACGCAGAGCGCGATGTGGCCGCGGACACGCTCTTCTGTTCGGTGGTGGACGGGGCGAAGACCGAGGAAGTCCTTCATCACGCGGAATCTGCGCTCGACGTTCTGGAGCATCTTGTAGTGCCGCACGATGTCGGTCACCGACGCCTGCTCGGGCTGCAGCGATGTCGTGAGCACGTAGCGACCGGCGAGGAGGTTCTCCTCGTAGGCGAGCACCTCCCCGTCGAAGCGCCAAGAAAAGACGCCGGGCCGGATCGTCACGGCAAAGCACCGCCCGACGCCCGAGTCCCGCAGGATGCGGTCCGCGGCCGCGCCGATCTTGGCCGGGTCGACGAGCCTTCCCGCCCGCACGCGATCGGCGAGCGTGATGAGCTTGGACTCCACCCGGACGAGGAGCTCTTCGCGTCGCCGATCGTCGCGTGCCTTTCGCTCGGCTGATGACACGGCGACGAATCGCCGTCCGCCATGGTTCACCTCGAAGGCCTTCGTTCCCGGAAAGCCCGGCACCGTGTGCCACGCGTCCTCGCCGGCAGCTGCGGCGCGCTCGAGGACTGCCGCGACGTCGCCGTCGTGGTGGAGTCGTGTGGCGAGCACGTGGTCGAAGCCGGCTGCCGCGACGTCGGCGAGGTTCTGCTCGCTGATGAGGCCCCGGTCACAGACGAGGGCGATCTTCCCGACGCCGAAGCGGGACTGGTAGTCGGCCATCACCTGTTGCAGCGTCGTCGAGTCCCGGGTGTTGCCGGGAAAGACGTAGTGGGCGATCGGGATCCCGTTGCCGGCGACGAGCAGGCCGATCACGACCTGGGGACGATCCCCTCTCTTGTCACGGCTGTAGCCGTAGGCACGAGAGGAGAAATCCTCGGAGGGCCCGTGGCTTGTCTCGAAGTACGTCGAGGTGAGGTCATAGAGGGCGAGACGAAGATCGAGGTTCGTGAGATCGGTGAGGCGCGCGTACAACAGCTCTTCGGTTGCCTCCTTCTCGTCGGCGATCGCATCGAGGCCCCGATAGCACTGGTCGAGGAGCGGTGACACGACGCCTTCGGGTAGCGCGACGGTGGCGAGCCATTCGTGGATCGTCCGGCGCTTGGAGGCGGGATCCAACAGACGGTTCGCCACCATGACGAAGACCGTGTCGGCGAGGTTCTTCGAGCGCCGCCTGTCGCCGATCGCGCGGAAGTGCTCCCGAAGACCGAGGCGATCGAAGTAGGCCGAGATCGCGGCGGTGGCGCCGAAGGAGGGCGCACCTTCACCCTCGAGCCCCTCGGCCGCGACGAAGTGCTTTGTCGTGTAGCCCGACAGCGCGGCGACGATGCGATCGAGCTGACCGCTTCTTTCCAGCTCGCCGATCTCACCCAAGCGCAACAGCGTCTGGTGGGTCTTCTTGCCGTTGACGCGCACCGACTCGACGAGCGAGAGGTAGGTGTACTCCTTTTCGCCCCTCCTGCGAGTCGTGCGCTTCACGTGCACACGCCGATCTTAGCCATGCAGCTGTTCGATGTCGAGGATGTGTCGCCCCCACATTTGGCGGGCGAACTCTGGCGCCAGGTCTTGTTTTCCCTGTTCGGCGCATGACGAGCAGGCCGAGAACCGTTATTTCAGGGGTTGAGGCGCGGAAGTCCGGTCGGACTAGGTCCGGCAAATGGGTGGGATGGCCGGGTCGAGCCCGGAGGCCTGACGCCTCGCCATCTGACACCTCCAACCTCGAGGTGTTGCGAGGGCCGGTTGAGCCCGCCTACTGTTCTCACGTCGTACAACAGGCACTTCTCCCACCGCCGCCTCGGCGGCAAGGGTCGGATCATGACCGATCGGGTTCTTCGTCTAAAGCGGCTTGAGCAGCGCGCGCTACAAGCGGATCGGTATCGGAGGCGGCGCGCCTAAGTTCAGAGCCGAGACGCCTGTCGCGCTTCACCTTCCACCACTCGCCAACTTCAAAGACCGCGGAAAACCGAACCTCGGGGTCCTCGTCATGGCAGAGGCCAAGAAGAACATTGGTTGATTCCGCAGGAATCTCGTCAGTTGCACAATTCGCAACAGCAGTCGCAACATGATAACGCACACTTGCATCAGGATGGTGCGCAAGCGCCCTGAGACGGTCAATAACGGAGTCGCTCTTTAGGAATCCGAACGCCGACACGATCCAATATATGACATCATCGTTACGCTCGCAAGAAAGCAATTGGCTCAGTGCGTATGTCGCTTGTGCCTGGTTCTCCTTGACTTCTCGAATAAGGCGAATCCCGAGAATTCTGCGTGCAGGGTCGTCACTACTGAGTAATCGCTGTCCAGCAGCCAACAGTTCGGACTCGGAAGTGTGCGTGATCACTTCATAAAGTATGGTCGGAGTCGAAGTAAAGCGACTCCGGAACTCGACCTCCTGCTGAAGCAACATATCTTCTATTAGTTGCTGAGAGAGCGAAGTCATCAGAAGTGTCCGGTGGCCCATTTGACGAGTTGGTTATATTCGGTGCTAGTGCCCTTCGTCCAGTTGCCTTCTCCATACTGTTCATTCATTATCCTTGTGGCGGTCGTTACGGGTGATTCACCTTCATAGGGGACATAGCCCTCAGTGTAAACCCAGGAGGGCACTTGAGACTTGCCGTACGCCGAGACTGGCTTTTTTGGTATGCCAGGTTCCGCGTTTGGACAATTGTGGACCAGCACCGCCGTCGACTCCATGTTCACGTAAAAGTCATGGTCCTTGCCGACGGTGAGGTCCCACATGTAAGCGGAGCCGGGGACCACCGTGGTAGCGACCACAGCGACGAGAGTGCCTCCGGGGGTGTAGAGACGATCCCCAGCGTGCAGGCTGTCAGCTTGGGCCCAGTGTTTCGTGGTGAGATCGTAGAACAGGTGGTGCCGCGTTGTGTCAATTGTCGACGTAGAGCCAGCGGCAACGACAATGATATGCAAAAGGTCGTTGTCGCGGTTGACCCACAGAGCAGTAACGGGCTCGGCTTGGGTCATGCCCGTCTTCGGGTCGGTGGCCAAGACTTTGTCACCGACCTTCAGCTGATCGATCGGAACGCCTGTACCGTTCGCGAGACGTACCTCGGTGGCTGCGGTGAAGCTCTGCCCTCCGCAAGGGCCGTCTGAGTCAGCTGCGTCTTCTGCATTCGCGCTCTCGGAAGCTTCTTCCGCAGTGGCATCCTCAGCGGTGACGGCCCGATCGAACACGTAACTATCGGCCACTTCGCCAACACCTGTGTCGTCAAGCGGGATCGTTCCTACTACGACGATGGCCACAACCGTCCAATTGAAAACATCCCACAAACTAATGGACGATCCGCCGCCGGACTCCTTCTGGAGCTGCCCTAGTTCCGCGTACCCTGCCGCGATTTCCCGCAGGAGTTTAGGGTTATGCGTGCATTTCCCAGGGTAGAGAAAACCGAACCTCCCCGGCAGCGAGCACAGTCCTGTCGGGTCCACGCCGTTCACCGGGTCATCGTTGGCGTAGTCGTACGCCTGGTCGCTCTGACCGAAGTCCGGGTCCACGGACGTGAACTGCCCGGTCTGTGCTTGGTACCACCTGGCCCTCATGTTGCCGAAGTAGCTCGGGACGCGAGAGGAGGTGTCCGTGTACTGGCCGGCGTAACCGAAAGGAGAGTCCGGTGTGCCGAGCGCCAGGGTGCCGAAGGCGTCGTAGCGCCAGAAGGCCAGCTCGTCGCCGCTGGTGTTCGTCGCCAGCCACGACGAGTCAGATGGCGTGTAGGTGAGGAAGACCGGGTTGTTGCCCGGCGGCGAGGCGGTCACGTTGA
>PLPK01000027.1 GCA_003159795.1 Acidimicrobiaceae bacterium | reverse complement strand
TTGTTCAACACCAGGCACCTAGAGGTGCGGGTCGATGTCCGAAAGCAGAGCGGACTTGCCCTTCGCGCCGACGATGCGCGCCTTGATTTCGCCGCCCTTGAAAAGGATCAGCGTAGGGATGCTCATTACCTCGAAGCGACGAGCGGTGGCGACGTTGTCGTCGACGTTGAGCTTGACTACGCGGAGGCTCCCCCCCTTCTCGGCGGCGATCTCGTCGAGGATCGGCGCGATCGCCTTGCAGGGCCCGCACCATTCGGCCCAAAAGTCGACGAGGACGGGCGTGTCGGAGCGGGCCACCTCCTCGTCGAAGGTGCTGTCCGTCACCGCTGGTGTTGTTGCCGACACCGTTGTCCTCCTTCGCCAACTTTGGTCTGCGCGGCGGTCGCCGTCGTGGGGACGCCTTCTGTGGAACAGCAGGCGAGCCGGGGGCATTCCCCCGGTCCGGCCGCCCTCAACGTGACTCCTGGGCGGCGAGGTAGCGGTCGACGTCGAGCGCCGCCATGCAGCCCGAGCCGGCCGCGGTGATCGCCTGGCGGTAGACGTGGTCCTGGACGTCGCCGCAGGCGAAGACGCCGGCGACGCTCGTTGACGAGCCGTCGAGCGTACGGATGTAGCCCGCCCCGTCCATCTTGAGCTGCCCAGCGAAGAGGTCGGTGTTGGGCGCGTGGCCGATCGCGATGAAACAGCCGCCGACGGCGAGCTCGCGCGCCTCCCCAGTGACGATGTCGACTAGGCGCAGACCGGTGAGCTTGTCGTCCCCGAGGATCTCGGTCACGACGGCGTCGTAGACGAAGGAGATTTTTGGGTCGGCGAACGCCCGGCCCTGCATGATCTTCGACGCGCGCAGCTGACGGCGCCGGTGGACGACGACGACGGAGCTGGCGAAGCGCGACAGGAAAGTCGCCTCTTCGAGAGCGGAGTCGCCTCCGCCGACGACAGCGATGGGCTGGTCCCGGAAGAAGAAGCCGTCACAGGTCGCGCAGGTCGAGACCCCGTGCCCGGTGAGCTTGGCCTCGCCGGGCACGCCGAGGGTGAGGGCCCGGGCGCCGGTGGCGATGATTACCGATCTCACCCGGTGGTCCGGCTCGGCGTGTCCGGGGTCGTCGGTCCACACCCCGAATGGCTGCGAGCCGAGGTCGACTCGCGAAACCTTGGCGGTCACGATCTCGGCGCCGAAGCGCTCGGCCTGGACGCGGAAGCGCTCCATCAGGTCCGGGCCGAGCACGCCCTCCGGGAAGCCCGGGAAGTTCTCGACCTCGGTCGTCAGCATCAGCTGGCCGCCGGGCTGGTCGCTCGTGGACGAGGGCTCACCGGCGATGACGAGGGGGTGCAGGTCGGCGCGGGCCAGGTAGACGGCGGCGGTCAGCCCGGCCGGGCCGGAACCGATGACCGCGACGTCGCGAATGTCGCCGGCCGATAGGACGGGACGCGCCGCGCGGGTCCCCAGGTCAGTCAACAGCCGTCCTCTTCCTCGGTCGTCCACTGTGTACCCAGCACAACATCCCGGCGATAAGGAAGATTCCACCGAAGAGAAGATCCGTCGCCCAGGCACGCCCGGCGAAAACCAGCGTGTCGAACAACCGGACAAGGCCGATCGTGCCGACCGTCACCGCGGCGAGGACGAGCGCGAGAACGATCGACGCGAGCACGACGACCCGCACGGCGACGAACACCGGGTGGAGCGCGCGGTCACGGACGTCACCGACGAGCAGGTCGACGACCCCGGCGACTCGGGCCGCCAAGTCCTGGTTGTCGGAGGAGTTCTCGTCGCGCTTCATGGACGCGAGGTTACGGCAGGGCGGGGAGCGGTGGGGGAACTCGCCCTCACTTGAGGATCAGGCACAGCGCGATGGTGCCGGGGCCGGTGTGGGCGCCGATGATCGGTCCCATACAGGCGACGAGGGTGTCGGCTCGGGGGAAGAACGGATCGGTCAGGTCGAGGAAGTGGTCGATGTCGTCGGCTTCGGCGTGGCCGACGCCCAACCGTTTGATGGGGCCGACCTCCTTCAGCCTGCTGGCCAGGTACTCGAGCGAGCGCGCCCGGGTGCGCTGGCGCGACTCAGCTTCGACGACGCCCTCGCGTATCGTGATCACCGGCTTGATCGACAGCAGTCCGCCGAAGAAGGCCGCGGCGTTGCCGATCCGCCCGCCCCGGCGCAGGTACTCGAGCGTCTGGGTTGTGCCGTAGACGAAGGTCTTCGGGACCTCGGCCCGGACGGTGGCCACCGCGGTCGTGAAATCCGCGCCGGAGTCGACGAGGTCGGCCGCTTCCAGGACGAGCAGTCCCTCGGCAACCGAGGCGGCGAGTGAGTCAATGACCACAATGGGGAACTTCCCCTGGAACGCCTCGGCCCCGGTGCGAGCCGCCTGGTAAGTGGCGGACAGCCCCGAGGAGAGGGTGACGCAGATGACGCCGGCGCAACCGTCGTCGGCGGCGGCGGCGAAGACATCGTGGTACGCCCCCGGCGCGGGTGCAGAGGTCTCGGCGAGGGCGTCGGACTTTGAGGCGATCTTCCAGAACTCCTCCGCCGAGAGCCCCGTCAGCGAGATGGCGCCGGCCGGGCCGAGCCGCACTTCGAGTGGGACGGAGATGACGTCGTGCTCGGCGAGGAGCGCCTCAGGCAGATCGCAGCCGTTGTCAGTGACGATGCGGATAGTTGCCATGGCTCCCCTTTGCGGGTCCGAACGGCTGACGGGCGGCCCGTCGCGAAGTCTGCCAGGCGTGAATGGTCGCCGCGACACCTGCGGCGCCGAGGTAGACGGCGGCGCCCGCGGCGATCGCTATAAGCAGCCGGATCCAGCCGCCGATGCCGTAGCCGGTGCCGACTGCGGCGGCGACGAGGGCCACCGCGAAGGCCATCACGAGGCTCAAGACGAGGGAGCGTGCCGACGAGGACAGCAGCGTCCGGCCGCCGATGGTCCCGAGTCGTTCACGTAGCACCGCCAGCGCGGCAACCGCGGCGATCGTGTAGGCGATCGAGTATGACAACGCCAGCCCCCGCACACCGAGGGGTCGGTACAGAAGCACGGCGACGAGAATGTTCAGGCTGTTCTCGAGCACGTACAGGACGAAGGCCGTCCGGGTGTCCTGCATCGCCTGGAAGGCGCGGGTCGCAAGGAAGAACACGCAGAAACCCGGGAGTCCGAGCGCGAACAACGCGAGCACCGACGCCGTCAGGTGAACAGCCGCCGAGCTCTCGTTGCCGTGCTGGAGCAGCAATGTCATCGCCAGGCGGGCGAGGATCAGGTACCCGACGGTGGCGGGCAGGATGAGCGCAAGGACCTGGCGCAGCGCGCCACCGAAGCGGAGGCCGAGCTGGTGCCACAGGCGCGCCGTGCGCAGCCGCGCGAGGTCAGGTGAAGTGACGTTGATGACCGACGTCGCGACGACGGCGAAGGGGAACTGGAAGAAGGCATACGCGTAGGTGTAGGCACTGACCGCTCCGGTGCCGACGTGGAACTCGAGCGCGAGCACGACGAACAGGGCGATCTGGTTCGCGAGCACGAAGCCGAACGTCCACCCCGAGAGGCGCACGATCATGCCGATCGCGGGATCGTGCGGGCTCCAGCGGAAGCGGAGCCTGACGTGCGCCCGGCGCAGCGAGGGGATGAGTGCGGCGGCCTGGAGCGCGACGCCAAGTGTCGTGCCGACGCCCAGAAGGACGAGCAGGCCGTGGTCGTGCTGGACCTGAGAAATGGTCGCGTGCCGCGCGAAGACGGCGAAGACGGCGAGGATGCCGATCCCGACGAGATTGTTGACGACAGGGACGAACCCGACCGCTCCGAAACGGTCGCGTGTCGCGAGCACCGCCGACATGAGACTGATCGCGCCGTAGAAGAGCAGCTGCGGCGCGAAGAAGCGGAGCAGCTCTACGGCGACGCCGTGCTCGGCCGGTGTCGCCTTGCCGAACGTGAAGAGCGTAATGAGCGCGGGCGCCGCGGCGACGAAGGCGATCGTCGCGAGGACGAGGACGACGCTCGCCATCGTGACGACCGCCGAGATGGACTCGCTGGCCTCTTTCTCGGTCCGGGTGGACAGCCGCTCGACGAACACCGGGACGAAGGTCGCCGCGAGCACGCCCCCGAGGACGAGGTCGTGCACGGCGTTCGGCGTGTTGTTCGCCAGGTTGAAGGAGTCGGCGAGGCGTGACCCGCCGAGCGCGTAGGCGAGCACGACAAGTCGCGCCAGCCCCGTCATCCGGGAAACGACGGTTCCGATCCCAGTACCGAGCGAAGCCCGCGCGAGCCGCTTCGCGCGCGAACGACTACCGAGGATGCCGACCGTGTCGGGGGGTGACGACGGCTGGGTCACTCGCCGTTCGCCACGCCGAGCTCGATCCCGGCCCGTTCGGTCGCGGCTCGTCGTCTGCGCCGGAGATGGGAGCGCAGCCACCAGAGTGCGAGCACGATCAGGGCGGCGACCGACAGTGCAACGGCGACGACGGAGAAGGCCGTGGAGCGGATCGTGTAGACGTGCTCGAACAGCAGGATTCCGCCCCGGGGCGAAACAAGCTCGATGGTGAGCGTCGAGACGCCCGACGTGCGCGCTGTCACCGGGATCTCGAATGGTGAGTTCTTGTGCGCGAGCACGATGGGCAGGCTGAAGTAGCGCGACGCGATTGCGAGGGTGCTGCTCGAGAGCATGAGCGTCGCGTGGATCGGGCTCGGGAAGGCCGCGACGATCGTGAGCGGGACCTTGGCCCTGCGCTGCGTGAGCGTCACGGTCCGGGCTCCCGCGAGCGAGATGGCATGCTCGATCTGGCCAACCAGGGCGAGCGGTTCGGCGGTGTAGCGCATCCGGGCGGCCTGTCCGAGCCCGGCCGTCTCGGCGAGGAGCGTCGCGTCCCCGGCACGGGAGAGGAACGCGGCGTCACCCGGGACGGTCGAGGCGAGTGCGTTGACCGTCGAGAGGGCGTTCCCGATGGAAGAGGCGAAGGCGTACGACGACGCCGCGTGGGCGGGCACAGCGGTGATACGGGAAACCGCGCCGTCCGCCCCGACCGGGACGGCCGAGAACAAGGAAGCCACGGTTGACTGCTCGGCGATCGGACTCGATTCGAGACCCTCGAGCAGGTCCGACAGGAACACCGGCGATCTGGGCATCGTCGCCGGCGCGACGACCACGCCACGTGCCTGCTGGCCGAAGGGCTGCTCGAAGTAGACGAGCGCGATCTCGGCGAGGAATTGGTGGGCGGCCAGCGCGGGTTGGGCGCTCGGGGCGAAGTCTGCCGCCAGGGCGGAGTCGGCGACGACGGCCGAGAGCGAGAGGGCACCCGCACGCGGCCGCGGGGCGGACAGGAGCATTCTCAGGGGTGCCGTCGGGGACATCGACTTGTTCGTGGGCAGTCCCGTCGCCGGGATGACGACCCGCTCGATGCGGTTGCGGGCGAGCGCGGTGAGGCTGGCGTCGTCGAGCGGGGTCGTCGAGAGGTACACGCCCTGGGGTGGGGTCGCCCCGAGCAACGCCCGGAACACCTGCGCGGCCCGGTCGAGCTGACGCCGGAACTCGCGACCCAACCCGGCCGCGGTGAGCTCGTCGAGGTTCACCGGGGTGAACGGTGCCTCGAGGAACTCGAGCGAGGGCGCGCCACTCTTCTGCTCGGCGAGGGCGCGCAGCTCGCCGAGGACCACCGCGGCCTTCCGCGAAGGCGACTCGGCGAGAGCCACGAGCAGTTGCGGGTACATCGCGAGCGTCACCCGGGTTCCGGGGTCGTGCCGGATCGTGGCGAGTGTCGCGGCGAGGGAGGCGATCTCGCTCGACGTGAGCTTGGGAGCTCCCGAGGCGACGAGGGCAGGGGTCGAACCGAACGGCAGGACGAGGGCGACCCGCAACGGGATCGACCCCGGCTCACCTGCGACGTAGACGAGGTATGTCGTGAACGAGGCGAGGCGCGTGCCCCGCGCCGTGTCGACGACGGCCACGTCGAGCGGGTAGACGCCATCGCAGGAGAGCGGCGCACAGTCGAGGGCGAGGCCGGGCGACCCGAGCGCGCCCGGTTTGGCGGCGGCGGAATTGGCGAGGCGGACGTGCATCGCGACGCCAAGGACACCGGTCCCGGTCACGTGGAGGACGTGCAGGGGGATGATCGGAGTCGAGCCGAGGACGAGTTCGGTCGGTGCGAGCTGCCCAGATTCGGAGAGGTCGAACGCGTAGAGGCTCGTCAGACGTGAGTAGACGGTGAGCTTGAGGCCGAGATCGGCCCGCGGAACGGGTGAGTGGATCGCCACGTCGAGCGACATCCGGGATCCGGTGACCCAGCGGGTCTGAGAGACGAGCGAGACACCGGTGCGCTCTCGCTGGTGGGCAGTCGCCGTCGTGGCAGGTGCCGCCGGCGCGATCACGACGACAAGCGCCAGCGCCAGCGCCGAGGCGATGACGGCAGCACGCGCCGAGATGACGCCGACCGATGAGTGTTCACTGACCACGGGTAGCGGTGGCCTCCGATCGAACCCGGTTCGACGGGAGCCTACTGTCGGGCCGATTCCCAGGTCAGGCGGGACCGCGCCGATCCGGCGGTCGGGGCGGAGCGCAGGCTACCCTCACGAGCCGTGGTCCCCGAACGCGTCCGTCCCGTCGTCGAGGAGACGGCGGAGCTCACCGCCCGGTTTGTCGCGGCTGGCAAGCGCATCTACATCGTGGGTGGGACCGTTCGGGACGCCGTCGTCGGTCCTCCTGGGGGAGGTGAGCCCTTCGGACGGGACGTCGACATCGACCTCACGACCGACGCCCTTCCCGACGAGATCGAGTCGCTCGTCGAGGGGTGGGCCGAAGCGGTCTGGCTGCAGGGCAAGCGCTTCGGCACGATCGGCTGCCGGCATGCGGGCCGGCGTTTTGAGATCACGACGCACCGGGCCGACGCGTACCTGCCCGAGTCGCGCAAACCCGATGTGCAGTTCGGTGACGACATCGGCGCTGACCTGTCGCGGCGAGACTTCACGGTCAACGCGATGGCGCTCGCGCTTCCCGAGGTCGAGCTCATCGACCCGTACGATGGCCTCGGGGACCTCGCGGCGAGGAAGCTGCGCACGCCCCTCGACCCGACGGTGTCGTTCTCGGACGACCCGCTGCGCATGCTGCGCGCCGCCCGTTTCCTCGCCGGGTATTCGCTCGAGCCGACAGAGGAGCTGGTGGCGGCGGTGACCGCGCTGCATGAGCGGTTGTCGATCGTCTCGGCCGAGCGCATCCGCGACGAGCTCAACCGGCTAATCGTGTTGCCGGAACCGACGGCGGGGCTGTGGTTCGTCGTGGAGACGGGTCTGGCAGCCGAGTTCCTGCCCGAGATTCCGGCGCTCGCGCTGGAGCAGGACGCGTTCCACCGCCACAAGGACGTCCTGGCGCACACGATCGCCGTCGTCGGCAGGACCCGGCCGGACAAGATTCTCCGGCTCGCGGCATTGCTGCACGACATCGGCAAGCCACGGACTAGGGCGATCGGGCCCGACGGGGTCTCGTTTCACCACCACGACGTCGTCGGAGCGCGCCTCGCCCGGCAACGTCTCGTCGCGTTGCGCTACCCGACCGGTGAGATCGACGACGTCTGCCGACTCATCGAGCTGCACCTGCGGTTTCACACCTACCAGATGGGCTGGACCGATTCAGCGCTACGCCGCTACGCGCGGGACGCGGGACCGTTGCTCAAGTCGCTAAACGAGCTGACGCGCGCGGACTGCACGACGCGCAATGCCGAACGCGCTCGCGAACTGGAACGTGGCGTCGATGAGCTCGAGAGGCGTCTCGCCGAGCTCGCCGAGCGCGAGGCGCTCGACGCGATCCGCCCCGAACTCGACGGCGACGCCGTCATGGTGCGTCTCGGAATCCCGCCGGGCAGGGCAGTCGGCCGGGCGCTGCAGTTCCTCCTCGAGCTCCGGCTGGACGAGGGACTGGTAGGCGAGGAGGAGGCTGGGCGGCGGCTCGACGTCTGGTGGGAAGCGGAGCGTTCCAGCCCGGGCTGAGCCCTTCGCTCAGTCGCCCGCCGCGAACCGCTCGACGAGGTCGTACGCCTCGTTGTCGTGGTACTGCACGGGCGGTGACTTCATGAAGTACGACGACGGGCCGATGAGCGGCCCCGCAAGGCCGCGGTCGAGGCCGAGACGAGCGCAGCGGACGGCGTCGATGATGACGCCCGCCGAGTTGGGCGAGTCCCAGACCTCGAGCTTCAGCTCGACATTGAGGGGCACGTCGCCGAAGTTCCGTCCCTCGAGCCGGACGTAGGCCCACTTGCGGTCCTCGAGCCACGGGACGTGGTCCGACGGGCCGATGTGGATGTCGTCCGCCGCCATCCGGTGGTCGAGCTGGCTCGTGACGGCGCGGGTCTTCGAGATCCTCTTCGACTCGAGCCGCTCGCGTTCGAGCATGTTCTTGAAGTCCATGTTGCCGCCGAAGTTCAGCTGGTATGTCCGGTCGAGCGCCGTCCCGCGGTCCTCGAAAAGTCGCGTGAGGACACGGTGGATGATCGTGGAACCGACCTGGCTCTTCACGTCGTCGCCGATAATCGGCACACCGGCCTTCTCAAAGCGGGCCGCCCAGACGGGGTCGCTCGCGATGAAGACCGGGATCGCGTTCACGAAGGCGACTCCGGCTTCCATCGCGGCCGAGGCGTAGTGCTTCTGGGCTTGGTCCGATCCGACCGGGAGGTAGGCGACGAGGACCTCGGCGCCACTGCGCCTCAGCACGTCGACGACGTCAACGGGCGGAGCGGGTGACTCCTCGATGACCTCGCGGTAGTACTTGCCAAGCCCGTCGAGGGTCGGTCCCCGGTCGACGGTAACGCCGATCGCCGGCACGTCGCAGAAGTGGATCGTGTTGTTCTGGCCGGACTGGATCGCCTTGCTGAGGTCGAGGCCGACCTTCTCGGCGTCGACGTCGAAAGCCGCGACGAAGTCGATGTCCCCCACGTGGTAGCCACCGAGCGAGACGTGCATGAGGCCGGGAACGGTCTCGTCGATGCTCGCGTTCCGGTAGTACTCGACACCTTGGATGAGCGAACTCGCACAGTTGCCGACCCCGGCGATCGCGAGCTTGATCCTTCCCTTCGTGCTGGTCATTGCCGTTGCCTTTCGTCCGGTGCGGATCCCGCTCCGACGCGGGCGGGGAGGGGGGTTCCGCTGAGGTCCTTCGTCGCCACCACCGGCGGCTGGAGCGCGGCGGGTGCCGGCTCTGTCGTGTCGCGCACAGAGCGGTCGAGTGCCGCCCGCTCCCGGTCGAGNNAGCCGCTCGACCCACGCGAGATCGTTGGCCATCGTCTCCTGGGCGTGCTCGGCAATCGAATGCTCATACTCGTCCATCGGCCGTGTCCGACGTCGCATCGACCACTCACCGCGCTGCAGGCGGTCGATGAGCTGGCCGCGCCGCTTCTCGAGCAGCCTGACGCGCGCCTGCGGCGTGAGGTGTCGGGCGAAGGCGAGCCGGAGCGAGAATCCCCGGGGATCCCGGCCCTGCTCGTCTGCCGACTGGAGCAGTTGCTCGAAGACCTCCTCGCCGTGAGGCGTGATCTCGTAGACCTTGCGGGCGCGGGTGCTGCGGCCGCCGAGCGCGATTGCCGCCTTCGCGGTCGCCCGGCGGGCGACGAGGGCGGCGCGCTCGCCGGTGAGCGAACCGGTGAGCGGCATGTCATCGAAGGGACGCCGGCCCCGGCGCAGCGGCGGCACCGGTTCGACCGCCCGCACGGCATCGGAGGCCTCGAGGCGGGCGAGCGCCGGGTACAGCGAACCGAAAGATAGGTTCGAGAGCACGCCGAAGTCCTCGCGCAACGACTTGCGGATGTCGTAGCCGTGCCTCGACCGCTCCTTGAGCAGGCCGAGGATCGCGAGTTCGAGCACCGGGCAATCATAGCAGTCGATGTATCGACTCGATATGTCGATTTCATGACGACGACACCCGTTCTGCCCAGACCCGGAGCGCGAGACGAGGCTTGAGCCCGCCGGGAGTACGGGTAGCCTGTCGCCGTGCGACCGGAGCCCGAGTCCTCCGCCCGCGGCCTCGCGCCGACGGGCCTCGGTCAGATCGAGTACCGGCTTGCCCGGGATTCGGTGGTCCGCGAGTACCAGCGGAGTCGGGTTTCCCGGCTCGAGGTCTGCGATGCCCAGCCGGAGCTGATGCGCGTGGCGAACAACCTCGGCCGGTTGACCGAGGTCGACTGCCCCATCTGTGACGCGGCGAAGCTCGTGCACGTCGCCTTCGCCTTCGGTCCGCGCCTGCCCCCGAGCGGCAGGGCGCTCGGGATGGACGGTGAGATGCGCGCGCTCGCGCGCAGCCGCGATGATGTCACCTTCTATATCGTGGAAGTCTGCACGGAATGCTCGTGGAACCACCTCGTCCGGATGTTCACCGCCGCGCGGGCGAGAACGAGGCCGTTTACCTGATCTCGGCGCGGCGCGGGAAGAGGTGCCATTCGGGCTCGTGATGCCCGGGTACCCTGGGACCGTCGCCGGCAGCCGAGTGCGCTGGACGGCAGGAGGTCGAGATGCGAGAGCCCGTGTCAGTCCCGGCGGTCGCGGCCCGCAAGCGGGCCCGGGGCGCTCCCCCGATCGTCATGGTGACCGCTTACGACACCCCGTTCGCAAGGATCGTCGACGAGGCCGGGGTCGACATCATCCTCGTCGGCGACTCCGTCGGGAACAACGTCCTCGGCTACGAGAACTCCCTTGGCGTCGACCTGGGCCAGATGGTCCACCACGTCGGCGCGGTCGCCCGCGCGAAGCCAGGGGCCCTCATCGTCGGTGACATGCCCTGGATGAGCTACCACGTCGACCCCGCGGACACCGTGCGGAACGCGGCCTCCCTCGTGCGGGCCGGCGCGCAGGCCGTGAAGCTCGAGGGAGGACGGCGCCGGATCCCAGCCGTTCGGGCGATCCTCGACGCCGAGATCCCCGTAATGGGTCACCTCGGGCTCACGCCGCAGTCGGTCCACTCGCTGGGCGGGTTCGCCGTCCAGGGCAAGGACGCCGAGGCGGCCCTCGAGCTCGAACTCGACGCGCAGGCGCTCGTCGAGGCCGGCTGCTTCGCCTTGGTGCTCGAGGGCGTCCCCGACCTCGTGGCGTCGCGAGTGACCGGGGCGATTCCGATCCCGACGATCGGGATTGGCGCAGGCCCGGACTGCGACGGCCAGGTGCTCGTGCTACACGATCTCGTCGGGCTCTCCACCGGGCGGCCTCCGAAATTCGTGCGCCGCTACGCCGACCTCGCCACGGCTTCCCGCGAGGCGATCGCCCGGTTCGCCGCGGACGTCCGTTCGGGCGACTACCCGTCGGCTGCCGAGACGTACCACGCGTCGGCAGATCTGCGGCGGACGCTCGGGGCCCGTCCCGGGGGCTGAGCGGCGGGGACTGGGCCGGTAGGTGAAGCGATACTGCCGGCGGCCAGAATCGACACCTGTTGGGGCCCGCGGGAGATCAGGAGTCTTCGGCTACCATGACAAGGTCATATTCACCCCTGCCCCGGTGCGACCGGGGCCCCGGACGTCAACGACGCCGGGTCCGGAGGAGGTGAGCCGCCTTGCGGCCCTATGAAATCGCCGTCATCTTCGATATCGGCCTAGATGAGAACGACATCCGGGCGACGACCGACCGTGTCGCCGAGCTCGTGCGCTCGCACGGTGGGTCCGTGGGTCACCTCGACCGCTGGGGCCGCCGGACCTTCGCCTACGAGCTGAAGCACAAGACCGAGGGCTTCTACCTCTTCATCGAGGTCGTCGCCAACCCGGCGGCGATGGCCGAGGTCGACCGGATGCTCACGCTCGCCGACGAGGTGCTGCGCCACCGGATCATTCGCCAGCCCGAGAGGATGGCTGGCCGCGCGCATGGCGGCGAAGCCTTGAGCGACGTTCAGGCGAGCTAGTAGAGAAGACGGAGACGAAAGATGGCGAACGGCAACACGGTCGTGCTCGTCGGGAACGTGACGAGGGATCCGGAGCTGCGCTTCACCCCCGCCGGACAGGCGACCGCGAGCTTCGGGCTGGCGGTCAATCGGCGCTGGCAGAACCGCCAGACCCAGGAGTGGGAGGAGGCGACCTCGTTCTTCGACGTCGTCTGCTGGCGGGAGATGGCTGAGAACGTCAGCGAGTCGCTCGTGAAGGGCGCCCGCGTGATCGTCACTGGTCGGCTTGAGCAGCGTTCCTGGGAGACCCCGGACGGCGACAAGCGGACGAAGATCGAGGTCATCGCCGATGAACTTGGGCCGAGCCTGCGCTGGGCGACGGCGCAGATCGTCAAGAACGAACGGCGCGGTCCCGCCGGGGAGGCGAGGCCCTCTGGGGGCGCCCCGAGGCCGGCGCGCCCCGTACCGAACGAACCCATGGCCGGTGAGGACGAGGAGCCCTTCTGATGGCGAGGAACAACGATCGGGAACGCTCGACGCGTCGCGTGCCGAAGGATAACGGCCGGAGGACGAAGAAGAAGGTCTGTATCTTCTGCAAGAACCGGATCGAGTATGTCGACTACAAGGACGTGAACCTGCTGCGCAAGTTCATGTCCGACCGCGGCAAGATCCGTTCCCGGAGGGTGTCGGGCAACTGCGCCCAGCACCAGCGCGACGTCGCGACCGCGATCAAGTTGTCGCGGGAGCTCGCATTGCTCCCGTATACGCAGCGGACGACGAGCGAGCGCCCCGGCGGGCGCGGCGGTGGCCGCGGCGGTGGCCGGGGACCTGGGTTCTCAAGGCCACAGGAACGGCCGGCGGCCACGGCGGTCGTCGAGTCTGAGGCCGTTCCCGAGGGCGAGGTTGAGCTCGATCTCGTGGCCGCCGAGGTCGTGGGGGGCCCCGAGGCGGCCGGATCGGAGAATCCCGAGTGAAGATCGTCCTGCGGGCCGATGTCGATGGCGTCGGCAAGCGTGGTGACGTCGTCGAGGTGAGCGACGGGCACGCGCGGAACTTCCTTCTTCCCTCGGGCCAGGCGATCGTCGCGACGCGCCACATCGCGACTCAGGCAACCTCGATGCGTCGGGCTCGCGACATCGCCGATCAGCAAGCCCGTGAGGCCGCCGAGGCGGTGGCGCAGCAACTCGTTCCGGTCGTCATCACGGTCCACGCGCACGCCGGGAAAGAGGGCCGGCTGTTCGGGTCGGTGACGCCGGCGGAGATCGTCGCTTCCGTCGAGGCGCAGACGTCGGTCGTACTCGACAGGCACAAGCTCATCATCCACGAGCCGATCAAGTCGGTGGGGACGCACGAGGTCGGTGTCCACCTTCACCCGGAGGTCGAGTTCATGCTTACGGTCGAGGTCGTCAGCTAGGCGCTTCTCCTAAGCGGGCAGAGCAGCTCCTCGGCGGCTTGTCTGAGACACCCGCCCCGTACAGTTCGGCGTGTGGACGAGAGATTCGGCGCGCGCGCGAGAAGGCGGCGATTCGTGGTACCCACAGAACCGCCGCGGTACTCCACCGGAAACGCACAGCATTATTGGTGGGGTTATCCCGAGGATGTGCGTCTTTCGATTCGCAGCCACTCGGGTGCAGTGTGAACGCGATCATGGTGCAACCCCTCGAAGAGGCCAGACGACTCCGGCGTCAAGCCGTGGGACCAGCACCGGTCGGCCGCATCCCGCCGCACAACCTCGAGGCGGAGGAGTCGCTGCTCGGCGCGATGCTGTTGTCGCGCGACGCGATCACAGTCGCGATCGAGAGGTGCTCGCCCGCCGACTTCTACAAGCCGTCGCACGCGCAGATCTACGCCGCGATCACATCGCTCTACGGCCAGGGTGAGCCCGTCGATGCCGTCACCGTCGCTGAGGAGCTGCGGCGCGCTGGGACGCTGGAGGAGATCGGCGGGGCGGCGATGCTGGGGTCGCTGCAGTCGAACACCCCGGCGATCTCGAGCGCGGGCCGATATGCCCGCATCGTCGAGGAGAACTCGCTGCTGCGCCGTCTGATCGGCGTCGCCCAGGAGATCGCTGAGATCGGCTACGGGTTGCCCGAGGACGTGCCCGATGCGATCGACCGAGCCGAGGCGATGGTCTTCGATGTCGCGCAGCGCCGTTCGACTGACAGCATCGTGTCGCTTCACGACCTGCTCAGCCGCAGCCTGGACCGCCTCGAGGAGCTCTATGAGCGGGGCGAGACGATCACCGGGGTGCCGACGGGTTACCAGGACCTGGATGAGCAACTCTCGGGCCTGCAGCCCTCAAACCTCGTCGTCGTCGGAGGTCGGCCGTCGATGGGCAAGACGGCTTTCGCTCTCGGGCTCGCGGCGAACGCCGCGATGCTGGGTACACCGGTGCTCTTTTTCTCGCTGGAGATGAGCCACCTCGAGATCGCCCAGCGTGTGCTCTGCGCTGAGGCGCGTGTGGACGCCACCCGGATGCGCAACGGCCGCCTGCTCGAGGCCGACTGGCCGAAGATTTCGAGCGCGATCGGCCGGATCAGTGGGGCACCGCTCCACATCGATGACAACCCGAACGTGACAGTGATGGACATCCGTGCCAAGGCGCGCCGCATGCGGGCGCGCAGCGGTCTCGGCCTCGTCGTCGTCGACTACCTGCAGTTGATGAGCGGGCGCATGAACGCCGAGAACCGGCAGGTCGAGATCTCCGAGATCAGCCGGGGGCTGAAGATCCTCGCCCGTGAGCTGGCGATCCCCGTCGTGGCGCTCAGCCAGCTCTCCCGCGGACTCGAGAGCCGCGCCGACAAGCGCCCGATGCTCGCCGACCTGCGCGAGTCGGGCGCCATCGAGCAGGACGCCGACGTTGTGATGTTCATCTACCGGGACGAGATCTACAACCCGGACTCGGCCGACCGCGGCGCGGCGGAGATCCACATCGCCAAGCACCGCAACGGCCCGACCGGGGCGGTGCAGCTCGCTTTCGTCACGAACTACGCGCGCTTCGCGAACATGGCGCACGTCTAGCCTGGGGCATCTTGACAGGAGTCCTACAGGCGGTTCACAGGAAGTTCTCAGCTAACTGACGCATGATTCGGGGGTGAGCCCTGCCGCGAGCTGCGTCCTTGTGGTCGACGACGAGCCGAACATCACCGACCTCGTCGCGACCGCGCTGCGTTATGAGGGCTTCGAAGTGGTGACCGCCCTGTCCGGGCGCGCCGCGCTCGGCGAAGTGGCGGCAAACCGACCGGATCTGCTCATACTCGATGTGATGCTCCCCGACCTCGACGGGTTCGAGGTGGCGCGACGGCTCCGGCAGGACGGGCGGCGAGTGCCGATTCTGTTCCTCACGGCCAAGGACGCCACGGAGGACAAGGTCCGCGGGCTGACGCTCGGCGGCGACGACTATGTGACCAAGCCGTTCAGCCTCGAGGAGCTCATCGCCCGGGTGCGCGCTGTGCTGCGGCGGGCGGCCGAGGGGTCCAGTGCCTCGTCGAGGCTCGTATTCGCTGACCTCGAGCTCGACGAGGAGACCCACGAGGTGTTCCGTGGGAAGACCCCCATCGACCTCACGCCGACGGAGTTCAAGCTGCTCCGGTACTTGCTCTTGAACCCGCGCCGCGTACTTTCCAAGGCCCAGATCCTCGACTACGTCTGGGAGTACGACTTCGGCGGCGACGCCAACGTGGTGGAGACCTACGTGAGCTACCTGCGCAAGAAGATCGACACGCTGGGGCCGCCGCTCATCCATACGCTGCGCGGCGTCGGGTACAGCCTGCGGGTCCCGGCTGCGGGCTAGGAGCGGCGTGATGCGGTGGCGCGAGCGGGCGTCGGGCGTCGGCTCGGTGATCGCGGGGCGATGGCACCGGCTGTCGCTGCGGGCGCGCCTCTCCATCGGGCTCGTGCTCGTCGTCGGGATCGGGCTCGTCGTCGCGGACGTCGTCATCTACCGGGAGGTCCAGTCCTACCTCACGGGCCAGGTCGACTCCGAGCTACAGACGGCGCTCCCGACGGTGGTGGGGCAGCTGAGGAACGGCGGCGGCTCGTTCAACCAGGATTTCAACTTCGGCCCGGACACCCCTGCCGGGACCTGCGGCGCCTTGGTCACCCCGTCGGGGATCCTGGTCGAGACCCCGTCGTCGAGCCTGGAAGGACCGCCGCCGGAACTTCCCGCGAGCTTGCTCACGCCGGCGCTCTCGTCGATGGACCGCTACTTCTCGGTCGGTACTGCGAAGGACCCCTCCTTCCACTACCGCGTGCTCGCCCAGCCGGTGATCATCAACGGCATACCGGGCTACGCCAACGGCACACCGGGCTACGCCGTCGTGGCGATCCCCCTCACCGCGCTCGACAACACGCTCGGGCAGCTCGTGACGATCGACCTCGTGGTTTCGGCAGCACTGCTCGTTGTGCTCGCGGTCCTGGTGCTCGTCGTCGTCCGGGTCGGCATGCGACCGCTCGTCGAGATCGAGCGGACGGCCGGCGCGATCGCGGCGGGAGACATGTCACGGCGCGTGGTTCCCACCGACGAGCACACCGAGGTCGGTCGGCTCGGCGCCTCGCTCAACGAGATGCTCACCCAGATCGAGCAGGCATTCGCGAACCAGCAGGCGTCGGAACAGCGATTGCGCCAGTTTCTCGCCGACGCCTCCCACGAGCTGCGGACGCCCCTCACCTCGATCCGCGGCTATTCGGAGCTGTTCCGGCGGGGGGCCGCCGACCGGCCCGAGGACCTCTCGTCGGCGATGCGGCGCATCGAGGACGAGGCGACCAGGATGGGCGCGCTCGTCGACGACCTGTTACTGCTCGCCCGGCTCGACCAGGGCCGCCCCCTGGAGCGGGTCCCCGTCGACCTCGCGGAGGTGGCGCGGGAGGTGACGGCGGATGCCGCCGTCGTCGACCCCGGGCGACCGATCACGCTGGAGGCGTCGTCACCGATCGTCGTGCTCGGCGACGAGCAGAGGTTGTGCCAGGCCGTTGCGAACCTGGTGCGCAACGCCCTCGATCACACGCCTCCGGGCACACCCGTCGAGGTGGCGGTCCGGGCTGAGGGGTCACGGGCGGTGCTCACCGTCACCGACCACGGCCCCGGGATCGCGCCGGAACACCTGGAGAGAATCTTTGAGCGCTTCTATCGTGCCGACCCCTCGCGGACCCGTGAGAGCGGAGGGATGGGCCTCGGTCTCGCGATTGTGTCGTCGATCGCCGAGGCACACGACGGCTCCGCCCGTGTCGAGAAGAACGTGGCTTCGGGAGCCACCTTCGTGTTCGAGCTCCCGCACGTTCCGCGCCGAGCCGACGTGGACACGGAGGACCTTGCCTCGCACGAAGCCGAACGGCCACCCGTCTAATGGGTCGTCCACGCGGGAGGCGCGATCGCGCCGGTGCGGCAGCCTGCACTCGCCGGACCGGCTGATGCTGGGAGGGGGCTCCCACCCGGTGTCACCCGGTGTCGCGGTGGATACGATCACGACATGGAATATCGCGTACTCGGCCAGACCGGAGTCCAGGTAAGCCCACTGTGTCTTGGGGCGATGATGTTCGGCGCCTGGGGCAACACCGACCACGACGAGTGCATCCGGATCGTGCATCGGGCCCTCGACGCGGGGATCAACTTCATCGACACCGCTGACGTCTACTCGGCTGGCGAGTCTGAGGAGATCGTCGGCAAGGCCCTGGCGGGCGGGCGGCGTGACGACGTCGTGCTTGCCACGAAGGTCCACGGCACGATGGGCGAGGATCCGAACCAGGGCGGCAACTCGCGGCGATGGATCACGGCCGAGTGCGAGGCGAGCCTGCGCCGGCTCGGCACCGACCACATCGACCTCTACCAGATCCACCGGCCCGACCCGAGCTGCGCGATCGACGAGACGCTGGGCGCGCTGACCGATCTCGTCCGGGCGGGCAAGATCCGCTACTTCGGGAGCTCCACCTATCCCGCTCACGAAATCGTTGAGGCGCAGTGGGCCGCAGAGCGCCGCGGCCGCGAACGCTTCGTAACGGAACAGCCGCCGTACTCGATCCTCGCCCGGGCCGTCGAGGCCGCCGTCCTACCGGTCTGTCTTCAGTACGGCATCGGGGTCATGCCGTGGAGTCCCCTCGCGGGTGGCTGGCTGTCCGGCGCCTTCGGGGCCGGGAAGCCGAATACGAGCCGTCGGGCGAGCAGGATGCCGGTGCGCTACGACATGTCGCTCGCCGAGAACCAGCACAAGCTCGAGATCGTCTCGGCTCTGGGCGAACTCGCCGAGGGGGCCGGGCTGACCCTCATCGAACTCGCGATTGGCTTCCTCCTGGAGCACCCGGCGGTGACGGCGCCGATCATCGGGCCGCGCACTCTCGAGCAGCTCGAGGCGCTGTTGCCGACCGCGGACGTCGTCCTGGGGGTCGACGTGCTCGACCGGATCGACGAGATCGTTCCGGCGGGTGTGACGCTCAACGAGGCCGACGCCGGGTGGCAGCCGCCACCGCTCGCCGACGCGTCGCTACGGAGGCGGCGTCGCGCCTAAGGCCGTTCATCGGCCGTTCACAGCGGGGTAACACAGTCTTCTCACAGCGGCCACAGCCTGGAAACCCGGTCTTCTTAGCCTTAGCGCGGCAAAAGGGCTCGCAGAGCCAAGGCTGCCGAGGAGACCGGATGCTCGCGGTGCTCGTCCCCTACCCGCACTGGCTCAATCCGGGCGACAACGCGTGGCAGCTGACCGCCGCGACCCTCGTCGGGATGATGAGCCTGCCCGGCATCGCCGTTCTCTACGCCGGCATCGTGAAGCGGAAGTGGGCCGTGAACACGATGCTGATGGCGTTCACCGGCTTCGCGAGCGTTCTTGTCGTCTGGGTGCTGTGGGCCTACGAGATGGGCTTCGGCCACCCGTTCAACCTCTGGCACGGGGCGCTCAGTCCGTTCATCGGGCTGCCGGGATCGGTCCTGTCGCATCTGTACGAGGAGGGGCAGGCCACCATTCCGCTCCTCAGCCACTCGATGCCGGCGCTGCACTTCCCGACCTCGAGCATGGTCTATTTCCAATTCGTGTTCGCCGCCATCACGCCGTTGCTGTTCCTGGGGAGCGTGCTCGGACGGATGAGCTTCAAGGCCTGGTGTGTCTTCGTTCCCGCCTGGACCACCTGTGCCTACACCGTAAACGCCATGCTGATGTGGGGTGGTGGGTACTGGGCGGCCCGTGGGGCGCTCGACTACTCCGGGGGCTACGTCATCCACCTCGCGGCCGGGGTGTCCGGCTTCGTCGCTGCCTGGGTGATCGGGCCACGCCTCGCCAAGGACCGCTGTGCCTTCCCGCCCACCAACCTGATGCTCGTCGCCGTCGGTGCCGGGATGCTGTGGCTCGGCTGGAACGGCTTCAATGGGGGCGACTCGTACTTCGCGGGGGCCAACGCCTCCGCCGCGGTGCTGAACACCAACCTCGCGACCGCGGCGTCGCTTCTCGTCTGGCTGCTTATCGACATGCACTTCGGCCCGAAGAAGCCGAACTTCCTGGGCGCCGTCAACGGGATGATCGTGGGCCTCGTCGCGATCACGCCGGCCGCCGGCTATGTGAACGGCTGGGGGGCGCTCTGCATCGGCGTGATCACCTCGAGCCTGGTTTGGCTCGGCTTCAATAAGCTCTCCCGCTTTCGGCCGTTCAGCAAGGTCGACGACGCCCTCGGCGTCGTGTACACGCACGGCCTCGCGGGACTGGTCGGCGGGCTGCTCGTCGGGGTCTTTGCCGACCCGAAGATGATCGTCTACCTCTCGGCCAAGGACGCCGCCGTGGGGGCGGCGGGGGCCCTCTACGGCCACCCGGGCCTCCTCTGGATCCAGCTCCTCGCTGCTCTCACGATCATCGTCTGGGACGGCGCCGTCACGTTTATCCTCCTGAAGCTCATCGGCCTCGTCATTCCGTTGCGGATGAAGGAGAGCGAGCTCAACATCGGTGACCTCGCCGTGCACGCCGAGTACGTCGATCTCTCCGTCGACGACGAACGCCTGCTCCAGATGATCTCTGACGGGCGCGGGCCGTCGCTCGGCGGCGAGTCGCTGCCGGCGAGCACAGGCGGTCGGTCGTCACCACGCCCGCCGAGCTCGATGGACGATGGCGGCTAGGGGCCGGATCGACGGTGATCGCAGAATCAGGCAGTCCCCCGACGCCCGCCGAGAGATGGAGGTGAAACGGGCCCTGTCGTGAGGTCCGTGGATCGTGGGTGCCCAGGATGCGCTTCAAGGGCGCATCTTGGGCACGTCGGCATTCGAGCGAAACGACGGTGGCCGGTAGAGTTCAGGTGCTCGGCCCATGGCGACCCGGCAACTCGGCGAATCTGCACGGTGTTGTCGCCCTACAGACAAGCGGATCCAAGTGAACGAAGCCAAGACCGAACAAGGCCTGTACGACCCACGCTTTGAGCACGATGCCTGCGGCATCGCGTTCGTCGCGCAGCTCGGGCAGGGCCCCAGCCACGAGGTCGTCGATCTCGCCCTCACCGCGCTGGAGAACCTCGCCCACCGCGGCGCCTTCGGCGCCGATCCCGAGACCGGGGACGGTGCCGGGATCACGGTGCAGATGCCGGACCGATTCTTCCGGGAGATCGCCGGTGTCGCGCTCCCCCCCGTCGGCTCGTACGCGAGCGGGATCTGCTTCCTGCCCAGGGATGGGGCTGGCACCGAGGCGCTGAAGGACGAGATCGGGCTCGTCGCCGCCGACGAGGGCCTGGCGGTGCTTTCGTGGCGGGAGGTCCCGGTCGAGCTGGGCGCCGCCGGCGAAACGGCGCGTGCAATGGCCCCGAGCTTCTGGCAGGTCTTCCTCGCTTCCGACCCCGCCGGTCCCCGACCAGGGCTCTCCGGCATGGCGCTCGAGCGCGTCGTGTACGCGTTTCGCAAGCGCGTCGAACACGCCCACGCCGAGTGCTATTTCCCCTCGCTTTCGGCGAGGACCTTCATCTACAAGGGGATGCTCTCGTCGGTGCAACTGCGGCGGGTCTTCGCCGACCTCTCGGACCCGCGGTTCGAGAGTGCCCTCGCGCTCGTGCACGCGCGCTTCTCGACGAACACATTCCCATCCTGGTCGCTCGCCCACCCGTACCGGCTCGTGGCGCACAACGGCGAGATCAACACGGTGCAGGGCAACCGCAACTGGATGCGCGCCCGCGAGGCCCGACTAGCAAGCGAGCTCCTGCCCGGCGAGATCAGCCGGCTACTGCCGATCATCACACCCGGGGGGAGCGATTCGGCATCGTTCGACGAGGTGCTCGAACTGCTGAACCTCGGCGGTCGGTCGCTCCCGCACGCGCTGCTCATGATGATCCCGGAAGCCTGGGAGAACCACGCCGAGATGGACCCCGCGCGCCGGGCCTTCTACCGCTACCACGGCTGCGTCATGGAGCCCTGGGACGGCCCGGCGGCGATCGTCTTCACGGACGGGACGCTCATCGGCGCGACGCTCGACCGCAACGGCCTCCGCCCGGCGCGGTACTGGGTGACGGCCGACGGCCTCGTCGTGATGGCCTCCGAGGTGGGCGTGCTCGACATCGAGCCGTCACGCATCGTGAGAAAAGGGCGTCTTCAGCCGGGGCGGATCTTCCTCGTCGACACGGCCGAGGGGCGGATCATCGACGACGCCGAGGTGAAGGCGAGCCTCGCCACCGAGCACCCCTACGGCGAGTGGCTCAGTCAGAACCTCGTCAGGCTCGACCACCTGCCGCACCGCGAGATGCTCGTGCCCCGGCACGGCTCGCTCGTGCGCCAGCAGCGACTCTTCGGGTTCACCGACGAGGAGCTGCGGGTGATCGTGGCGCCGATGGCCCGCACCGGGCTGGAGCCGACGGGCTCGATGGGGTCGGACACCCCGATCGCCGTCCTCTCGGACCGGCCGCGGCTCGTGTTCGAGTATTTTTCCCAGCTCTTCGCCCAGGTCACGAACCCGCCGCTCGACGCGATCCGCGAGGAGCTCGTCACCTCGCTCTCGGCGACGATCGGCCCGGAGCAGAACCTGCTCGAGCCGACGCCCGGGTCGGCGCGCCAGATCACGCTCGAGTTCCCGATCATCTCTAACGACGAGCTCGCGAAACTCGTCTACGTCAACGAGCACGGCGAGACGCCGGGGTTCAAGTCCTTCGTCGTCGACGGCCTCTACGAGGTGGCCGGCGGGGGCGCGGCGCTGGAGGGGGCGCTCTCGCGGATCCGGGACGAGGCGATCGAGGCGATCGACGGGGGCGCGAACATCATCGTCCTCTCGGACCGCCACGCCTCAGCCGAGCTGGCGCCGATCCCCACGCTGCTGCTCGTCTCGGCAGTCCACCAGCACCTCGTGCGGGAGAAGGCCCGGGCGCGGGCCGGGCTCATCGTCGAGTCGGGCGACGCCCGCGAGACGCACCACATGGCACTTCTTGTGAGCTACGGCGCCGCCGCGGTCAACCCGTATCTGGCGGTCGACTCGGTGATCGACATGGCGCGCCGTGGCGTGATTGATTTGCCGGAGCGTCGCGCCGTGCGCAACTACGTGAAAGCGGCCGGCAAGGGTGTGCTGAAGGTGATGTCGAAGATGGGGATCTCGACCATCGCCTCGTACACCGGCGCCCAGGTCTTCGAGGCGATCGGCCTCGACCAGGATCTCGTCGACCGCTACTTCACCGGGACGACCAGCAAGCTCGGTGGTGTCGGGCTGGACGTGCTGGCCGAGGAGGTCGCCCGCCGGCACCACTTCGCCTTCTCGGAGCGCGAGGGCGAGCTCGCCCACCGGGAGATCGAGACCGGCGGTGACTACCACTGGCGCCGCGATGGCGAGTACCACCTGTTCAACCCGGCCACGGTCTTCCAGCTCCAGCAGGCGACGCAGACAGGGGACTACGCGCGCTTCAAGCAGTACACGCGGCTCGTTAATGACCAGTCCGAACGGCTGGCGACCCTGCGGGGCCTGCTGCGGCTGCGCACCGGCGAGGGGGCGCCGCGCGTCGCGATTCCGCTCGACGATGTCGAGCCGGTGGAGGCGATCGTCAGGCATTTCTCGACCGGCGCGATGTCCTACGGCTCGATCTCGTCCGAGGCCCACGAGACCCTCGCCGTCGCGATGAACCGTCTCGGCGCGAGGTCGAACTCGGGCGAGGGGGGCGAGGACCCGGCGCGCTATGTGCCCGAACCGAACGGCGACTCGCGCCGCTCCGCGGTGAAGCAGGTCGCCTCGGGCCGTTTCGGGGTGACGAGCGAGTACCTCGTGAACGCCGATGATCTCCAGATCAAGATGGCCCAGGGGGCCAAGCCCGGTGAGGGCGGCCAGCTGCCGGGTGGCAAGGTCTACCCGTGGATCGCGAAGACCCGGTACTCGACGCCGGGCGTCGGCCTCATCTCGCCGCCGCCGCACCACGACATCTACTCGATCGAGGACCTCGCCCAGCTGATCCACGACTTGAAGAACGCCAACGACCGTGCCCGGATCCACGTGAAGCTCGTCGCCGAGGTGGGCGTGGGCACGGTCGCGGCGGGGGTCGCCAAGGCGCACGCCGACGTCGTGCTCATCTCCGGCGAGGATGGTGGCACCGGCGCCTCGCCTCTCACCTCGATCAAGCACGCCGGCGCGCCCTGGGAGCTGGGCCTCGCGGAGACGCAGCAGACGCTCGTCCGCAACGCCCTGCGCGATCGCATCGTCGTACAGGTCGACGGGCAGATGAAGACGGGCCGTGACGTCATCGTGGGAGCCCTGCTCGGTGCCGAGGAGTTTGGCTTCGGGACGGCGCCGCTGGTCGTGATGGGGTGCGTGATGATGCGCGTCTGCCACCTCGACACCTGCCCGGTCGGGATCGCGACGCAGAACCCCGAGCTGCGCAAGCGCTTCTCCGGGTGCGCGCAGCACGTCGAGAACTTCTTCCGGTTCGTTGCCGAGGAGGTACGCGAGTACCTCGCGGCGCTCGGCTTCGCGACCCTCACCGATGCCGTCGGCCACGTCGAGTGCCTTGACGTGGAGCCCGCCGTCCGGCACTGGAAGGCCGCCGGCCTCGACCTGCGACCGCTTCTGTGCCGGGTCGAGCCGTACCTCGGCACGACCGAACTGCACCAGGTGCGCGCCCAGGATCATGGGCTGGACCGGGCGTTCGACAGGGAGCTGATCGAACTGGCGCAGCCGGCCCTGGAGACGGGGGAGCCGGTCAGGATCTCGCTTGCGGTGCGCAACGTGCACCGCACGGTCGGCACGATGCTTGGCGCCGAGGTGACTCGCCGGTACGGCGGGGCGGGACTGCCAACCGGCACGATCGAGATCACGCTCACGGGCTCGGGGGGCCAGAGCTTCGGCGCTTTCATTCCGAGTGGCGTCGAGATAATCCTCTACGGGGACACGAACGACTACCTCGCCAAGGGGCTCTCCGGCGGCACCGTCGTCGTCCGCCCGCCGGTCGGGGCCGGCTTCGTCGCCGAGGAGAACATCATCGCCGGCAACGTCTGCGCCTACGGGGCGACCGGCGGCGAGCTCTATATCTGCGGCCAGGTCGGTGAGCGCTTCTGCGTCCGGAACTCCGGCGCGACGGCAGTGGTCGAGGGGGTCGGTGACCACGGCTGCGAGTACATGACGGGCGGGCGGGTCGTCGTGCTGGGGCCGACTGGACGGAACTTCGCAGCCGGGATGTCGGGTGGTGTCGCCTACGTCTACGACCCCGAGGGCCACCTCGACCGGCGGCTCAACCGGCAAATGGTCGACCTCGACCCGCTCGGCGATGAGGACCGGGAGTTCCTCGCCGCCGTGATCGCGCGTCACCGTCAGCTCACCGGCTCCGACCTGGCGACGCGCCTCCTCGCCGCGATGCCCGGTGCGCTAGAGGACTTCAGGAAGGTCATGCCGATCGACTACCGCCGGGTGCTCGAGGTGACCCGCCAGGCGGTCGAGCGTGGCGAGTCGGTCGACGAGGCGGTGATGGCGGCGGCCCATGGCTGATCCCCGCGGGTTTCTGAGGTTCGGGCGGGAGTTGCCGGGTCGGCGCCCGGTCGCCGAGCGGCTCCGGGACTGGCGCGAGGTCTACCTGCCGTTCCCGGGTGACCGCCTGCGCCTCCAGGCGGTGCGTTGCATGGACTGCGGGATCCCCTTCTGCCACCAGGCGTGCCCGCTCGGCAACCTGATCCCGGAGTGGAACGACCTCGCCTGGCGGGACGACATGGAGCAGGCCGCCGACCGTCTGCAGGCGACGAACAACTTCCCGGAGTTCACCGGGAGGTTGTGTCCGGCCCCCTGTGAGGGTGCCTGTGTGCTCGGGTTCAACGCCGACCCCGTGTCGATCAAGCAGGTCGAGTTTGAGATCTCCGAGTGGGTCACGGCGAACCTCAAGACGCAGGTGCCTTCGCCCGCGACGGGCCGGCGCGTTGCCGTTGTCGGTTCGGGTCCCGCGGGTCTGGCCGCGGCACAGCAGCTGACGAGGGCCGGTCACGAAGTCACCGTGTACGAGCGGGCGGAGAAGCTCGGTGGCCTGCTGCGCTTCGGCGTGCCGGAGTTCAAGATGGAAAAGGCGGTGATCGACCGCCGCCTCGCGCAGATGCGGGCCGAGGGGACTCGCTTCGAGGTGCGCACCGCGATCGGCGAGGGCTCGGCAGGCGAGGTTCCCGGGGCGGCGGCGCCGGACGCCAGGGTGATTCCCGCGACGGAGCTCCGGGCCGGCCACGACGCGGTTGTGCTCGCCATCGGCTCGACGAGGCCGCGTGACCTGCCCGTCCCGGGACGCGAGCTCGCCGGGATCCATTTCGCGATGGATTATCTGAAAGGCGCGAACCTCGTCTGCGAGGGCGTGCTCTGTAGTCCGCCGATCGACGCGGCGGGCAGGCGCGTGGTCATCCTGGGCGGCGGAGACACCGGGGCCGACTGCCTGGGGACGGTGCTCCGCCAGGGGGCGTTGTCGGTACGCCAGATCGAGATCCTGCCCGAGCCACCCGCCACCCGGTCCCCCGACAATCCCTGGCCGACCTGGCCGCGCACGTTGCACCTCGCGGCCGCCCACGAAGAAGGCGGTGAGCGGCTCTACTCGCTGGCCACCTCGTCGTTCCTCGACGACGGACGGGGTGCCGTGGCGGGGCTCGTCCTCGACTCGGTTCGCTTCGTCGAGGGTCGTCTCGAGGTGGTCGAGTGCACGCGCCAGGAGATCCCCGCCGACCTGGTGCTACTGGCGCTCGGCTTCGTGGGCCCGGAGAAGCTGGGCGTCGTGGGTGAGCTGGGGCTGGACCTGGACGCGAGGCAGAACGTCGCGGTCGACGCCAACTACATGACCAGCGCAGAAGGGGTTTTCGCCTGCGGAGACATGGCCCGGGGTCAGAGCCTCGTCGTCTGGGCGCTCGCCGAAGGAAGGTCCGTCGCGGCGGCGGTCGACATCTACCTCATGGGATCGACTGATCTCCCCGCGCCGTTGCGCCCCGGCGAGATTGCGCTCGCCTGAGCCGTCCGTCCGTCCGGCCGGGGCCGGAGTCGCAGCGCGTCTGCTATCAACTAGTCGATGGTCACGGACAGCGAGGGATGTTCATGAGGGATCACGTGCGGTGTTGGTCGATCCCGCGCCTGACTGCCATCGCCACGGTTGCCGCGGCGGTGATCGGCCTGTCAGGAGCCGTGTCGTCGGAGGCACAGGCGGGGGCGCTGCGGCAGCCGGGTCCGCGGGCCGCGACGCACATCGTGGCGCGGGCCAATCCGTTCACGACCCAGGCGATGCGCACCTACCTGAGAAGCCGCCGGGGTGATATCACGGCGGCGCTCTATGACGTGGAGAGCCACACGCTCTATCTCTACCGGCCGGGTGTCACGGAGCAGACGGCGAGCATCGTGAAAGTCGACATCCTCGAGACGCTGCTCCACGTGGAGCAGCGCGTGTACCGGCCACTCGACGGCGACGACGAGTACCTCGCCACCGGGATGATCGAGGAGAGCGACAACGACGACGCGACGGATCTGTGGAACGAGGTCGGCGGTCCCGCCGCGATCGCGCGCTACGACTCGCTGGCGGGACTGACCGACACGACGCCGAACGCGGCAGGCTACTGGGGCGAGACGATGACGACGGCGCTCGACCAGGTCCGCCTCGTCGAGCACCTCGTCTTTTCCAACAAGCTCCTTGACGCCGTTTCGCGCGCCTACGAACTCGGTCTCATGGAGCACGTGATCCCGTTCGACCGGTGGGGGGTCTGTGTCGGGCCGCCGGCGGGTGTGACGGTGGCGCTGAAGAACGGTTGGGTGCCGATCGTCGACGACGACTGGCAGATCAACAGCATCGGCTACGTCAACGGCCGGGGTCGCGATTACGTCGTCGCCATCCTCACGAACGGCAACCTCACCGAGGGCTACGGGATCACGACGATCGAGGGGATGTCGCGGCTCATCTGGTCGCGGCTCGCGCCCAAGCCCAAGCGGTAACGGCCCCGTCTCAGACGAGCCGGTCGGTGGCAGGGTCGGCCTGGCCAGCGAACTGCCAATCGAGCACCTGCTGGAAGACCGGCTCGTCCGGTGTCGCCCGGGCGAAGAGTGTCATCGAGGAGCGCAGCTTTAGCGCGTCGAGTTCCCCGAGGACCCCTTCCGCCCGCGCCTGCGTGCCGGTGGCGAGGACCGCCGCAGAGGCGACGAGCCGGGGGCCGAGGATCGGGTGCGCGAGGTAGGCACGGGCCTCATCGAGCGACGAGATGGCGTAGTGGCGGGACATCTCCGAGTGGCCGAGCCCCGCGATCTGGGGGAAGACGAACCACATCCAGTGAGACGTTTTGAGCCCGCGGCGCAGCTCGTCGAGGGCGTGTTCGAAGGCTCCCCCGGCGCCCTGTGCCTCGACGAAGCGCGCGAGGTGGTAGGGATCGTCAGCCGTCACCGGGTGGGCGCGCGCCGGACCGGTGGGAGTGTCTCCTCCGGTGCCTCGCCGGCGAAGTGGACCGCGAGCCAACGGGAGGCGGGATCGGTGCGGACGAGCCGGTGTGGCGTGTGTCGGGGCAGCACGATCCAGTCACCCGGGACGAGCTGGCAGCGTTCGCCGTCCAGATCGAGCTCGGCGCCGCCGTCCAGCAGGACGACCCACTCGTCGTGATCCTGGTCGAAGTCGACGGGTGAGGCGAGCTCGCCGCTCAGGATCTGTTCGATCACGACGCCGTGCAGACCGAAGACCTCCTCGACGGTTTCGCCCGTCGACGGCGCCCGCGGCGGGTCGGTGAGGTGACCACGACGGAGAGCCAACACGAACCCGAGGCTACGCCCGCCGGGGCAGGCGGGTGAGTCGCGGTTCCGTCACACGAGACAGGGGTCGTCGCGGTACCGGTCCGATGGGGAGCAGGTAGATTTTCTGCGAATTCGCCAGCACCTATCCCAGGGGACCAGCGCGTGAACGAGCCGATCGTGTCCATCGCGCAAGACGAACGGGGGGTAAGGCCGGCGATCCGGCGCCGTCCCCCGCGGGCCCGACGGGTGCGACGCCGGAGGCGGGTGGTCGCCGCTGCGCTGGTGCTGGCGCTGGTGGCCGTTGGGGTCGTGACAGCGATGTCGACGGTGAACGCGACGAGCGGTCGGCCGCCCGCGATCCGGGTCGTGGCATCGGCAGTCGTCCCGGGATCGGTGCCGGATTTCATGTGGCCCAAGGTCGGGCAGGCCGCCGTGGCGGTGCGTGGCGTCGGGATGGTCGATCGGTCGCCACGGGAACGGAGGGTCCCGATCGCGAGCCTCACAAAGATGATGACGGCCTTCGTTGTCCTGCGCGATCACCCGCTCTCACCGGGCCAGTCCGGGCCGTTGATCCGGATCACGGCGTCGGACGTCGCGATCTACGAGACAGAGGCCATGAAGGGTGACAGCACGGTGAAAGTCGTCGCGGGCGAGACACTTTCCGAGTCTCAACTCCTCGAGGCCCTTCTCATCCCGTCGGCCGACAACATCGCGGGGTTGCTCGCGACCTGGGATGCCGGCAGCGTCGGGCGGTTCGTCGCCAAGATGAACGCGACGGCGAGAAGCCTCGGGCTCGCCTCGACGCACTACGCCGACGCGAGCGGCGTCAACCCGCTCTCGGAGAGCACCGCCGCCGACCAGGTGAGGCTCGGCTCCGATCTGATGGGCCACGCCGTCATCCGCGGGATCGTCCGTCGAGCCGATCTCCCGTTCCCGATCGTCGGGAAGATCTGGAACGTCAATCCGGCGATCGGCGACGACGGGATCCAGGGTGTCAAGTCGGGTTGGACGCTCGAGGCGGAGGGCTGTCTCGTCACGGCGGCGTTCCGCACGTTGCGGCACCACGGCGTGCTCGTCGTCACCGCCGCGCTCGGCCAGCCCGGGGGACTGTGGAACGCGGCCCTGGTGGACGAGGGCCTGCTCGACTCGGCGACGAGAGGGCTCGTCGCCTGGCGGGTCGCGACGCCGGGCGCGACGATCGCCACCGTCACGCTCCCGCAGGGTGGGGGCAGCATCTCGCTCATCGCACCGCCGCGGGCGCGCTTCGCGATCGTCTGGCGCGGACTCAAGCTGACCGAGAGGATCTCGGCTGGCAGCGGCCTGTTGGCGAAGGCGCTAGTGGGGGAACTGCCCGGCTCGACCGTCGGCGAGATGCTCGTCGTCGCCCCCTGGGGTGTGGTCGCGCAACTCCCCCTGGGGCTCTCCGTCACAGCCGGGGCGACGGCGCGCCGGACGGGCGGCTGATAGCGATCACCGCCCGGCGGGTCCGCGGCCCCGAGCTCTTGGCGGTGACCGGGCGATTCGCCGGGCGGCGCCCGGTGGGGAGAGATCAACCCGAGGCATGCACCGAGGGGCGTGGCGTGCAGCCGCGCACCCGGTAAACGTCGAGTCGGGAGGTGCCGAGAACGGCGTAGGTCCGGTAGGACACGCGCTCGAACGGAGTGAGGCCGGGCAGGGGCCGGACCGTGATCTCGTAACAAGCCTGGGAACGGGGGAACATCGGTTCCCAGAAGCCTTGAAGCGAATCTTCCCCCCGCGGCCCGCCCCGCGCCGGCGTGGTCGCGTGGTAGCCAACCCAGTCAAGCCCGGCGTCGATGCTGGTGGCCGGGATGCCCCTGGCGACCAGCGTGTCCGCCGCTCCCCAGACGGCGGCGTCGCGTGCCAGGGCGTTGGCGCACAAGAGAAGCGACACTGCCGCCAGTCCCGCGAGCGGCACGGTGGCGAGCGAGCGGTGCGGAGCCGGGGCCGGCTTGCGCAGACAGAGGACCGCGCCGGGCACGAGCAGCACGATGAGATCACGGTCGAAGACGAGCTCGCGGGCGAACCATTCGCCGATCACGACGAGCACCGCCAAGACGCCGAGCACCGCGAGCATCGGGTCGAGCTCGCGCCACCTCGTCACGACGACCGCGGGTAGAGCGGTCGCCGAGACGAGCGCTAGCGCGACGAGGACGTCCATGACGACGCCCGGGATGACGGTCGCGGTCCCGCCCCCGATGTTGGCGAGGGCGTAGGCACCGTTCGAGCTGAGGTAGTTGCCGAGGAAGCCCCCGGCGGGGAAGTGCACGACGCTGGCGACGCCGACGGCCGCGGCCGGCAAGGAGAGGGCCGCGCCGAGCCGGGACGGGTGCCGGAGCACGCCGGAGACGAGCACCGCGGGGGCCAAGAACAGCGCCAACGTCAGATAGCCGCGTGCGGTGCCGCCCACCGCCGCAAGCAGGCTCAACCGGAGCGCCGGACGATCCCCGTCGGGAAGGCTCATCCGCCAGATCTCGAATGTCGCCACCGCCATGGCGAGGATGATGGTCAGCGCAACAACGGTGCGAACCCGTTGGCGGCCCCAGGTGAAAAGGGCCGTTGCCAGGACGGCCACGACGGCTACGAGGTCCTCTTCCCGGATCGTCGCGCCGAAGAACCCGAAAGCGAGCGCCGCACCGAGGAGAAGCGGTGACCGGCGCTCGATTGCGACGTCGGCGACGGCGATACAGGTGAGCGCGGCGACGTACGCGGGGATCACGTTCATGAACGAGGTCGACAGCAGTCCGTAGGCGGGGAACACGGCGACGAGCGCCGTTCCCAGGAGGGCCGGTTCCGGAGCGAGGCGTCTCGCGAGGATCCGGTAGGTGAGGAGCAGGCCGACCACGCCGAGCACGGCGATCGCGGTCTGCTCGGCCCAGATCCACCGGCCCAGCGGTCCGAACACCACCACTTGGCCGATCAGCGCGCTGCGATTCCAGTTCTGAAGATGAATCTGGCCGGTCCGGGCGAAGATCTGCGCGATCTTGCTGTAGGACCAGGAGTCGTTGTGGGGGATGGAGAGGCTGTGGGTCGCGAGCGCGAGGACGTACGGGACGCCGACGGCAAAGAGAATGAGAGCCGCCAGGGTCATACGTCGACGCCCACACGTCCCGGCAGGGGTCGCCTTCGCCGAGATCCGGAGTTCTTCGGTGCCTTCGGCTGACAGGCCAGGCGGTGACACCACAGCGAGACGGTAGCAAAGGCGAATCACCGGACCAGCCCTGGAAACGGACCGTTCGGGCCCCTCGGAGGCTGAATCCACGGACGCCTCGGTATCCCGTGAGCGAGCGACGGGAATCGAACCCGCGTTCTCAGCTTGGGAAGCTGATGTTCTGCCGCTGAACTACGCTCGCCTGACCGATCGGACGACTTGGAACGCTCACGCGCCTCCGGATCCACCGAGTCGGCGTCGTCACTGTATCGTGCGAGCCCAGGATGATCCTTTCTGACAAGTCCATCCGCGAGGCGCTCGTGGCGGGTCGCATCGTCATTGACCCGCTCGACGAAGCCGCCATCCAGCCGTCATCGGTCGATCTCCGTGTGGACCGGTACTTCCGGGTCTTCCGGAGCCACACCGAGCGCGTCATCGACGTGAAAAAGAACCAGGAGTCCCTTACCGAGCTCGTGGAGATCGGTCCCGACGAGCCGCTGATCCTGCATCCGGGGGAGTTCGTGCTGGGCTCGACGCTCGAGCGGGTGGTGCTGGGGGACGATCTCGTCGGTCGCCTCGAGGGTAAGTCCGGGCTCGGCCGGCTAGGTCTGCTCATCCACTCGACGGCCGGATTCGTCGACCCGGGATTCGCGGGGCATCTCACCCTCGAACTGTCGAACGTCGCCAGCCTGCCGATCACCGTCTACCCGGGGATGAAGATCGGCCAGATCAGCTTCCTCGTGATGACGTCACCGGCCGAGCGTCCCTACGGGTCGACGTCGCTCGGCTCGAAGTACCAGAACCAGCGTGGTCCGACACCGAGCCGCTACTTCGAGAACTTCCGCGAGGAACCAGGCCGCTAGGCGCCCGGTGGCGGCGTGCTCGTCGACCCGTGACGTGAACGACTCAGCCCGCCTGGCGGGCGACCGCCTCAGCAGCCGCGCGGATCGCCTCGGGGTCGCCGAGGTAGCGGGCCGAGACGGCGTGCAGGTTGTCGTCGAGCTCGTAGACGCGTGGCACCCCGGTCGGGATGTCGAGCCCGACGATCTCGTCGTCGCTGATGTGCTCGAGGTACTTGGCGAGCCCGCGCAGGCTGTTGCCGTGGGCGACGACGAGCACCGTGCGACCCTCCAGGAGGTCCTTGCCGATGCGGTCTTCGAAGTAGGGGATCATGCGGCGCACGACGTCGGCGAGGCATTCCGAGCCCGGCAGCGCGTCCGGCGGGACGTCGGCATAGCGGGGGTCGTTCACGGGGTGGTTCGGGTCGTCGAGCGCCACGGGGTCGGGCGGGGTGAGATAGCCACGGCGCCACGCCTTCACCTGGTCGGCGCCGAAACGCTCGGCGGCCTCCTTCTTGTTCATCCCCTGGAGCTTGCCGTAGTGGCGCTCGTTCAGCCGCCAGTGCCGCTGTACCGGCAGGTAGCTGCGGCCGGCGACGGAAAGCGCGAGGTCGCACGTGTGCACGGCACGGGTGAGCACGGAGGTATGGACGACGTCGATGACGAGGCCGGGTTCGGCGGCCAGCAATGCGCCGGCGGCCCGGGCCTCGTCCTCGCCCTTCGGGGACAGGTCGACATCGGTCCAGCCGGTGAACAGGTTCGACGCATTCCACAGGCTCTCACCGTGGCGGAGGATCACGAGGGTGTGCACCGGCTCAGGGTAGCGAGCGCGACGGGAGCCCGGTGGACGGCACGCGGGCATGGCGGTCCGCGCCCGGGCCTCCGGGGCCCGCCCGGCTGGGCCGAGACGCGCCGAGGGTGTGGAGAGGACGGGTGCCCCGGCCCGTTTCCCGGCGCGCGGGTCCGGGATCCTCCAGATTCCGAGGTCGTGACCAGGTATTTTGTTTCGTGCCAATAATGTTGACAACAGGACACTTAGATTTGCTATTCTTTATATCAACAGACCGGGAGGCTGGTGGCTGTCACGCCACGAGCCGCCCGGACAGGTCATCACACCAGTGGAGGCAGGACGAATGGCGAAGGCGGTCGGTATCGACCTCGGGACGACGAACTCGGTCGTGAGTGTCCTCGAAGGCGGGGAGCCAACGGTCATCCCCAACGCGGAGGGGGGTCGTACGACCCCGTCGGTCGTCGCCTTCGCGAAGTCCGGCGAGGTGCTCGTCGGCGAGGTCGCGAAGCGTCAGGCGATCACGAACCCGGACCGCACGGTCCGCTCGGTGAAGCGGCAGATGGGTTCGAGCTGGACGATCGACATCGACGGCAAGGCCTACACCCCGCAGGAGATATCCGCCCGGATCCTCCAGAAGCTGAAGCGCGACGCCGAGGCGTTCCTCGGCGACTCGGTGAACCAGGCCGTGGTCACCGTGCCGGCGTACTTCGATGACGCGCAGCGCACCGCGACGAAAGAGGCCGGGCAGATCGCGGGACTCGAGGTCCTGCGGATCATCAACGAGCCGACGGCTGCCGCGCTTGCCTACGGTCTGGACAAGGAGGGCGCCGATCAGACGATCCTCGTGTTCGACCTCGGTGGCGGGACGTTCGACGTCTCGGTGCTTGAGATCGGTGAGGGCGTCTTCGAGGTCAAGTCGACCTCGGGCAACACCCACCTCGGCGGTGACGACTGGGACCAGCGGGTCATCGACTGGCTCGTGAAGTCGTTCAAGGACACCGATGGCGTCGACCTCTCGAACGACAAGATGGCGTTGCAGCGCCTGAAGGAGGCTGCCGAGAAGGCCAAGATCGAGCTGTCCGCCGTCCAGGAGACGACGATCAACCTGCCGTTCATCACGGCGACCTCGGACGGACCCAAGCACCTCGACATCAAGCTCACGCGCGCGAAGTTCGAGGAGCTCACCGAAGACCTCGTCCAGGCGTGCCGCGGCCCATTCGAGCAGGCGATGAAGGACGCCGGTCTCCAGAACTCCGACATCCACCACGTCATCCTGGTCGGCGGTTCGACGCGCATACCTGCCGTCCAGCAGCTCGTCCGCGAGATGTCCGGCAAGGAGGCCCACAAGGGCGTCAACCCGGACGAGGTCGTCGCGGTCGGCGCCGCGATCCAGGCCGGTGTGCTGAAAGGCGAGGTCAAGGACATCCTGCTCCTCGACGTGACGCCGCTAAGCCTCGGGATCGAGACGAAGGGCGGCATCATGCACCGCCTCATCGAGCGGAACTCGACGATCCCGACGAAGCGTTCCGAGGTCTTCACCACGGCCGAGGACAACCAGCCGTCCGTCGAGATCCACGTGCTGCAGGGCGAGCGCGAGATGGCGATGTACAACAAGACGCTCGGCAAGTTCCAGCTCGTCGAACTGCCCCCGGCGCCGCAGGGCGTCCCGCAGATCGAGGTCACCTTCGACATCGACGCCAACGGCATCGTGCACGTCTCGGCGAAGGACCGCGCGACGGGAAGGGAGCAGTCGATGACGATCACCGGCCAAACCTCGCTGCCCCGGGACGAGATCGAGCGGATGGTCCGGGACGCCGACCAACACGCCGCCGACGACCGGCGACGCAAGGAGGAGGCGGAGACGCGCAACCAGGCGGACACCCTCGTCCACCGCACCGAGAAGCTTCTGAAGGACGAGGGCCCGAAGTTCACCGGCGACGAGAAGGACCGCGTCGAGACGGCGCTGAAGGGTCTGAAGGAGGCCCTCGCCGGCACGAGCGTCGAGGCGATCCGATCGGCCTCCGACGCCCTCCTGTCGGCGTCACAGGCCTTTGCCCAGCGCTTGTACGAGCAGGCTTCGGCCCAGGCGTCGGCGCCCGGGGCGGGCGGCTCGTCGGAGGCGTCGGGGACGCCGCCGACCGACGACGAGGTTGTCGACGCCGAGATCGTCGATGACGCGGGGCCGGCCGAGGCATGACCGGGGACGACCCGCACAACGGGTCCGGACCGGGTGAGCCCCGGTCGCCCGATGACGAACGGGTAACCGCCGTCACTGAGGACCTGGGCCGGGAGGCCGAGGACGCCGAGACCCTCGTCGCGCTCGCCGAGATGACTGTCGAGCGTGACGAGTACCTCGACGCGCTCCGCCGCCTCCAGGCAGAGTTCGAGAACTTCCGGAAGCGCACTATGCGCCAGCAGACCGACCTGCTGGGGCGCGCCTCGGAGGGAGTCGTTGAACGGCTCTTCCCGGTGCTCGACGCGCTCGATCTCGCCCTCGCCCACGTCGGAGAGGAGGAGGCGACCGCGGCTCATCTGCAGAGCGCGCTCGGGCAGATCAACGCGCTTCTGCGTGACACGCTCGCCCAGGAAGGCCTCGAGAGGATCGACGCCTCGGACGTCCCGTTCGACCCGACGATCCACGACGCCGTGGTCCACATCCCCCGCGAGCGGCCGGAGGGGACCGACACCGAGGAGGGGACCGACACCGAGGACGGCGTGCGGGTCTTCGAGGTCATGCGTGCGGGCTACCGCCTGAAAGGGCGGGTACTGCGACCCGCGATGGTGATGGTGAAGGGCTAGGGGTCGCGTGGCACCCCAGCGGGAGTGGTTCGAGACCGACTACTACCAGGTTCTCGGCGTCCGTCCGGACGCGCCCGAGAAGGAGGTCACGCGGGCCTACCGCAAGCTCGCGAAGCAGCACCATCCGGACGCCAACCCCGGCCACGAGGAGCGTTTCAAGGAGATCTCCGCCGCCTACGACGTGCTCGGCGACCCGGAGAAGCGCAAGGAATACGACGAGGTGCGCCGACTGGGCGCCGGTGGCCCGGGATTCGGTCAGCCCGGCGGGTTCAACTTCAACATCGACGACCTGTCCGACCTGTTCGGCGGCATCTTCCGCCCGGGTGGCGGGCGGCGTCGCGGCGGGTCGGCCGCGGCCCCCCACCGTGGCGGGGACGTCGAGGCCGAGCTGCACCTCGACTTCGCTGAAGCCGTCGAGGGCGTCGTGACGACGGTGAACGTCACGACCCCGGTGGCGTGTCACACCTGCGGAGGATCGGGGTCGAAGCCGGGGACGATGCCCGTTGTCTGCCCGCGCTGCGGCGGTACGGGGGTCGTCAACGACAACCAGGGACTCTTCTCGCTGGCGACGACGTGCACGGAATGCCACGGGCGGGGGACGAAGGTCGTCGACCCGTGTGCGACGTGCTTCGGGACCGGGCTCGAGCGCCGCGAGCGCCGGGTGCGGGTGCGCGTCCCCGCCGGTGTCGAGGACGGCAAGCGGATCCGCGTGAAGGGTCGTGGCGAGCCGGGCCGCGACGGGGGTCCCACCGGCGACCTCCTCGTCACGCTCCACGTCACGCCGCACCCGCTCTTCGGGCGGCGTGGGCGTGACCTCACGCTCAGTGTCCCGGTCACCTACCCGGAGGCGGCGCTCGGCGCGACCATCACCGTGCCCTCCCTCGGCCGCCCCGTGACGCTGAAGATCCCGCCGGGGACGAGGACCGGCCAGGTCCTGCGCGTCCGGGGCAGGGGACTCCAGCACGGGCCGCAGGCTGGGGACCTCCTGGTTACCGTCGAGGTCCTCGTGCCGGCGAAGCTCACCGAGCCCGAGCGCAAGGCCATCGAGGCCCTCGCCCAGGCCTCGCCCGCCTCGCCGCGCGCACACCTGGGGGTCTGAGCAGATGACAGCTCTCCGGGGCCCGCGCCAGTTGCCGCGGGCCGTCTACGTGATCTCGATCGCGGCCGAGCTCACCGGTGTCCACCCGCAGACTCTGCGGATCTACGAGCGCCGGGGCCTGATCGACCCCGAGAGGACCGGGGGCGGGAGCCGGCGCTACTCCGACTCGGACATCGCGCAGCTCCGGCGGATCCAGGAGCTCACGACGGCCGGGGTGAACCTCGAGGGAGTGCGGCGGATCCTCGCGCTCGAGGCGGAGGTGGGCCGGCTGCAGGCTGATCTCGTCGCCGCCGAGACAGCCGCGCGCGAGGCCGTGCAGCGGATCCACCGGGAGTACCGCAGGGATCTCGTCCCGGCCGGGGATGAGCGCCTCCCGGCGACGCGACGCAGTTGACGACGAGGAATACACAATGGCACTCGACCCGAACCGCTGGACGCTGAAGACCCAGGAGGCCCTCTCCGAGGCAACGCGCCACGCCTCCGACGCTCACCACACCGAGGTGACCCCCGCCCACGTGCTGGTTGCCGCGCTCGGACAGGCCGACGGCCTCGCGCCGGGGCTGCTCGAGCGCATGGGCGTCGACCCCGCGACGACGGTTGCGCGGCTGAGTTCGGCCCTCGAGCACCTCCCCCGGGCCTTCGGCGGCCAGGCCCCGCAACTCGCCAAGACGACGGTCGAGGCCTTCGAGCGGGCCGACGGGACCCGCCGGGAGATGGGCGACGACTACCTCTCGCTCGAGCACCTGCTGCTCGCGCTCGCCGACGAGCTGGGCGTGGACCGGGCGAAGCTCCTCGAAGCAATCCGCCAGGTGCGCGGCTCGCACCGCGTGACCTCGCAGGACCCGGAGGACACCTACCGTGCCCTCGAGCGCTACGGGCGCGATCTCACGGAGCTCGCGCGCCGCGGCAAGCTCGACCCCGTCATCGGCCGGGACGAGGAGATCCGCCGCGTGATCCAGGTGCTGTCCCGGCGCACGAAGAACAACCCGGTCCTCATCGGCGAGCCCGGCGTCGGCAAGACCGCCATCGTCGAGGGCCTCGCCAACCGGATCGTCGAGGCCGACGTGCCCGAGGGCATGCGCAACAAGCGCATCGTCGCCCTCGACCTGTCGGCGATGGTCGCCGGCGCGAAGTACCGCGGGGAGTTCGAGGAACGGCTGCGCGCGGTGTTGCGCGAGATCGTCGATTCCGAGGGCGAGGTCATCACCTTCCTCGACGAGCTCCACACGATCGTGGGCGCCGGGGCGGCCGAGGGGGCGATGGACGCCGGGAACATCATCAAGCCGATGCTCGCCAGAGGCGAGCTCCACCTCATCGGGGCGACGACGCTCGACGAGTACCGGAGGCACATCGAGAAAGACGCCGCCTTGGAGCGCCGCTTCCAGCCGATCCTCGTCGCCCCGCCCTCGGTCGAGAACACGATCGCGATCCTGCGCGGCCTGAAGGAGCGCTACGAGGTCCACCACGGCGTACGAATCCAGGACGCCGCGCTCGTCGCCGCGGCGGTGCTGTCGGACCGCTACGTGACCGGCCGGTTCCTCCCGGACAAGGCGATCGACCTGGTCGACGAGGCGGCGAGCCGGCTGCGCATCGAGATCGACTCGATGCCGACCGAGATCGACGTCATCACGCGCCGGATCCGCCAGCTGGAGATCGAACAGGTCGCCCTCGCCAAGGAGACGGACCCCGCCTCGATCGAACGCCGCCGGGGCATCGAGTCCGAGCTCGCCGACCTGCACGACACCGAGCGCGCCATGACGGCGCACTGGCAGGCCGAGAAGGACGCCATCGGCTCCATCCGGGAGCTGAAGGGTCGGCTCGAGGAGCGGCGCGGCGAGGCCGAGCGCTGCGAGCGCGACGGCGACCTCGGTGGGGCCGCGGCGATCCGTTACGGCGAGATCCCCGGGATCGAGGCGCAGATCGAGACGGCGACCGCCAAGCTCGACGGGCTGCAGGCGGGCCAGCGCATGCTGAAGGAAGAGGTTGACGCGGAGGACATCGCCGAGGTCGTCTCACGCTGGACCGGCGTGCCGGTCAGCCGCCTGATGGAGGGCGAGGTCGCCAAGCTCGTCCGGATGGAGGAGGTCCTCCACCGCCGCGTCGTCGGCCAGGACCAGGCAGTCACGGTGGTCGCCAACGCCATCCGGCGCAGCCGGGCGGGCCTCGCGGACCCGCACCGGCCGATCGGCTCGTTCCTCTTTCTCGGCCCGACCGGCGTCGGCAAGACCGAGCTCGCCCGGGCGCTCGCCGAGTTCCTGTTCGACGACGAACGGGCGATGATCCGCCTCGACATGGGTGAGTACCAGGAGAAGCACACGGTCGCCCGCCTCGTCGGCGCCCCCCCGGGCTACGTCGGCTACGAGGAGGGTGGGCAACTCACCGAGGCCGTGCGGCGCCGGCCCTACTCGGTCGTGCTGCTCGACGAGATCGAGAAGGCGCATCAGGACGTCTTCAACGTGTTACTGCAAGTGCTCGATGACGGGCGACTCACCGACGGCCAGGGGCGCACCGTCGATTTCACGAACACGGTGCTCGTCATGACCTCGAACCTGCGGGGAGAGCCGATCGACTTCTTCAAGCCGGAGTTCGTCAACCGCATCGACGAGATCGTGCGGTTCCGCGAGCTCGACCGCGCCGACATGGACGCGATCGTCGACATCCAACTCGCCGTGCTCGGGAAGCGGCTCGCCGACCGCGGTCTCCGCCTCGAGGTCTCGCCGCCGGCGAGGGTGTTGCTCGCCGATCGGGGCTACGACCCGCAGTTCGGTGCCCGGCCGATCAGGCGGGTCATCCAGCGCGATCTGGGCGATCCCCTGGCGCTCGCGTTACTCGAGGGCCGCTATCCCGACGGAGCGGTCGTGCGCGTCGACGCGGTCGACGGGAAGTTCTCCTTCAACTAGGGCCAATTCCGCCGATTACCAGGTTTGCTGGCACCGCCCGGTAGGATCGGGGCGGTCGAGCCGGAGGGGGAGCTTGGTGCCCGCGACCGTCGTGGTCGGTACCCAATGGGGCGACGAGGGGAAGGGGAAGCTGACCGACCTTCTCGCCCGCGACATGCGGCTCGTCGTGCGTTATCAGGGCGGCCACAACGCGGGCCACACGATCGTCGTCGGCGGCGAGACCTTCGCCCTCCAGCTCATCCCGAGCGGCGTGCTCTACCCCGAAACCGTGCCGGTCATCGGCAACGGTGTTGTCGTCGACCCCGCGGTCCTCGTCGCCGAGTGCGACGCGCTCGAGGCTCGCGGCATCGACACGAGCCGGCTGGTCGTCTCGGGCAACGCCCACCTGATCATGCCGTACCACTACGAGATCGACCGGGCGACGGAACGTTCGCTCGGCAAGAACAAGCTCGGCACGACCAAGCGCGGTATCGGGCCGGCCTACGCAGACAAGGCGGCCCGCATCGGCCTGCGGGTCCAGGACCTGTTGGACGAGAAGATCTTTCGCCAGAAGCTCGACGTCGCGCTGCGCGAGAAGAACCTCGTGCTCGCCAAGGTCTTCAACCGGCTCGCCCTCGACGGGCGGGAGATCGCGCGCGTCTACCTGGAGCAGCTCGCGCCGCGCATCGCGCCGATGATCGGCGACACCGTCGGACTCGTGCACGAGGCGCTGGACGCCGGCGAGAACGTCATGCTCGAGGGCGCGCAGGCGACGTACCTCGACCTCGACCATGGCACCTACCCCTATGTCACGTCGTCGAACCCGACCGCCGGGGGCGCCTGTACCGGGAGCGGGATCGGGCCCCGGGACATCAACCGCGTCGTGGGGATAGCCAAGGCCTACGTGACGCGCGTCGGTGCCGGGCCGTTCCCGACCGAGGTCGAGGGCGAGCTCGCCGACACGCTCGTCGAGCGCGGGCACGAGTACGGCACCAACACGGGGCGCCGCCGCCGCCCGGGCTGGCTCGACCTCGTCATGCTCCGACACGCTGTGAGGCTGAACTCCATCTCGGAGATCGCCCTCACCAAGCTCGATGTGCTCTCCGCCTTCGAGAGCGTCAAGCTCTGCGTCGCGTACGAGTACGAGGGCGAGCGTCTCACCAGCGTCCCCTACCACCAGTCCGTGCTCCACCGGGTGCGGCCGGTCTACGAGGAGCTGCCGGGCTGGGGCGACGACCTCTCTGGGGCGACGGAGACGGGTGACCTGCCGGCCGCGGCCCGCGACTACGTCCGCATGATCGCTGAGTACGCCAAGGCGCCGGTCACCTACGTGGGGGTCGGACCCGGTCGCGAGCAGTACGTGCGGTTCGCGGCGTGAACGTCTGCGTCGTCGGGTCCGGCGCGCGGGAGCACGCCCTCGCCCTCGCCTGCGCGCGCACGGCCGACGTCGTCGTGACACCGGGGAACCCCGGGATCCGCGGCCGATCCCCCGAGGGGCACACACTCGAGTCGAGCGCCGCGCCCCCCGAGGAGATCGAGGCCGATCTCTACATCATCGGACCCGAGGCACCGCTCGTCGCCGGCCTGGCCGACCGCCTGCGGGGACTCGGCGGGCTCGTGTTCGGTCCTGGGGCGGACGGTGCCCGGCTCGAGGGCTCGAAGGCGTACATGAAAGAGCTCGCCGCGGCCGCCCGTGTGCCGACCGCCCGCTTCGCCGTCTTCGAGCGCCCCGATGACGCGCTCGCCCACCTGCGCGCCGCCGTCGGCCCGTACGTAATCAAGACGGACGGACTCGCCGCCGGCAAGGGGGTGCTTGTCACCTCCGACCTCGCCGCGGCCGAGGCGGACGTCGTGGCGAAGCTGTCGGGGGAGGCGTTTGGCGTCGCGGGGCGGCGCGTAGTGATCGAGGAGGCGCTCGTCGGCCGGGAGGCGTCGCTGCTGGCCGTCTGCGACGGGGAGCACGCTCTCGCCCTCCCGGTCGCGCGGGACTACAAGCGCGCCCTCGACGGCGACCTCGGCCCGAACACCGGTGGCATGGGCGCCTGCTCCCCTGTCACCTTCGTCGAGGACAAGGTCGTCGGCGAGGCGATGGACCGGATCGTGCTGCCGACGCTCGGCGAGCTGCGTCGCCGGGGGATCGACTACAAGGGTGTTCTCTACGCGGGGCTGATGCTGGGCGACGACGGGCCGCGGCTCGTCGAGTTCAACGTGCGCTTCGGCGACCCCGAGACCGAGGTCGTGCTACCCCGCATGGAGGGGGATTGCACGGGGCTCCTCGCCGCGGCCGCCGGGGGGAGGGTTCCCGACGCGGTCGCGTGCGCGCCGACCGCCGCCGTCTGCGTCGTCGCTGCCGCCGCGGGCTACCCGGTCAACCCACGATGCGGGGATTCGATCAGTGGTCTCGACGCGGCCGGCGCCGTCGCAGGGGTGACCGTCCTGCACGCGGGGACCCGCCGTGATGCCGACGGCGTGCTGCGGACCGACGGCGGGCGGGTGCTCGCCGTCACGGCGGTCGCGCCGACTATCGCAGCGGCCCGGGAGCGGGCCTATGAGGCGATCGGTGCTGTCGAGATCGAGGGCGTTCAGTACCGGGGGGACATCGCCGTGTCCGAGAGAGTCGGGAGCACGGGTTGATCGAACGTTACGCACTCCCGGAGATGGCAGCGTTGTTCAGCGATGAGGCGCGGCTCGCGCTCTGGCTCGAGATCGAGCTGCTCGCGGTCGAGGGGTGGTCCGAGCTCGGCGTCGTGTCGCCCGCCGCGGCCGGGGTGGTCCGGCGGCGCGCACCCGTGGTCGACGCGGCCTTCGTCGCTGCGGTGGGCGAGCGTGAACGCGTGACAGACCACGACGTCGCCGCCTTCGTCGACTTGGTGGGGAGGGCGATCGGCCTCCCCGAGAGCGCCTGGGTCCACTACGGGCTCACGTCGTCCGACGTCGTCGACACGGCCCTCTCGGTGACGCTGTGTCGCGCCGCCGATCTCCTCATCGGCGCCGCCGACGGCCTCGCCGGGGCACTCGCACGCCGCGCGGTCGAGTTCGCCGGGACGCCGATCGTCGGCCGCACCCACGGCATGCACGCCGAGCCGACGACGTTCGGGGCGAAGCTCGCCTTGTTCGCGTTGCAGGTCGAGCGCGACCGGGTCCGGCTCGAACAGGCCCGCGCCTCGGTGGCCGTCGGCAAGCTCTCCGGCGCGGTCGGGACGTACTCGAATGTCGACCCCGGGGTCGAGACGTACGTCTGTGCGGCGCTCGGGCTGACGCCAACCCCGGCAAACCAGGTGATCTCCCGCGACCGGCACGCGCAGTTCCTCTACGCGGTGGCGTCGACGGGGACCACGATCGAGGCGATCGCCGTGGAGCTGCGGCATCTGCAGCGCAGCGAGGTCGCCGAGGTCGAGGAGGCCTTCGGCTCGGGACAGAAGGGCTCCTCGGCGATGCCGCACAAGCGGAACCCGATCACCGCCGAGCGCCTGGTCGGCATGGCGCGTCTCCTGCGCGGCTACCTCGTCGCCGGACTGGAGGACGTCGCCCTCTGGCACGAGCGGGACATCTCGCACTCGGCGGCCGAGCGGATCATCCTGCCGGATGCCAGCCAGCTCTGCTACTACGCGCTGACGCGGGCGGCCCGCCTCATCGACGGACTCGTTGTTCATGCCGACCGGATGCGGGAGAACCTGCTCGAGGGCTCGTACGGGCTCGTCTTCTCGCAACCTGTCCTGCTCGCGCTGGTCGGCGCCGGCTGCGACCGGGACGCGGCCTACGCGATCGTCCAGCGCGACGCCCGCCTTTCCGCAGCCGAGCGGCGCCCGTTCCGGGCCGTTCTCGAGGCGGACGGGGAGCTCGCCGCCGTGCTGGGCGCCGACCGGGTCGCCACGGTCCTCGACGGGGCGTTCGATCTCGAGCGGGCGCTTCGGCACGCGCATCGCATCACCGACGCCGTGAGGGGGGTGGGGCGGTGACCCTCGAGCTCGTCTACTCGGGCAAGGTGCGCGATGTCTTCGACGCCGGCGACGGCCTGCTCCTGATGGTCGCCTCCGACCGGATCTCCGCCTACGACTACGTATTCGACAAGCCGGTGCCGGACAAGGGACGGGTGCTGACGGCGATGACGGCATTTTGGAGCGGTGAGCTGGCCCCGCTCGCGCCGACGCACCTCGTGACCGCCGACCCCGCCCGTTTCCCCGCCGAGGCGCGGGGCCGGCCCGGCCTCGCCGGCCGGGGGATGCTCGTCCGGCGAGCCGAGATGCTGCCGATCGAGTGCATCGTGCGCGGTTACCTCGCGGGCTCGGCCTGGCGGGAGTACCAGCGGGACGGCACGATGCACGGCGAACTGCTCCCCTCCGGCCTCCTGGAGGCGTGCCGCCTGCGGGCGCCGGTGTTCACGCCGTCGACGAAGGCCGCCGCGGGCCATGACGAGAACATCTCCTTCGCCGCGGCCGCGGGGCTGATCGGCGCCGGTCTCGCCGGGCGGGTGCGCGAGCTGTGCGTCGCGGCCTACGAGTGGGCAGCCCGTTTCGCGCTCGGTCGGGGCGTCATTATCGCCGACACGAAGTTCGAGCTCGGGTTGGTCGGAGGCGAACTCACAATCTGCGACGAGATCATCACCCCGGATTCCTCCCGCCTGTGGGACGCTGGGGACTGGGTTCCGGGTCGGACACCGCCCTCGTACGACAAGCAGCCGATGCGCGACTGGGCCGCGGCGACCGGCTGGGACATGGCGTCGCCGCCCCCGCCGATGCCTGGCGAGGTCGTCGCGTCGGCGCGGGCCCGCTATGTCGAGGCCTATGAGCGGATCACCGGGCTGCGGCTCGCCGATTGGTGGGGCAACGGAGGGGAAACGTGAACTACGACATCATCGTGGAGATCCGCAGCCTCGCCGGGCTCGCCGATCCCGAGGGGCTCGCGATCGAGCGGGCGCTGCCCTCACTCGGCTTTGACGGGGTGCAGGGCGTCCACGTGGGCAAGGTCTTCCGGTTCTCGGTCGAGGCGCCGACCGAGACGGTCGCGCGGCGGACGGCCGAGGAGATGTGTGAGCGGCTGCTCGCCAACCCGGTGATCGAGGCCGCCGAGATCCGCGTCGTCGCCGACTCCCCGGGGGTCCCGGCATGACGGCGGAGATCGGCATCATCCGTTTCCCCGGTTCGAACTGCGAGTGGGACGTCGCCCGGGCGCTGTCGGCGCTCGGCGCCTCGACCGAGATCATTTGGCACGGCGCCGACAGCGTCGGGGACGTCGGCGCCGTCGTCATCCCCGGAGGCTTCGCACACGGTGACTATCTGCGGCCCGGCGCGATCGCGCGCTTCTCCCCGGTCATGCGGGCGGTCGCCGACTTCGCCGAGGAAGGCGGTCCCGTCCTCGGGATCTGCAACGGTTTCCAGGTGCTGACGGAGGCGGGCCTGCTCCCGGGGGCCCTCACGCGCAACGTGGGACTGCGCTTCATCTGCCGGACCGTGGAGTGCACCGTCGAGTCGGTCTCGAGCGTGCTCACCGGGCGGGGCATGCGTGGCGAGGTGCTCCGGCTGCCCATCAACCACTACGAGGGCAACTACACATGCGACGCTGCGACCCTCGCCGGAATAGAAGCCGCCGGTCAGGTCGTGCTCCGCTACCGGGAGAACCCGAACGGCGCGCTCCACGCCATCGCCGGTGTCGCAAACCGGGAGGGCAACGTCGTCGGTCTCATGCCGCACCCCGAGCGCGCCTCGGATCCCCTCGGCGTCGGCACGGACGGGGTCGTGCTCTTCGAGTCGCTGCTCGTGGCGGCGGAGGAGTGGCAGTCCGCCGGCCGGCGTTCCGAGCCGGCGGAAGCGGCGAGCTAGGCCCCGGCGCTCCGGTGGATGCCCGCGCGCCGCAATACCTCGGCGGGGACCCCCGCCTCGCGCCACGTCGCGTAGTCAATGCCCTTGCGGGCGCCGTACTCGGCGGCGGCGGCGACAAAGCCCTTCTCGAGGGCGGAGATGTCCTCGGGGCCGGTCCCGGTCGCAAGGCGCGCCTCGATGCCCTTGCGGTGCTGGATGAGGTGGAGCCGCTGCAGGGGGTCGGCGTCCTTCAGACGGGCGGAGATGTCGTTCAGCTGCTTGCGCAGCGACTCGGCGCTCGGTCGGCGCCCGCGCCGCGGGCGGTTTCGCTCGAGGGCTTCCAGGTAACGTCGCACGGCGAGGCCCTGTATCCGGCCCGCTGCGAGCGCCGCCTTGTGCTCCGACGTCATCGAAGTTCGCTTCCTTGGTGGTGTCATGACTTCACTATGGCCGCGGACAGGTTCGAATGCAATTCCTTAATGCCGGTAGATGAGATTCTCCATTTCGTGACACCGTGTGGAAGGGGTAGAAGGCGTTGAACGTCTCCACCGATCGTGCAGAATCTGATGACCTGGAACGTCATCGGAGCCTCGGACTTACCGACGACGAGTACGGGATGATCGTGCGGATTCTGGGGCAGGCGCCGACCGACACGGAACTCGCGATGTACTCCGTGATGTGGAGTGAGCACTGTTCGTACAAGTCGTCGCGGGTCCACCTCGCACGACTGCCGACCGAGGCGCCCCACGTGCTCGTGGGCCCTGGTGAGAACGCTGGCGTCATTGATGTGGGCGACGGGATCGCCGTCGCGATGCGGATCGAAAGCCACAACCACCCTTCGTATATTGAGCCGTACCAGGGGGCGGCAACCGGTGTCGGAGGAATCCTACGCGACATCTTCACGATGGGGGCGCGACCCATTGCCCTCATGGATGCGCTCTTTTTTGGTCCGCCAGATGACGCACGCAGCCGGTACATCCTCGACGGAGTCGTACGTGGCGTCGCCGGCTATGGGAACGCGGTCGGGGTACCGACCGTGGGGGGCCAGATCACGTTCGATTCGACCTACCGGTCGAATCCGCTCGTCAACGTCTTCTGCCTCGGTGTACTGCCGATTTCCCGTCTCGTGCTCTCCTCGGCGTCCGGGGTGGGAAACCTCGCCGTGCTGCTGGGCTCGGCCACGGGGCGAGACGGGATCGGCGGCGTGAGTGTGCTGGCCTCGGCGGGCTTCGCGGAGGCGGACGCGGCGGGCCAGTCCACGAAGCGCCCGAGCATCCAGATCTCCGACCCGTACGAGGAGAAGCGGCTGATCGAGGCCTGTCTGGAGCTCCTCGAAGCCGGTCTTGTGGTGGGCATCCAGGATCTGGGTGGCGCCGGCCTGTCGTGCGCCACGAGCGAGACGGCGGCCCACGCGCGCCTCGGCATGGACGTCGACGTCTCCCGCGTGCCACGGCGCGAGCCGAACATGAGCCCGGTCGAGGTGATGACAAGCGAGAGCCAGGAGCGGATGCTGGCGATCGTCACGCCCGAATCGCTCGCCGCCGTGCAGGAGGTCTGTGACCGCTGGGAGGTCGCCGCGACGGCGATCGGCGTCGTCACCGAGCCGGACGCGGCGGGCATCGGCCGGCTGCGGATCCTCGACGGCCCCGGGGGCGAGGTCGTGGCCGACGTCCCGGCCTCGTCGCTCGCCGACGACGCCCCTCGCTACGAGCGGCCGTTGGCGCCGCCGGCGGACCTCGTCGAGCGGCGTGCCGACGACCCCTCGCGTCTGCCCGCGCCCTCGGACCCGGGCGGGGACCTGTTGGAGCTCCTCGCCGATCCGGCTCCCGTCTACCGCCAGTACGACCACCAGCTGTTCTTGAACACGGTGATCGGTCCGGGAGAGGGGGACGCCACGGTCCTCAAGCTCGCCGCCCCCGGGCTCCCCTGGGAAGGCAAGGCGCTCGCGATGAGTGTCGACGGGAACCCCGGGTGGTGCGCCGTCGACCCGCGGGCCGGTACCGCGGCGACCGTCGCCGAGTCGACGCTCAACGTCTCGTGCGCCGGCGCGATCCCGCTCGCCCTCGTGAACTGCCTGAATCTGGGCAATCCGGAGCACCCCGAGGTGATGTGGCAGCTCTCGGAGGCGATCGACGGCATGGCGCAGGCCTGCGAGGCGCTCGCCATCCCGGTCATCGGCGGCAACGTCTCGCTCTACGACGAGTCCGGGGGGTGCGACATCGACCCGACCCCAGTCATCGCCGTCGTCGGGCTGCTCGGGCGGATCGTGCGCAAGCCGCCGGTCCCGGGTTGGCATCCCGGCGACTCCCTCGTCGTCCTCGGCCCGCCGCCCGGTGGGCTCGCGGGATCGCGCTGGGCGCGGTCGGTGGCGGGCTGCGCCGGCGGCGTGCTTGCGCCGGTCGACCTTGTGTCACACCGGGAGCTGTGCCGGTTCGTCCGTGAGCTCGTCGCCCGCGAGGCGGAGGACGACGATCCGCCGCGGCTTGTGCGCGGACTGCACGACGTCGCCGACGGGGGTCTCGGTGTCGCACTCGCCGAGTGCGCGCGGGCCTCCCGCACGGGCGCCGAGGTGGACGGCATCGCCGACCACGGGGGTCTCTTCGCCGAGCTCCCGGCCCGCGTCCTGGTCGCGACACGCCTTCCCGACGAGCTCAGCCGGCTCGCGGCGGGTGCCGGGCTCGGCGCCCGGGTGATCGGGGTGGCGGGTGGTGCGCGTCTTGTCGTGCACGGCCTCGTCGACCTCGGCCTCGACGAGCTCGACACAGCGAGCGGCGGGATCGCGGCGGCCCTCGAAGTCCGGCCGCTCGTTTAGGTGGATTCTTCAATCAGACGGCTCTGGCGTACGACCCACGCCACATGACACGCGCGTACAGGCGGTGAGAATGTCACCTATCGCCGGCTATGCGGCCGAGCGGCCCTGAGGCGACACCTCGCTCTTTAGAAGCCAGAGATCGTTGACCAGCGTCGTAAAGCCATCAAGCAATTGGGCGGCGAAATGTAGCCTGGAGCCCGATGAGGGACGAAACACCGGGTATTGAATGGGTCATCGCGGGCTTTAGCGCGGATCTACTGTCTAGCTTCGAAGCTCGCAACTGACCGAACGCACAACGAGACGCACATGACCGCGCTCCTTGCACTCATCACGGTGGTGGCGTGGGGCACCTGGATACCGATGGCTCAGGCCGCACGCGGTGTGCCCCAACGCTTGCGGACTTTCTACGTGACCGTTGGCAACTTCGCTTTCGCAACGGTTGCGCTCGTCTCCAGCGGTGGTCATCTCTCTTCCGGCTGGCGCGAGTTCTGGCTGCCTTTGGTCGGGGGCCTGGTGTGGACGGCCGGAAACTATTCCGCTTTTCGCGCCACCGAAGCAATCGGACTGGCCCGTGCCGCTGGGTCCTGGACGCCACTGAACGTCATCACCGCGTTCGTGTGGGGCGCCCTTCTTTTTGGCGAATTGAAGAGCTTCAGCTCCACCCGCTTCACGGTGGTAGCGCTGGCGCTCGTGTTCGTCCTTGTCGGGGTGCTGCTCATTGTGCGTTCGCAAGATGCTGCTGGCGCCTCCCCGTCTGTCGTCACGTTGGCAGGACCGCCGGTGTCGACTTCAAAGGCCGGCAACACATATCGACGCGGCCTGCTCTGGGCCGTTGCAGCAGGATTGCTGTGGGGTAGCTATTTTGTGCCAGCTCAGTGGGCAAAGGTGCCGACGCAGGTGGCTAACTTTCCCCTCGCGCTCGGCATCCTCACTGCCGGGTTCGTTTTCGCGCTGCCTGCAGGCGAATCATTCAGATTGAGTCTCAGGGTGACAACCTTGGAGTTTGCGGCGGGGCTTCTATTCGGCGCCGGCAATCTCGCTCTGCTTGGCTTGGTCTCCCGAGTGGGCACTGGCGTGGGCTTCACCATCGCCCAGCTAAGCCTCCTCGTCAATGCCAGCATTGGGATCTGGGTTTTCAAAATGCCTGAGCCGGGCTCCCGAGCAGCGCGGATTGTCCTGGCCGGAATCCTGATTGCCGGCATCGGCGGAGGTGTGATCGGCGTCGTGAAGTAGTTCGCTGTGTTCAGTGGGCGCATTCGTCTAACGGAGCCAAGCGCTCCGAGGAACCTCGGCCAGGGCGTCTCCGGGCATCCCTGATCGCCGGGTAGGTGCGGCAGTACAGCACTTGGTGGGCACCTTCGGGCGACCCCGAGGCATCCTGTCGGCCGCTCATTGTTATGGGACAGTTCCGCGGATGCAGATCGCCGAGTCGGGCGCGGCGCTCGCGTCAACCGTTCGCCGCTGACTCACACGGGAACCGGCCTGGTTGGGCCACTAGCGGCCGCACCGCCTGTTGTCCACGGTGGTGGACAACTCTGGAGAGAATTACAGGGCTGTGATGCGGTTAGCGGTAGCGGGTCGACATCAGGCCGCCCGCCATGATGGCGAGGATGGCACCCAGCGTGTACCAGTTCGCCGGGCTGTGGGGCAGGGCGCCGATGTAGTTGAGCACGATGACAAGGACGCCCAGGACGAGCAGGCTGAGCAGCAGCCACGGGTACCATCTCGGGCTCCGTTTGACCTGCCGCGGGATCGGCGGGGTGTAGCGGCCGGTGGGCTCGCGACCCTTGGGTGTCGTCCGTCCGTGTCCCTGTCCCCGAGCCTTCGCCTTTGTTGCCACGGAGCCCGAGGATACTGACCCCGGGGCCCTGGTGCGGAGACGGTGACCTGTCCGCTGTGCCCCGCGTTATCGCGGGCCGGGACCTCTCCCGACCGGCTGCGTGGACGGTGTCAGGTTCGTCGTGGTGGTGGTGGTGGTGGTGGTCGTGGTCGTGGTGGTCGTCGTGGTCGGGTTCGACACCGCGACGTACAGCGTCACCTGGAAGCCGGGTTTAACCATTTGGCCCCAGCCGGGGTGCTCCTTGACGATGAGGCCGACCTCGGAAGGCGAGTTCACCACCATCGGGATGATCACGTAGGTCAGCCCGGCGTTCGAGATGTCCGTCTGGGCCTGCTGGAGCGATTCGCCTTCGACGAAGGGGATTGCGATGAGCGAACCCGACGAGACGACGAGGCCCACGGCAGAGCTGGTGGCCACCTTCTGGCCCGGCGGGGGATTCGAGCGGATGACGAGGCCGGACGCCACCGAATAGGAGTACTCCGTCGTGGTGGTGCCGACGATGAGGCCGGCGGTGTTGATCGCGGCGTCGGCCTGCGCCTGGGTCATCCCCACGACCCGAGGCACGGCGACGGTGTAGTTGCCGCGGATGACGTCAAGGGTGATAACCGTCCCGGCGGGCGCGCCGCCGGGCGGCCCGGGAACCTCGTCGACGACCTGGTTCTGGGCCTCGGCGGGCCCCAAGGGGGCCTGCCACTTGATGGCCCACTTGAACCCGGCGGCATGCACTCTGGCTTCCGCGGTGACCAGGGTGAGCCCGGTGACGAGCGGGATGGGAATGTTCGCCGGCGGCAGGGCAACGTAGAGCGTCACCTTCTGGCCCTTCGCCACCTGAACGGGACTCGTCGGCTTCTGAGAGACGACCTTCCCCTCGGTCTTCGCGCTCCCCTTGACGTTCTTGCGCACGGGGTCAAGGCCGTCCTTGGTGAGTTTGGTGATCGCGGCCTTCGCCGAGAGCCCTTCGACATTGGGCACGGCCAAGTACGGCGCCCCCCCGAAGTAGCCGAGCGCGTGACCACCGAAGTAGACGATGAGGCCGATCGCGACGGCGAAGACGACGCCGCTGCCGAGCCAGTACGGCGTGGTCCGCTTCGCCGGCGGCGGACCGCCACCCGCCGGTGCAGACGGCGCTGCTGTCACAGGCGCGCTGAGCCGGCCTATGGCCGCCGTCGTCGGGACGGCAACCGTCGGCGCCTCCTCGTGGTGGACTCGGGCGTGCACGGGCTGGCCGCGCGCGAACCGCTCGAGATCGGCGCGGAACTCCTCGGCGGTTTGGTAGCGGTCCTTGGGGAGCTTCGCCATTGCCTGAAGGATGATCGCCTCAAGCGCCGGCGAGACCTTGGCGTTGTAGGCACTCGGTGGTTGCGGGGTCTCGCGGACGTGCTGGTAGGCGATGGCAACCGGCGACTCGCCGACGAAGGGGGGACGGCCCGCCACCATCTCGTAGAGCACGACGCCGAGGGCGTAGATGTCGCTGCGCCCGTCGACCCCGAGCCCCTGGGCTTGTTCGGGCGAGAAGTACGTCGCGGTCCCCATGACGAGCCCGGTCTGGGTGACCTGCTCGTCGACGCCGATCGCCCGGGCGATCCCGAAGTCGGTGACCTTGACCTGGCCGTCGGCGGTGATGAGGACGTTGCCGGGCTTGACGTCGCGGTGGACGACCCCGTGGCGGTGAGCGTAGGCGAGCGCCTTGGCGATGTCGGAGGCGACCGAGGCGGCCTGGGCGGAGGTGAGCGGGGCCTGCGTGCGGATGATCGAGGAGAGTGCCTCGCCGTCGACGTACTCCATGACGATGAAGTACGTCGAGTCGGTCTCGCCCCAGTCGAAGACGGGGACGATGTTCGGGTGTGACAGGTTCGCCGCCGCCTGCGCCTCGCGCCGGAACCGCTCGACGAAAGCCGAGTCGGCCGAGAGCTCGGAGAAGAGGACCTTTAGGGCGACCGGACGCCCGAGGAGGAGGTCGCGGGCCAGGAAGACCTGCGCGGTCCCGCCGCGGGCGATCTGGTCACCGAGCTCGTAGCGCCCACCGATCACGGTGTGCGGGGTCATCGTCATGCGCCCGAAATCCTAGGCGTGCGAGCCGCGGCGAGAAACGACGGCCGGAGCCCTGTCATGAGCCCATTCCGAGTGCGGCGAGAAGCACCGTCTTCACGATTGGTCCCGCCACGGCGGCGCCGGTGCCGTCGCACTGCCCGGTCGGCTGGACGACGACGGCCGCCACCGCGACCGTGGGGGTCTCCCCCGGGCCGGCGGGGGCCGTCGCGATCAGCCAGTCGTCGTTGCAGGGGCTGTCCGGTGTCTGGGCCGTGCCGGTCTTCGCCGCGACGTTGAGGCTCGGCGGGAAGCCGACCAGCGATGCCGTCCCGTTGGTGACGACGCCCAGCATGAGCGTGCGGACCTCTCCGGCCGTCGTCGGCGACGTCGCCTCGAGCCAGGGGTGCGGCGTGTAGCGCTTGACGACGTTCCCGGCGGCGTCAACGACGCGGGACATGAAGTGCGGCGCCATGATCGTCCCTTTGTCGGCGATCCCCGAGGCGATGAGCGCGTCCTGGAGGGCCGTCTCCGCCACGTTCTCCTGGCCGATCGCCGAGTAGGCGATGCCCGGGATGTTCCCGGCGAAGCTCGCCGTCGACGGGAAGACCGCCGGGATGACCTCGTCCGTGGGCAGGTCAATCGGCGGGACCTTGTTGAAGCCGAACGAGGTCGCTTCGTCGTAGAGGCGCTTGGCGCCGAGCTGCAGCCCGATCTTGGCAAAGGCCGTGTCGCACGACTGGGCGAGGTCCACCGCGAGGCCGCCGCCGCACGTCTCGTAGCCGAAGTTGTGGAGCCGCAGGACCGTGTCGGGCAGCGAGATGGATGACGCCTCCGGGGCGACGAAGGTCTCGAGTGACGGCTCGTGGTCGAAGATCGCCGACGTCGTGATGACCTTGAAAGTTGATCCCGGCGGGTAGCGCTGGGCGGTCACACCGTTGACGAGCGGTGAGTCGCCGGTGTCGGGGTTGAGCGAGGTGTAGTAGTCGTCCACCGCCTTGGCGTCGGTCGAGGAGAGCTTGTTCGGGTTGTACGTCGGGCTCGAGTACGCCGCGAGGATCGCGCCCGTCCGCGGGTCGATCGCGACGACCGCACCCCGGTAGCTGCCGAGGGCCTCGGCGGCGACCTTCTGGAGCGCCGCCGAGACGGTGATCTCGACCGAGTCGGTGCCGGTCCGCTCGGTGAGGATGCCCTGAAGGTTGTGCACCACCGGCGTGTTCGGGCTGAGGTAGTGGTTGTACTCGGCCTCCATCCCGTAGGGCGCGGAAGACCCAGTGACGTCGTAGTAGCCGGTGATCCCGGCGAAGAGCGGCCCGTCGGGATAGTGGCGGAAGTAGCGGTAGTCGCTGGTCGACGGGATCGACTCGGCCAGTACCACGCCGTCGGAGCTCACGATCTCGCCGCGGGGCTGTTCGAAAGGGCCGCCCGTGTACGCGCTCGGCTGGTACTTCGAGTGCTGCAGTGCCGTCGCCTGGCGGACCTGGAGGTTGCCGAGCTGTAAGAGGAGCAGGCCGAAGCAGGCGAGCGACACGAGCGCGAAGGCGCGAATCCGCCTGTTCATCTCAGATCCCCCTTGCCGCCGCGCCGGGTGTAACGCGCCCATGAGTCGCCGAACCGGAGGTCGTGAACACCGCCGAGAGCCCGAGCTTGTTCTTCTCCGAGACGAGGGTTCGCACCGCGCCCTGCGCCGCGGAGAGGGAAGGCTCGAGAAGCCCCGCCTTCAAGAACGGCAGGCTGGGCGGGTAGACGGCGCTGCGCGCGAGCGACGTCGTCTCCACGAGGGTCGGCTTGAACCACAGGAACCCCCCCGGTCGCCCGCGGAAGATGCCGACCCTGTTGCGCTCGAACCCGACAAAGTACGAGGCCTTCACGAACCATTCGACGAAGCCGGCGGCGCCGGCAAGCACCCCGGCGAGGGCGAGCACAAACAGCGCCGACCAGGGCGTGACGAGACGCTCGCCGGGACGCGGGCGGCGGCGGGATGGGGGTTTCGGCCGGGCATAGGCCGTGCCGGGGGGCAGCGGCGCGGCCGCCGGGGACGTCGCCGGCGCGGTTCCGGTCGCCGCCTTGTCGCGGCTCGACACTCCGGTTCCGGAGACGGTCCCCTCGACGTCGGCGACGACCACCGTGATGTTGTCGCTCCCGCCGTGCTCGAGGGCGCGCACGACGAGCGCCTGCGCCGCGTCGCCGGGATCGGTGTTCGCGGCCAGGATCTCCGCGATCTCGCCGTCGGGGCACTCGTTCGTCAGGCCGTCGCTACACAGAAGGATCCGGTCGTGCTCGGCCGCGTCGACCGTCCACGTGTCGACGTCGAGCTGCCGGTCGACGCCGAGCGCCCTCGTGAGGATGTGGCGGTGCGGGTGGAAGAAGGCCTCGGTCCGGGTGATCTCGCCCCGTCGCACCATCTCCTCGACGAGGCTGTGGTCTTCGGTGAGCTGGCGGAGCCCGCCCCGCCCATAGAGGTAGGCGCGGGAATCACCGATGTGGGCGACGACGAGTCGCGCACCCCCAGCGGCCTCGAGGAGCGCCGCCGCCGTGAGCGTTGTGCCCATGCCGTGCAACCGGCGGTCCTCGTCGCCGTGGGCACAGATCTCGTCGTTCGCTTCCCGGAGAGCGGCGACGAGTCCGGCGGCCGTCGGGTGTGCCTCGTACGAACGCCCGACGGCCTCGACGGCGAGCTGGGCCGCGATCTCCCCCCCGACGTGTCCCCCCATCCCGTCGGCAACGGCGAGGAGCCGGTCGTTGGCGACCGCCCGGTCCTGGTTCGAAGCCCGCACCCTTCCCGGGTCGGTCGCGACGGCGGCGGTGAACCTCGTCACCGGGCGACCTCGAAGATCGTGGACCCGATGGTGAAGCGGTCGCCCCGCCGCAGCCGTTCGGGGGCAACGATCCGCCGGGCGTTGTGGAAGGTGCCGTTTGTCGAGCCGAGGTCCTCGATCCACCACATCCCCTCGTGCTCGACGATGCGGGCATGGAGACCCGAGACGAAGCGGTCTGAGTCGAGGCTGATCGTGCAGGCGGCCGAGCGGCCGATCGTCGTCTCCTCGCCGAGGGCGATGCGTTCGCCCTTCCGTTCCTTGGACTCGAGGATCCGGAGGTAGGGCACCTGGCTTGGGGAAGCCTTGGCCGTTCCGCCCCCGCCGCGGGCCGCACGCTCGCGCTGGCCCCGATGGACCTCCACGTAGACCATGCGCGCCGCGTAGAGGAGGAAGAGCCAGATCAGTGCGAGCAGGAAGAAACGGAGAATGTCGAGGATGCCGTGTGTCATCGCAGCTGGGCTAGTCAGCCTCGTAGCGGAAGGCGGTGATCCCGACCGTGACCACGTCACCGTCGACAAGTTGCCGCTGGTGGACGGGGACGCCGTTGACCCGTGTGCCGTTCGTCGAACCCAGATCGACGAGGAAGACCCGGTCGCCGTCCCGCCGGACCTCGGCGTGGCGCCGCGACACGTTCGGGTCGGCGAGCGGCACAGTGCAGTCGGGCATCCGCCCGATGGTCACCGGTTCGGCGCCGACGCCGACCCGGCGCTCGTCCGGCAGCACGATCCACCCGGCGGTCTTCTCGGCGTTCTCAACGACCTCGCTCGCGATCTCGAATGAGCTCCTCGGTAACGCCCCGTCGGAGGTGATTTCGACGACCACGGCGCCGAGGAACGTGTAGCCCTCGGCGTGGGCGTGCTCGCGGGCCGCCTCGGCCAGCTCCTTGGCGAGCGCGTCCAGGAATCCCTCGAAGCGCTCGTAGTCGTCCCGGGACAGCGCGACCTCGAATTGGTTCGGCGCGACGAGGCCGCGGACCGACACCGCGCGATGGAGGTCCATCTCCCGGGTCAGTCGCCGGCCGAGCTCGATCGGTTGGAGTTCACCGCGAAACGCTCTCGCGAACGCTCCCTCGACCATACGCTCGAGCCGGCGCTCGAACTGCTGGAGTCCCATGCCGTTTCAACACTATCGGGGTGGACAAACTCGTTCCGGTCGTCGGTTAGCATCGCGACCTCACCGGGCGAGTGGCGGAATTTGGCAGACGCGCAGGATTCAGGTTCCTGTGTCCGCAAGGACGTGGGGGTTCAAGTCCCCCCTCGCCCACCGGGGGAGATCGGCGGCTCGGCTCAACTGATCTTCCGTTCCGGAACGACCGCCCGCGGCCCTGGTCGGAGGGGATCCCGGTGAACAGGCCACCGGTGGGAAGGTAGCGACGGAGCTCGACGGTGCGGTGGCGATCGTGACGGGTGCGTCCTCGGGGATCGGCGCGGTGACCGCCCGGTTGCGCGCCGCCGGGGGCGTGAGCGTCGTCCACGCGGCCCGTCGCGCCGATCGTCTCGAGGCGCTCGTGGCGGGGCTCGGCGACGCGATCGCCGTGCCGACGGACGCCACGGTGGCCGATGACCGTCGTTGGCTCGTCGGCCGCGTCGTCGTCGTGCACGGCCGCGTCGACCTGACCGTCAACAACGCCGGCCAGGGCCTGCACGTGCCGGTCGCCCTGATCGACCCCGACGACCTCCGGGCTGTGTTCGACTTCTATGGCACCGCCGCCCTGCCGATGACGCAGGCGGTCGTGCCCTCGATGCAGTCCCAGTCACGGGTGCCGTCGTCAACGTGAGCTCCGCGACCTCGCGGCGGCTCTTCCCGGGCATCGCCGGTTACGCCGCCACGAAGGAGGCCCTCAACCTGCTCGGCCAGATCGCGCGGCTCGAGCTCGGCCCGTCGGGCGTCGTCGTCTCGACGGTCTACCCGGCGGCCACCGCGACCGAGTTCCACGACCACCTCCGGGCCGGCGAGATGCTGGCGGCGGCCCGCCGGATCCCCGTCGACCCTCCCGAGCTCGGCCCGTCGGGCGATCGTCTGGGCGGCGACGGCGGGGGAGGCAAACGTACTTGTCGCCAACCCGCCGCGCCCGATCCAGCCCGGCTGAGAGGGCTGCTGGGGTGCACTGCTCACCCGGCACTCCGGCCGTCGAGCCTCGCCGGTCACGTGATCCGGGTGGTCGCCTCCTCGGCGACGAGCGCGACGGCGTCGGGGGCGTGGGCCGAGCTGAGGCGGTGACGGGCGATGGCCGCGCCGAGGCCGGCCGCGATGAGGCAGGTGGCCGCGCCGACGACGAGGCCGATCCGGGGCTCGGACTCGGCGATCACCCAGCCGATGAGCGGGCCGCCGATCGGTGTCGTGCCCTGGAAGGCGAGCTGCCACAACGAGAGCACCCGGCCGCGCATGGTTCGCGCCGAGCTCAGCTGGATGGTTGAATTGCCGACCGAGACGAACGAGACGCTCCCCCAGCCGACGAAGAGCAACCCCACGTAGGCGAAGGCGAGCGCCGGCGCGAGCGCGGTGAAAAGGATCGCCAGCCCGAAGCCCGCGCAGGCGATGATCATGGGGCGCAGTCCGGTGCGGCCGCGGGCCGCCGTGAACAGTCCGCCGACGACGGCGCCGATCCCCATCGTCGCCGTCATGAAGCCGTAGACCTCGGAGCCGCCGTGGAACGTGCGGGTCGCGAAGAAAGGCAGGCTGACGCTGAACTCGTAGGCGAGCATGCCGACGAGGGCCATCATCACGAGCGGCACGGCGATCTCGGTCGTGTGCGCCGCATAGGCGAAACCCTCTCGCAGCTGGCCCTTCGCCCGGGGCTCGGGCACGCTCGGCCGCAGCGCAGCGGTGTCCATGATGAGGAGCGAGGTGACGACGGCCGCGAAACTCGCGGCGTTGATCACGAAGCACTCCCCGTCTCCGACCGTCGCGAGGAGCACCCCGGCGATCGCCGGGCCGATCGCCCGGGCGGCATTGTTCATCACGGAATTCAGCGTCACGGCGTTGCGGAGTTCGCCCCGGCCGACCATTTCCCGGATAAAGGCCTGCCGGGAGGGCATCTCGAAGGTGTTGTTTAGCCCGAGCACGACGGCGAGCGCGCAGACCTCCCAGAAGTGCACGGCGCCGAACAGGCAGAGCAGCCCGAGGGTGAGCGCCTGGAGGCCCATGCCGGTCTGCAGCACGATCATCAGGCGGCGCTTGTCCACCCGGTCGGCGATGACGCCGCCGTACGGGGAGAGGAGCAGCACCGGGAGGGTCTGGACCGCGACGACGAAGCCCAGGTCGGTACTCGAGTGGGTGAGCTTGAATACGAGCCAGGCCTGGGCGGTGATCTGCATCCATGTGCCGATGAGCGAGATCGACTGGCCGGTGAAGTACAGCCGGTAGTTGGGGATCGCCAGCGCGGAGAAGGTGGTTTTCCTGAACCGGCGCAGGCGCTTGTTCACGGGCACTCGCCTTTCAACCTTTCGGCGAGCGCCTCGAGTACGGGCAGGCCGGCGCCCAGGGCGAGGTTCTCGTCGGGCGAGAGCAGCTCGATGGCCGCCGACAGGGCGTCGCTGCGTTCGGAGCGGATCCTGTCGTGCAAGCGTCTGCCGGCCGGGGTCGCTTCGGCGAGAGCGGCACGACGGTCGACCAGGTCGGCCCGGCGCAGCACGAGGCCGGCCTCCTCGAGGTCCCGGATGATCCGGGAGAGCATTGTCGGGTTCATGCCCTCGGCTCGCGCGAGGTCCGAGAGGCGGAGCGGCCCCTGTCGCACGACGGCGGAGAGGACCGTTGTCTCCGACGGCGTGAGGGCGGCGCCAGCCCGGGTCCGCTCGATCCGCCGGAACAGGCGTGCGACGGCCATGCGCAGGCGCACCGCCACGTCATCGTCGGTCGCGGACGGCGTTCCCGCCTGACGTCTCGCTTCTGCCACCTTCGCCTTCCCGGGAAGAGTCCCGCCACCGGTTAAGTTGCTTATCGGACAGCAACAATACTAGCGAGGCGGGCTCGACCGCCCAGACGAGCTCCACCCCGTCTGGGTGGTACCCGAGGTTCAACCCCGAGCCGAAGCCGATCTCGACGATGCTTCCCCCGAGCCCGGCCACTGTCGCGGCCCGCCAACCCCTCTCCGCCGCGACCTGGCAGGACCGCTCGACCAGGCGGGGTAGGGGGTGGTCGCGGTACAAGCCCACCTCGGCAACGTAAGCACGAACGGCCGCGGACGGTAGACCGTTCGTCGGTAGGCACCGGTTTGCTGCCGATGCGTCTGCCGACAAGGATGAGACCTCACTTGCAGCTCGTCATGCTCGAGCCGGTGGTCGCGCGTCACCGGCTGCGCCCGCTTCACAGGAGGGTCGAGCGCCACCGTGCCGTCGACGACTGCCGACCCGGCAAAGCCGGGCGGGGTCAGGAAAGCCAGGTGGCGCGGGCCTTTCCTAGCCGTGGGTGGGGTGGATGGGACCTGAGGAAAGGGAGGATCGTTGAGCGCAACACCCACCAGCCATCGCAAGCTCGCCGCCTGGGTGGAGTGGTTCGCCGATCTGGCGGAACCCGAACGGGTGGAGTGGTGTGACGGCTCCGCGGCGGAATACGAGCGGCTCTGCGCGCTCCTCGTCGCACAGGGGACGATGCTGCGCCTGAACGAGGCGAAACGTCCCGGCAGCTACCTCGCCCGATCGGATCCTCGTGACACGGCCCGCGTCGAGGCCCGGACGTTTATCTGCTCGGCCGCCGAAGAGGACGCCGGGCCGACGAACAACTGGGCGGAACCCGAGGCGATGCGCGCCAAGCTCACGGGGCTCTTCTCGGGCGCGATGCGCGGGCGCACGCTCTACGTCGTGCCCTTCTCGATGGGCCCGGTCGGCTCGAGTCACGCCAAGATCGGTGTGCAGCTCACCGACTCGGCGCTCGTCGTCGTCAACATGGCGATTATGACGAGGATGGGGAGTGCGCCGCTCGCGGCCCTCGGCGCGAACGGCGAGTTCGTGCCGTGCCTGCACTCGGTGGGCGCGCCGCTCGCGCCCGGCGAGGCCGACGTGCCGTGGCCGTGCGACCCGGAGAACACCCACATCGTCCATTTCCCCGAGTCCCGCGAGATCTGGTCGTACGGCTCGGGCTACGGCGGCAACGCGCTGCTGGGCAAGAAGTGCCTCGCGCTGCGCATCGCGTCGTCGATCGCGCGGGACGAGGGCTGGCTCGCCGAGCACATG
>PLPK01000070.1 GCA_003159795.1 Acidimicrobiaceae bacterium | reverse complement strand
CGAAAGACACCAGGCACCTAGAGTCGTGGCGCTGGTCGCACCGTGCCCAGCGATTGTTTCCAGGACCAGGAGAACCGTGATGGGATCCCCCGCTGAGCCGTTCCGGACCGTGATCGAACCGTTCCGGATCCACGCTGTCGAGCCGCTCGCCATGACGACGCCGAAGCAGCGTGCCGAGGCGATCCGGGCCGCGGGCTACAACCTGTTCAACCTGGCCTCGTCCAACGTCCTCATCGACTTGCTGACCGATTCGGGCACCGGGGCGATGAGCCGCGACCAGTGGTCGGCCATCCAGCATGGTGACGAGTCCTACGCGGGATCACCGTCCTGGGAGATCTTCCAGCGTGCGGTCAAGTCGTTGTTCCCGTTCCGACACGTCATCCCGACCCACCAGGGGCGGGCCGCCGAGAAGATCCTCTTCACGGTCGTCGGCGGGCCGGGGCGGGTTATCCCGAGTAACACGCACTTCGACACGACACGGGCGAACATCGAGTTCACCGGGGCCGAGGCGGTGGACCTCGTCATCCCCGAGGGCCGCGACCCGAAGGCCCTGCATCCATTCAAGGGCAACCTCGACACGGCCGCGCTCGACGCGTTGCTGCACGAGCGGGGGAGGGAGAACGTCCCGCTCGTGATGGTGACGGTTACGAACAACTCGGGGGGCGGCCAGCCGGTGAGCCTCGAGAACCTCCACGCCGTGCGGGCGGTATGCGACAGGCACGGGGTATCGCTGTTCCTGGATGCCTGCCGTTTCGCCGAGAACGCCTGGTTCATCCGCGCGCGTGAACCGGGTCAGCACGACCGCGAGGTGGCGGACATCGTACGGGAGATGGCGGGACTCGCCGACGGGATGACGATGAGCGCGAAGAAGGACCCGCTGTGCAACATCGGCGGCTGGCTCGCCTGCAACGACGACGCCCTCGCTGAGGCGGCGCGCAACCTCCTCATCCTCACGGAGGGATTCCCCACCTACGGCGGCCTAGCGGGCCGGGACCTCGAGGCGATCGCGCAGGGACTCAAGGAGGCGGTCTCGCACGACTACCTGGAGTACCGGATCCGCTCGACGGCGTATCTCGGCGAGGCGCTCGACGCCGCCGGGATCCCCGTCGTGCTGCCGATCGGAGGCCACGCCGTCTACATCGACGCCCGGGGGCTGCTGCCGCACATCCCGCCGCTCCAGTACCCGGGACAGGCGCTCGCCATCGCCCTCTACGAGACGGGTGGCGTCCGCACCTCGGAGATCGGCACCGTGATGTTTGGCCGGCAGCCGGACGGCTCCGAACAGCCGGCGGCGATGGACCTCGTCCGGCTCGCCATCCCGCGGCGCACCTATACCCAGAGCCACATTGACTACGTAATCGAGGTCTGCCTGGCGGTGCAGGAGCGCGCGCCCAGCCTCGTCGGGTACCGGATCGAGAGCGAGCCCAGGCAGCTGCGCCATTTCACGGCGAGATTCGCGCCACTCGTCTGACCGGCGGCCCCGCATCGGCGCGGCGGCCGGCCGTTCGGCTCCGGCTCGCTCAGCTCCCCGCGCCAGGTACGTCGGACGCGAGGACGGCGCGGATCGCCGCCGCGGCGTCCCAGATGTCGACGTAGCGAAGGTAGAGGGGCGCGATGCCGAGACGGATGATGTCGGGTGCACGGAAGTCGCCCAAGACGCCGCGTCGCGCGAGCTCGTCGACGATGGCGAGCGCCCCGGGGTGGCGCAGCGCGACGTGGCTGCCGCGACGCGCCGGATCGCGGGGTGAGACGAGCTCGAGCCCACCTGCTGCGAGGCAGGGCTCGACGAGCTCGATAAACAGGTCGCAAAGTGCCTGGCCCTTCGCGAAGAGTGCCGGCGGCTCGACGTGCTGCCAGACCTCGAGGCTCCCCTCGAGCGAGGCGAACGCGACGATCGGGGGCGAGCCGCAGGCGAACTGGCGGATGCCGGGGGCGGGCGCGTAGTCGGGTTCGAAGGCGAAGGGCCGCACGTGGCCGTGCCAGCCGACGAGCGGTTGCCGCATCGCCTCGTGGAGGCGCGCGGCGGCGAAGACGAACGCCGGCGAGCCGGGCCCGCCGTTCAGGTACTTGTAGGTAGACCCGACCGCGAAGTCGACGTCGCAGTCGTCCAGGGCGACCGGCACGGCACCGACGCTGTGGGCGAGGTCCCAGACCATAAGGGCGCCCGCGTCGTGAACCGCCCGGGTGATCTCGTCCATCGGGTGCCGCCGGGAGAGCCGGTAGTCGACGTGGGTGAGCTCGACGAGGGCGACCGACTCGTCGAGGCAGTCGGCGAGTGCCACGGCATCGTCGACGCGACGGACCTCCGCGCCCCCCGCGAGCTCGGCGGCGGCTTCGAGCATGTACAGGTCGGTGGGGAAGTTGTCGCGGTCGGTGACGATCACCCGGCGATCGGCGCGCAGCCGCATCGCCGCGACGGCGACCTTGAAGAGGTTGACCGAGGTGGAGTCTCCGACGAGGACCTCGTCGGGTCGAGCACCGACGAGCGGGGCGATACGCCCGCCGAGGGTGACGGGCTTGTCCCACCAGTCGGCCGCCTCCCAGCTGCGGACGAGGCCCTCGCCCCACTCGGTGCGCAGGGTCGCGAGCACGCGGGCAACCGAGTTGAGCGGGGGCGGGCCGAGCGAGTTGCCGGCGAGGTAGGTGAGCCCGTCGGGGATCTCGAAGAACTCCCGCAGCGGTGCGAGCGGGTCCGCTGCGTCCCGGGCCTCGCAGTCCTCGCGGCGCACGGCGGTCACCGGTCTTCTTCTCCCCGTCCACTCGAGCCGACCCGGGCCCGTCGACCGGGTCTAGGCGGCACCTTCTCCAAGGTAGGCGGCGCGCACTCGTGGGTCCTGCAGCAGGACGTCGGCTCGGTCGGCCATCACGATCGAACCGTTCTCGAGGACGTAGGCGCGGTCGGCGAGGTGAAGCGCCTGGGAGGCGTTCTGCTCGACGAGGAGGATCGTCGTGCCCTCGTCTCGGATCTCGCGGATGATCTGGAAGATCGTCTTCACGAACATCGGCGCGAGGCCCATCGAGGGCTCGTCGAAAAGCAGCAAGCGCGGGCTGCTCATGAGCGAGCGCGCGATGGCGAGCATCTGCTGCTCTCCGCCGGACAGGGTTCCGCCGTCCTGTTTCCGGCGCTCGGCGAGGACGGGGAAGAGGCTGAAGACGCGCGTGAGGTTCTCGGAGAAGTTCCCCCGGTGAAGGTAGGCACCCATCTCGAGGTTCTCGAGCACGGTCATCATGGGGAAGATCCGCCGGCCCTCGGGGACGTGGCCGATGCCGAGCGCGACTACGTCGTGGCTGGGCACGCGTTGGATCGGCTTCCCGTCGAAGAAGACGGTCCCCGACACCGGGCGGACGAGCCCGGAGATCGTGCGCAGGGTGGTGGACTTGCCGGCCCCGTTGGCGCCGAGCAGGGCGACGATTTCCCCCTGGTCGACGGCGAGGCTGACGTCGCGCAACGCCCGAATGGGCCCGTAGCGGACCTCGACGTTGTTGAGCTGGAGGAGCACGGCTAGTCATCCCCGTTCGCGTCGGGCTCGACGGGGACGTAGGTGTCGTCGTCCGTCGGTGCGCCGAGGTAGGCCTCGATAACCGCCGGGTCGTGCTGCACCTCGGCGGGGGTGCCGAAGGCGATCACCCGGCCGAAGTTGAGGACGATGATCCGTTCGGCGAGTGACATGACGAGCCCCATGTCGTGCTCGATGAGGAGCACCGTGACGCCGAGCTCGTTCTTCACCCGGCGGATGAGCGTCCCGAGATCGGACTTCTCGGCGGGGTTGGTCCCGGCGGCGGGCTCATCGAGCAGCAGGAGCTGGGGGTTCGTGCCGAGGGCGCGGGCGATCTCGAGACGACGGCGGTCGCCGTACGGGAGGGCGCTCGCCAACTCGTTGCCGCGCGCCCGCAGGCCGACGAACTCGAGGAGTTCGTCGGACCGGGCGTCACTTTCCCGCTCCTCGCGTCGTGTCCGCGGAAGCCGGAGCATCGCCCCCACGGGTCCGGTGTGCATGCGCGACTCAACGCCGATCTTCACGTTCTCGAAGGCGGTGAGGGCGTTGAACAGCCGGCTCGTCTGGAAGGTCCGGGCGATCCCGAGACGGTTGACGAGGTGGGGCTTGCGGCCGACGATCTGGGTGGCCTTGTCGTGCGGTCCGTAGAACGTGATCGACCCCTGCTGGGGGTGATAGACGCCGGTCAGGCAGTTGAAAAGACACGTCTTGCCGGCGCCGTTCGGGCCGATGACCGAGAGGAGCTCGCCCCGCGCCTGTTTGAGCGTCACGTCGACCAGGGCCCGCACGCCGCCGAAGCTCAGGGAGAGGTCCTTGATGGCGACGATGATGTCGCCGGCGACGGTCGTCGGGGCTGCTTCGGGGGCCGTCGTCATGGCACGGGGTCCGTCGTGCCGCTCATCGCGTCCGCGGTTCCGAGACCGTGCTCGGCGAGCCCGAACTCGCGTTTTCGCCTTCGTGACGGGATCAACCCCTCGGGGCGAAAGATCATCGTCAGCACGAGGATCGCCCCGAGGTAGATGTAGAGATCCTGGTCCTGGAAACCGAACATCGGGTGCTCTTTGAGGTACCAGGGGAACCACTGGAGGAAGGCGGCGCCAACGACAGCGCCGAGCAGTGACCCCATCCCGCCGAAGATGACGAGGACGAGGATGAGGATCGAGAGCTGGACGGTGAAGTCGCCGGGCTCGATGAAGGAGATCTTGCTGGCCTCGAGCATCCCCGCGAACCCCGAGGTGGAAGCGCCGATCGCGAACGCCATGATCTTGTACTTCAAGACGTTGATCCCCGCGGACTGCGCGGCGACCTCGTCCTCGCGGATCGCCGTCCAGGCGCGGCCCACCCGGGAGTGCTCGAGGAACGAGTAGGCGATCAGCGCGGCAACGACGAACACGAGGAGCAGGTAGTAGTACGGCAGCGGGTCGATCAGCCACGAGTAGTGGATCCCGAGGAGGTTGACGTCCGGGTGGGGGATGCCGATCACCCCCTGCGAGCCCCCGGTCACCCCTTGCAGGTTGGTCGCGACGATCTGGATGATCTCGCCGAAGCCCAGCGTCACGATCGCGAGATAGTCGCCCCGCAATCGAAGCGTCGGTGCGCCGATGAGGACGCCGGAGAGCATGGCCGTGCCGATCGCGAACGGGATCGCCCAGAAGGCGTTGAGAACCATTGGCGGGTGGACCGGGAGCGCACCGGTCCAGAACGCCGTCGAGTAGGCACCGATCGCGTAGAAGGCGATGTAGCCGAGGTCGAGGAGCCCCGCGTACCCGACGACGACGTTGAGGCCGATCGCGAGGAGCACGTAAATGCCGATCTGGTCGACGAGGACGTCCTGCCAGAAGGCGTTGACATGGAGGGGGACGAGAATCGCCACCGCGAGCAGCGCGGCGTAAAGGACGAGGCGCACGCGCCGGTCCGGCATCATCCGGCGGGGCAGTGTCATGAGGTTGTCATTCGTCCGCTTGAGCGCTTCGCCCCAGCGGTGTTGGGCCGTGATGAGACCCCAGAGCCCGAGGCCGATGGCGATGAAGACGAGGACGCGGGGGTGGAAGAGCGACCCCGTGAAACCCGAGACCGGTGCCGTGTTGCTGCCGGACGGCCCGGTCATGACGGCGAGGACGATCAGGCCGAGGAGACAGGCGACAAGGCGCCGGGCGTGAGCGCTCTGTCGCGCCGAGCGGAACAGCGACACGGTCGTCGACGCCAACGCGCTCATGCAGACCGCCCGAGTCGCTCGCCGAGGATGCCCGTCGGCCGGATGATGAGGACGGCGACGAGGATGCCGAAGGCGACGACGTCACGCCACTCAGTCGGGGCGCAGATGACCCCCATGTTCTCCGCCACGCCGAGCACGAGGCCGCCAAGCACCGCGCCGCGGATGTTGCCGATCCCGCCGAGCACTGCCGCGGTGAAGGCCTTGAGGGCCGGGGTGAAGCCCATCGAGTACACGACGCCGGAGCTGAGACCGAACAGGAAGCCGGCGGCGCCGCCGAGGATCCCGCCGAGGATGAAGGTCTGGGCGATGACGCGGTCGATGTTGACACCCATGAGGCTGGCCGTTTCCGCGTCCTGGGCGACGGCGCGGATTCCGCGGCCCAGCCGTGTCGCCGCGACGATCCGGTCGAGCAGGACCAGCATGATCATCGCGGCGATCGCGATCACGACCCAGTAGGTTTGGATTCCGGTGCCGAACACGGTGACGCCGGTCTGGAAGGGGTAGAGGAACGGCAGCGAGTAGCCGTTCCGGCCGAACTCCTTGCCGGCGAGGTTGTAGAGGAAGTACGACGCGCCGATCGCCGAGATGAGGAAGGCGAGGCGCGGGGCCTTCCGGCGGCGCAGCGGACGATAGGCGACCCGTTCGAGCAGGTAGGCGACCACCGCCCCACCGACGGCGCCGGCCGCCGTCCCGAGGACGATCAGGCCGACCGAGGCGAGGCCGTGCGGTGACGACTGGCCGATCACCGCGTTGACGACGAAGTACCCGGCGAAGCCGCCGCTCATGAAGACCTCGCTGTGGGCGAAGTTGATGAGTTGGAGCACGCCGTAGACGAGGGTGTAACCGAGCGCGATCAGCGCGTAGAGAAATCCATTGGCAATTCCGCCAATGAAGAAGCTCCAGAAGTTCTGCGTGAAGCACATCGGCTGGTTCTCCGCCAGGCCAATGCCAGCCGCCGTGGCCGGGGTTCCCGCGATTGACGGGTCACCCGGCCACGGAAGCGGCGAAGGTTAGGACGACTTGATCAGCGAGAGGGTCGAGCCGAGCTCGACGATCTTCCCCTTCTCGACCTTGTAGACGAAGATGGTCTTGCCCGCGATATTCCCGTTGGGCTCGAACTTGATCGTCTTGGTCAGGCCGATGTATTTGGCCTTGTGCAGGCCCTTGACGATCGCCTCCCGGGTCACGTGGGCGCCGATGGACTTCATGACCGAGATGATCACGTTCGTGGCGTCAAATGCCTCGGGGGTGTAGGTCCCGCTGGGGAATCCGGCGAGCTTCTTGAAGGACACCGCGAAGGCCTTGTCCTCGGGGGCGTTAGCCTCGATCCTCGGGAAG
>PLPK01000006.1 GCA_003159795.1 Acidimicrobiaceae bacterium | reverse complement strand
CCCCAGATGTGCGGAAAGGGAGACGGATCATCGCACTGGGTCGCTAAACGCGCCCGGCAGCGGGAGGTCCCGCCCGGAGGGCGGTACCTCCAAGGGTGTCTAACCCGGACTCGTTGTGCGCCACCTTGCGCCATGTTCAAACCGGGTGGAGATGAAAGGGCTCCACTACCGATCTGTCGCAGCAGATTGGTGAAGCTGAGGGCAGCCTGATGCTGGAAGCGAAGCGGAGGGTGGGAAGCAGCCCTGACAACGGCGGGACAGACCAGCACCTACAGATGGTCTGGGTCCGACAAGCAAGACGGAAAGGTGCAACGAAAGTGAAGCAGTGGTTGAACCCCCTTAAGCGGTTACCCCGGCTCCAAACTGTGGGATGCGGGCCGGACGGCAGTGCACGTCGACTCGGAAACGAGACGGCGACTCCGAAGTCGGAATATCGAGGCCGACGAGGAGGCCACGAGGAAAGCCTGCGGCGTACTCGTGGCGAGGCTGCAGGGGAAGAGCTGGGCGCCAACCCCGTCGACCGGTGCATGGTGAAACGTGGGAACCACCTCGGGATCGCCCAACCCGTCGCACAACCGGTGCGTCGGCGGGCAGGCCCGCTGTCGGCTGAGGGTCCTGAGGTGGGACGGAGGGTCCGTAGTAGTCCGAGCGTGGGAAAGCCACGTACATGGCGAAGGGACCCAGCGAGTGAGCAGTAACGCCAGGGCAATGGCAGGAGGCCGCCGGTGAACACCGACGAGCCGTGGCCCGATCTCTCCGAGGCCTGGCCACGGGTACTGCGTATGCAGGCGAAGTTGCACCAATGGGCGACCGACAGCCCTGAGCGTCGGTTCTGTGACTTGTTCAACCTCGTCGCCGATCCTGCCTTCCTCGTGGTGGCATGGCACCGGGTACGGGGCAACCGAGGTGCACGATCGGCCGGAGTAGATGGAGTGCAACCAAGCTCGATCGTATTCGGCGAGGGTCTGCTCGCCGGGCTACGAGATGACCTCAAGGCCCGGTGCTTCAGACCCCTGCCCGTCAGAGAACGGATGATCCCGAAGGCGAACGGCAAACGCCGCCGTCTCGGCATCCCGACGACACGGGATCGAATCGTGCAGGCTTCTTTGAAACTGGTCCTCGAGCCAATCTTCGAGGCGGACTTCAAGCCGTGCAGCTACGGCTTCCGTCCGAAGCGCCGGGCACAGGACGCCATCGCCGAGATCCACTACCTCGCTACCCGCTCATATGAGTGGGTGCTCGAAGGTGACATCACGGCGTGCTTCGACGAGATCTCGCACTCTGCGTTGTTAGAGCGGATGCGTAATCGAATCGGAGATAGGCGAGTCCTCGAACTGGTGAAGGCATTCTTGAAGTCGGGCATCCTCACCGAGGACGCCCGACTGATCGGAACGAAGACCGGCACACCGCAAGGAGGCATCCTCTCTCCGTTGCTCGCCAACATCGCTCTTTCCGTCCTCGACGAGCACTTCGTCACGGCCTGGGAGACGACGATGGCGACCTCACACGACAGAGAACGACGCCGTCGCCACGACGAACCCAACTACCGCCTCATCAGGTATGCGGACGACTTCGTGGTGATGGTGACCGGAACCAAGGCGCATGCCGAGGCTCTGCGCAACGAGGTGGCGGCGGTGCTGAAAACGATGGGCCTTCGCCTGTCGGAGGAAAAGACCACGGTCGTCCATATCGACGAGGGGTTCGACTTTCTCGGCTTCCGCATCCAGCGGCAGAAGAAGAGAGGATCGAACAAAGTGTTCGTCTACACCTGGCCGTCGAAGAAGGCTCTCGCCTCGATCATGGCCACGGTGCGGGCGATCATGAAACAGGGAACGAACAGTCCGCTCTCCGTCCTCCTGCGCCGATTGAATCTGGCGTTGCGAGGGTGGACAACGTACTTCCGGCATGGGGTGTCGAGCGCCACCTTTGGATACCTCGGTGACTACACGTGGCACCGGGTCTTCCACTGGCTTCGGCGCAAGCATCCCCATGCGACTTGGAAGGCCCTGCGACGCCGCTACCAGTTGTTCGGGTCGTGGTCCGAGCAGGGTGTTGTGCTGTTCAACTGCGGCGCCGTGTCGGTGACGCGTTATCGCTATCGCGGGAACGCCATTCCGACACCATGGAGCGGGCCGCCGATGGCCAAGGCAAGGTAACGCATTGCGCTCGTGGAGAGCCGGATGCGATGGAAGTCGCACGTCCGGTTCGGGGAGCGGGCCGGAGAGACAGATCAGCCGAAATGCTGACACTGCGCTCCGGCTCGACTCCACCGTTGGGGGCATCGAGAGTGGGGCAAGAAACGGGAGCTTCCTTGGGGCCGTAGCCGCCCTGAGAGTCGAGAGCCAAAAGGGGGAAGGGGGACTGCAAGGAGCGGCATGAAGTTGAGCGATGCGACAGAACGGCTAGATCGATGAGCGGGTCGATAGCAGGCGGAATGTTGACGCGTTCACTCACCTTCTCGTCCTCGGCAACGAACTGGGCGTCCTCGTGGTGTCCCCGAATGTGTCCCCAGACGGACCCTTACCGGAGATGCAAGCGTGTATCTACAAGAACTCGCTTGAAGGCAGCGATGCTAGTGGTGACTGACCTTCGGCGGCGGCGAGCGAGAGAGCACAACTAGTCGCCTATCGTCCTTTAACTGCGCTCCAAGCCGGCGTTCAGAGACACTTCAAGACGCCCCTCGTCGTGAGTGTTTGGGGATACGGCTCGGCAAAGTCGATCTACGTGGCGACGGCCCAACTAGATTCCCTCACGCAGATCGGTCGGGCTCGATGCCTCAAGGGTGCGGCGATGGAACGAGTATCGCTCCACAATTTGTCCAGTTCTGCGCTCCCGCGAGCCCAAAATAGAGAACGGATTCACCTGTCCACAGAAGCGTCGGACCGCCAGGGGAACTGCACGGGATCTTCGGTACGGCAAGCCACTTCTGACTGCTCGGGTCGTATGCCACCCCGTCACCGAGCGCGAGGTTGTCTTGTGACGAGCTCATGGTTTCGTTCATCGCATAGAGCGCTCTTCCCGTCCAGACGACGGGACCGGCGTCGCTCGCGACTGCATTGGGCGGCCAACGTGACCATGAGTCGGTCGTCGGATCGAAGACGTTGACGGTGTCCGCGTCGTCCTGCCCGGGGCATTTTTCGCCCGGAAGACACGCGGTCGCATCGACGACGAGGATGCGAGAACCTGTCCAAATGGTCGTTGCGCCAAGTGTGGAGACCCATTCCGGCGCGGGCCGCAGGAAAGTCCAAGAAGTCGCTCCAGGCCGCAGCTCGGCCACCGGTCCGTAAGCCGACAAGGAGAAGGAGTCCTTGGTGAGCCTTGTCGTGATCTGGTACTCGAGAAACGCGACGAGTCGCTTTCCCGTCCAAACGAAGTCGGCGCTGACGAGCAGTCCGCGGTGATCGATGAGCAACTGTGGCATTCGCGACCACTTCCACGTGCTGGGGTCGAATGCTGCGCCGTTAAGTAGCAACCCTCCCGGTCGTGTGAGTCCGCTGATCACGACGACGCGGCTTCCCGTCCAGAGGACGGCCGAAGCGAGGCGCGCTGAGATCGGAGCTGGCGGGAGCGTGCGCCATCGGTGCTCCGTCGGCGAATATGCGGCCCCATCTCCGTAGACGCGCAAGCTGCCGTGTCCGAAGGTCTCGCGGTCGCCTCCCCACAACACGGCGATCTTGCCCGTCCACACCGCGGCGATGTCGGTTCGTGGAGCAAGTGGTGAGGGTGGAAGGAGTGACCAGCTGCGCGTGTACGGGGAATACAGCGCGCCGCCGGGTGAACGCCCGTAGGAGCGAGGGATCGTCTGCTCGTATATCTGCTGTTTGGTGAACCCGCCCCATACGAAGAGCTGCTTTCCCGTCCAAAGTTCCGCCGCTCCCATGCGGGGCGGAAGCGGTGAGGAGGGGAGCATCGTCCAGTGCCCGCGTGCGAGGTAGGACGCGGAACCGATTCCTGCGGCCAGGTCGCCTTTCCTCGCCGAGCGGAGTGCGACGGTCAAATCGAGCGGATTCAGGTGAGGGGAAATGACGCGCACGAAATTCTGGGGGTCGCTCGCGGCTCGGGGTCCATGGCCGTCGAACGACGCAAACGGATGCGCACCGGCGATCGCAACGCTCAGGAACGCGACAAGTGCCGCGAGTCTCTGTCCTCCCACCGTGTCGATTCTCCCAGGTTCGCTCCGAGCTATGTCGATTATGTGCACCTCGATTCTACGTGGAACTACTGGTACAACTGATTCAACCCTAAAGCCCAGCCAGTGCTTCCCCTTGGGGCGCTGGCTGGGCACCTCGGGCGGGAGTTTTCGCGTGGCGGGGTGGCAGAACTTTTTTGGGCTCTTGAGCGTACTGTGGTCAAAGCGGCGCTGGTCAGCGCAGGTTGAGAGAGCGAGACGGGATGATGTCTGACGAAACGGGCACTGTGGTCTTGGGGACAAATAGGCTCGGTACGCCAGCCCACTCGGCGTGGGTGAAGCGCTGGTCCAGTTTTGCGCTGGCTGTTGTCGCGACCACCGCGATGATGGTGGGCGACGGTGGACCTGTACAGGCCAGTCCGAAGGCGGACGTGAGCCTCACGGCAGATGCCTTGAGGGCGCTCGCGCTCAGAGGTATGACGAGCAGCTTTTCTGCCACGTACCGATTGTCCGCCGCCGGGTTCGTCACCGCGACGATGACGGTCGCGCAGCAACGTTCGAAGCTCACTGCGACCGGTTGGCCTTCTGTCGGCTGGATGTACCGGTTCACGGTGAGAAGCCCAAAAGCGTGGTTGGTTGGAGCCGAGTGGGACGAGAATCCCGCGGGGAAGGTCTACGAGTGCGCGCAGAAGTCCGCCGTTCAGCCCTGGGTGTGTGTCGGGCCCATTCCGCACGGCGACCTTGGAAGTATCGGTACGGCGTCGGTGAGCGGAATGTACGAGCCGTACGCGGCGGAGAACCTTGTCGGGATCCTCTCGCCTGAGTTACGACACGACTACACGTGGAAGATCTCGCACAGGAAGCTGCCCGTCGGGGTTGTCACCTGTGTGAGCGTCGACTACGTCTCGAAGAAGAGTCGTGTTCCTGTCGGCACGTGGTGCCTGACCCCAGATGGAGTTCTGGCGGGCTGGTACCCCGTCGAACCTTCGTCGGTCGTCACGACCGGTGCAGACCGGAGTTCAGCGTCTGTTTCGCGAATGTGCTGGTAGCGGTGGCGCGACAGACAGTTGTTTCCCCTACGCGTCACGCGTAGGGGCTGCTCAGGAGAGTTTGGCTCTTCCCCAGGTCGAGTCCTCGACCCGGAACGCGTCGAGGATCTGGCGCTGCAGTTTGTCGGGCCGGTCGACGAGCTCGATGTCGCGTCCGGCGTGGAGGTGGTGCCGGCGGATCTTCCCGAGCTCGGCGAGGGCGCGGCGCGGTGTCATCGTCTGTTCGGGCAGATCGGGGTCTTTCAGCTGAGCGGCTGCGAGATCGTCGCCCATCACCGCCTCGATCACCGCGGCGATCACGCACAGGGCGATGTGGGCGCGGACACGCTCCTCGAGTCGGTGGTGGACGGGACGAAGACCGAGGAAGTCCTTCATCACGCGGAATCTGCGCTCGACGTTCTGGAGCATCTTGTAGTGCCGCACGATGTCGGTCACCGACGCCTCCTTGGGGCTGAGCGACGTGACGAGCACGTAGCGACCGGCGAGGAGCTTCTCCTCGTAGGAGAGCGCCTCCTCGTCGAAGCGCCAGGAAAAGACGCCGTGCCGGATCGTCACGGCAAAGCACCGCCCGACGCCCGAGTCCCGCAGGATGCGGTCCGCGGCGGCACCGATCTTCGCCGGGTCGACGAGCTTTCCCGCCCGCACGCGATCGGCGAGCGTGATGAGCTTGGACTCCACCCGGACGAGGAGCTCCTCGCGTCGCCGATCGTCGCGTGCCTTTCGCTCGGCTGATGACACCGCGACGAATCGCCGTCCGCCATGGTTCACCTCGAAGGCCTTCGTTCCCGGAAAGCCCGGCACCGCGCTCCACGTGTTGTCGCCGACAGCTGCGGCGCGCTCGAGGACTGCCGCGACGTCGCCGTCGTGGTGGAGTCGTGTGGCGAGCACGTGGTCGAAGCCGGCTGCCGCGACGTCGGCGAGGTTCTGCTCGGAAATGAGGCCCCGGTCGGCGACGAGCGCGATCCGACCGACGCCGAAGCGCGCTTGGTAGTCGGCCATCACCTGTTGAAGCGTCGTCGAGTCCCGGGTGTTGCCGGGAAAGACGTAGTGGGCGATCGGGATCCCGTTGCCCGTCACGAGCAGGCCGATCACGACCTGGGGGCGGTCGCCCCTCTTGTCACGGCTGTAGCCGTAGGCACGGGAGGAGAAATCCTCGGAGGGCCCACGGCTCGTCTCGAAATACGTCGAGGTCAAGTCGTAGAGGGCGAGGCGGAGGTCGAGGTTCGACAGGTCCGTCAGCCGTCGGTAGAGGACCTCCTCGGTCGCTTCCTTTTGCTCGGCGATCACGTCGAGGGCGCGGTAGCACTGGTCGAGGAGCGGGGCGGAGACACCGTCGGGCAGCGCGACCTGGGAGAGCCATTCGAGAATGGTGTGGCGCTTGGAGGCGGGATCCAAGAGCCGGTTCGCCACCATCACGAACACCGTGTCGGC
>PLPK01000016.1:9278-52556 GCA_003159795.1 Acidimicrobiaceae bacterium | reverse complement strand
AAGACCGACGTAGTAGTAGGAATTGTTGGCCGGCCAGCTCCGGAGGGCGGCGTTCGCGCCAGTCGTCAGACTGCTAATCGCGGTCGGGAAGTTGCTGTTCTGGGCGTAGTACGCCTGGACCCCGACTTCGACCGTCTTCACGTCGGTGTTGCACGCGGCGACGGCGCTCGTGCCGGTCACCCCGCCGAGGGCGAAGACGACGACGGCGGCGAGGATACCCATGATGATGATGACGATCAGGAGTTCAATCAAGGTGAATCCTTCTTGATCGAGACCTTCCATCTTGGCCTTGCGCATTTCTCGGTAAGTGTCGAACATGATGGCTGGTACCTTTCTTCAGATCGATGACTCCAACGGGCTACTAACGGAACGTAACCCTCGTCAGTTAAGAGCTGGGGGGTTTTGGTCTGTCTGACCAGCCCGAATGGTCAACGCGTGTCAGCCGGACGGGCGCGACCAGCCCCATATGTACACGCCCTAGCGCAAATGGACTAGGCCCCGGGCGTGGCCGCGGGCTCGTGGGAGGCGCCCCGCGACCCCGCGAACCGGCGGCGGGCCGACGCCAGGGCCGCGCAGCCGAGCCGCCGGAAGGTAGCCGCGAAGGGCGCCAGCACGAGGGCCAGTAGCGCCAGCAGCGCCAGCGCGATCCCGTAGCTGAGGTCGCGCGGCCAGTAGTGAGCGACGAGCGTGTGCGTGCCCTTCGGCACGGTGACGGCGAGGAAGGACCCCTCGTAGCGGTGGACGGCGAGTGCACGGCCGTCGGCGGTGACGTGCCAACCCGGCAGGTAGGTGAGCCGCAGGACGAGCTCGGTGGGCTTGTCGACCTTCACCCGCAGTCGGTACGAGGCGTCGCCGGGATGGCTCGACCCGAGCACCCGGGCGCTGGTGGGGGGGGCGAGGAAGCTGAAGCGCGCCGAACCCGGGACCTTGGCGAGGACGAGGTAGCCGCCGGTGATCGGCAGGTGCGCGACCGGCTCCATCCCCGCCGGGACCGGCAGGCTCGGCCCGACGAGCACGTACGAGACCCCGTAGCGGTGGGCGAGGGCGACGGTGTCGATCGATGGGGCGAAGAACTGCAGGTTGCCGGAGTACGACTGTCCCGCGTCCGGGACCGGCCAAGCGGTGAAGTACGAGGCCGGAATCGTCGGATCGTGCATGCCCAGCTCGTCGATCTGGTAGCCGAGCTGCATGTTCGGGATGAAGCCGACGCCGAGCCAGAGCCGGATGCCGCAGGGCTTGCCGACCCGCCCGGGCCGCGGGTTGGCGCAGCTGACGTTCGGCGCGTCGGCGGCGAAGAGGTGCGTGCCGACGATCCGCTGCAGGGTCGCCACGTCTTGCGTCACCGGGAACATGTCCTTCGTATAGCTGTAGATCCCGACCCCGGCGAAGAGGAGGAACGCCGCCTGGGCGGCAACGAGGACCGCGCCGATGGTCGCGCCGAGGTGCCGGCGCGCCGTCGGGGCGAGCCGTCTGGCGAGGACGGTCCCGGCCCAGATCACCACGAAAAGGGCGATCGTCGCCGTCGGCCAGAGCAGGCTCTGACGCCGCAGCGAGGCCTCGAGGGTCGACAGACCCGGGTCGCCGACGGCGGTCCAAAGGAAGCCGATGCACAGCGCCACGGTGGCGGTCGCCGTCGCTAGCGCCGCCCGCACGCCCTTCTCGGCGAACCGCTTCACGACGATGTCGCACCCGATGCCGGCGAGCACGGCGACCGGGAAGCCCAGCAGCACGAGGATGCGGTGGATCGGCAACGATGACAGCCCGATCGCGCTCACGAAGCTCGGCACCCACGTCGCACCGGGGATCGCGTAGGCGACGCACACGCAGCCCACCGCCCCGAGTGTCATCGCCACCACGAAGGGGCGGCGCCAGGCGACGAGCACCGCGACACCGGCGAGCACGAGTGCCACGACGCCGACGTAGACGGCCGTCTCCACATAGTTGGCCGGGCCGAACCACGTGCTGCCGGTGATTGGCAGGCCGTAGAAGCCCTGGGTGAAGACCTCCGTGAGCGCGTGGAGTGGGAACTGCCCGTCGACGTGCTTGCCGATGCGGGCGGAGTGGGAGAGCACCGAGATGCCCGGCAGCCACAACGGCGCCGACAGGGCGAACCCGGCGGCCGACCCGGCGGCGACGCGGGCAAGCCCCCGCACAGCGAGGCGCCGCTCGACGACGAGCACGCCCAGCGCCCCGACCGCGAGCACCCCCACCAGCACGACACCCATCAGCACGTACTCTTCGGGGAAGCCGCCGTACACGGCGAAGGCGACCGAGAGGGCGAGCAGCCACAGGTCGCGCACCCGCCGTCGCGAGCGGTAGGCGAGGATGGCGCCGGCGACGATGAAGCCCGACCACGCCACGGGCCCGCCGACCGCCCAACCGAGCCACCCGGCGAAGCTCCCCGACAGCATGAACGAGACGCCCCCGAGGGTGGCGCCGATCGCCCCGGTCCGCAGCACCCGGCACAGCACGTAGGTGCCGGTCCCGGCGATGAGGAGCTTGCACAGCACGGTGATGAGGAACGACGCCGAGAGCGGGAAGAGGTAGCCGACCAGCGAAGGCAGCGCGAGCGGTGCCGACTCGAAGTTGAACAGCTGCGGCAGCCCCGTACCGGTGTAGCTGTCCCACAGCGGCAGTGAACCATGGTGGACGATCTGCCAGTCGAGGGTGTTCCAGGGCACGTCCTGGTCGATCACGTCGCCGATCAGGTGGTTGTGGATCGTCGCCGAGGCGGGCGCTCGCGTGAGGTACGACGCCGAAGCGCCGAGATCGGCCGGGCCGAAGCCGAACCCGTCCTTCAGCGCCGGCGACAAGAACAGCAGCGCGACGATGACGATGACGGCGATCCCGACGGCGTCGCCGAGCCAGCGGTGGCGCTGGAACAGCGCCCCGACCGCGGCCATCATGCCCCGCACCCCTCGCCCCATCACCCCTCCGGTTCCGCTTGCCGCCGAGGCCGGGGCGCTCGTCGCGCCGCCCCATCCGGTGCGACCAGCAGGGCCGCCCGGTGGAACTCGCGGATCGAGCCGTACCCGGCCATCGCCATGGTCGCGCGCAGCGCCCCGAAGATGTTGCATCGGCCCCGCGGATCGTGCGAGGGCCCGGTGAGCACCTCCGCGAGCGTGCCAAGGACCGGCGACCGCTGGACCGTGCCCCGCGGCAGTTCGCCGTGGCCGGCGGCCGGCGTGAACCAGATGCCGCCGCCGGGGGCCTCCGAGGCCGCGGCCAGGGGCGCCGAGAGCATCACGGCGTCAGCGCCGCAGGCGATCGCCGTCGCGACGTCGCCACCGCAATAAAGCGGCCCCTCGGCGACCACGTGGACGTAGACGCCGGTTTCCTCGAGATGCCGGCTGCGCGCCCCGGCCACGTCGGCGATCGCCGTCGCCATCGGCGCCGCGACCCCGAGGACCCGGCGCGTCGGTGCCGCGGACTCCCCCGGCCCCACGCCGACGAGCACGCCGACGGCCCCCGTCCGCATGAGGTGGAGCGCCGCCTGGTACGAGGAGCACCAGCCCACGATCACCGGCAGGTCGAGCGTGCGGATGAACCCCCCCAGGTCGAGGGCCGGCCCCGACACCGAGACGCGCTCGGCCGAGATCGTCGTGCCGGCGATGACGAGGACGTCAAGGCCGCCGTCGACGGCCGCGGGGACGAGCTCGGCCGCGGCGGCCGGTGTGACCGCGCCACAGGCGACCGCCCCAGCGGCGGCGATCTCGGCGATGCGGCTCGCCACGAGCCCGGGCTGCACCGGCTCGGCGTAGACCTCCTGCAGCCGCCGCGTCAGCCCGCCCGGCTCGAGACGGGCGATCTCCTCGAGGATCGGCCCCGGATCGGCGTACCGGGTCCACAGCCCCTCGAGATCGAGCACGGCGAGACCGCCGGCCGCGTCGACGGACGCGACCGTGGCGGGACTGACGATGCCGTCGCGGGGTGCGGCCATGAGGGGCAGCGCGAACCGGAAGGCGTCGAGCTGCCAGGAGACATCGACGTCGGCGGGGTCCCGGGTGCGCCGCGACGGGCTGATCGCGATCTCGTCGAGGCGGTAGGCGCGACGGGCGACCCTGCCCACCCCGATCTCGGCGTCCGCCACGTGCGAATCCTTCCTCGCGGGTCGCGTCCCGCGACGGGCGGGCGACGCCCCTGGACAGTAGTCGAGCCCCGAACTAGGCCTCGGCGAGGATCACCGCGAGCAGATCCCAGACGACCCGGGCGGTGAGCCCCCAGATGAGGTTTCGGCCGAGCTCGCCGGCACCGGCGAAGAAGCACAGGCCCGGTTCGGCCTCCCCGGCGCCCCACGACTCCTGCCAGGCGACCCCGTCGGCAGCGAGCGACACCAGGGGCACCTCGAGGATCGCGGCGACCTCGCGCCCGTCGCCGACGAGCGGGGGGTGACCCGTGACGAGCCCGACGAAGGGGACGACCCACTCCCGATCGCGCCGGCGCTCCACGGCGCCGAAGGAGCCGATCACCTCGACGAGTGCCGGGTCGAGCCCGATCTCCTCGTGGGACTCGCGCAGCGCCGCCGCCAGCGCCTCCTCGCCCGGCTCGAGATGTCCGCCGGGGAAGGCGATCTGCCCGGCGTCGTGCACGAGGTGCTCCGAGCGCCGGATGAGGACGAGCGCCGCCTCGCCCCGGGTCTCGACGATCGGTACGAGCACCGCCGAGTGCACCGAGGGCTGGGCGTGCGGGGGTGCGAGCGCGGCGAACTGCCGCCGCACGCGGTCAACCGGGATCGACGACCCGGCGCCTGCCGGGCCCGACGACCAGGGCGCGGGATCGCCCCGACGGGCATCGGCCGGGCGGGGAACGTCTTGGAGGTACGCCGCCGCCACGGGCGCAGCGTACCGGACCCCGCGGCGGCCGCCAGGGGGCGGCCGGCCACCGCGGGATGCGATCAGAAAGCAGTGCCTACATCATCCCCATGGGGTTGGGCTCGGGCATGGCCCCCGCGCCCGTATTCTTCTCGGGCTTGTCGACGACGAGCACGTCGGTCGTGAGGAGCAGCGCCGCGACCGAGGCCGCGTTCTGCAGCGCCGAGCGCGTCACCTTGGCCGGGTCGATGATCCCCGCCGCCACGAGGTCCTCGATTACGCCGGTCGCGGCGTTGAGCCCGACCGTACCCTTGCGGGCCTCGACGTCGCGGACCATGAGCGACCCCTCGAGGCCGGCGTTCAGCGCGATCCATTTCAGCGGCTCCTCGAGCGCGCGGGCGACCGCCATCGCGCCCGTCTCCTCGTCGCCTTGCAGTGAATGCGCCACCTTCACGACGGCGGCGCGGCTGCGGAGCAGCGCCGTGCCACCCCCGGCGACGACGCCCTCCTCGATCGCCGCCCGGGTCGCCGAGAGGGCGTCCTCGATGCGGTGCTTCTTCTCCTTCAACTCGACCTCGGTCGCCGCGCCCACCTTCACGACCGCCACGCCGGCGGCCAGCTTGGCGATGCGCTCCTGGAGCTTCTCCTTGTCCCAGTCGGAGTCGGTCTCCTCGAGCTCGTGACGCATCTGGGAGATCCGGGCCTTCACGGCCTCCTCGGAGCCCGCACCCTCGATGAGGGTCGTGTCGTCCTTCGTGACGACGACGCGGCGCGCGTGGCCCAGCACGTCGAGCGTCGCCGACTCGAGCTTCAGCCCGACCTCCTCGGCGACAACCTGCGCGCCGGTCATGACGGCGATGTCGGCGAGCATCTCCTTGGCACGCTGGCCGTAGCCGGGGGACTTGACGGCGATCGACTGGAAGGTGCCGCGGATCTTGTTCACGACGAGTGTCGCGAGCGCCTCGCCCTCGATGTCGTCGGCGATGATGAGGAGCGGCTTACCGGTCTCCATGACCTTCTCGAGCACGGGCACGAGATCGTGGACAGCGGAGATCTTCGAGTCGACGATCAGGATGCCCGGCTCCTCGAGCACGGCCTCCTGGCGCTCGGTGTCCGTCACGAAGTACGGCGAGAGGTAGCCCTTGTCGAACTGCATCCCCTCGGTGAACTCGAGCTCGAGCCCGAAGGTGTTCGACTCCTCGACCGTCACCGTCCCGTCCTTGCCGACCTTGTCGATCGCGTCGGCGAGCACCTCGCCGATCGAGACGTCGGCGGCGGATATCGCGGCGATCTGGGCGATCTCGTGACGCCCCTCGACCTCTCGCGCCTGGGACTTGATCGACTTGACGGCGGCGGCGACGCCACGTTCGATGCCGCGCTTCAGCGCCATCGGGTTCGCCCCGGCGGCCACGTTGCGCAGGCCCTCGCGGACGAGCGCCTGGGCGAGAACGGTCGCCGTCGTCGTGCCGTCGCCGGCAACGTCGTTCGTCTTCGTCGCCACCTCGCGCACGAGGTGCGCGCCGAGGTTCTCGAACGGGTCCTCGAGGTCGATCTCCTTGGCGATCGTCACCCCGTCGTTCGTGATCGTCGGCGCGCCCCACTTCTTGTCGAGGACGACGTTGCGGCCCTTGGGCCCGAGCGTCACCTTCACGGTGTCAGCGAGCTTGTTGACGCCGATCTCGAGGCGCCGTCGGGCGTTCTCGTCGAACAGCAGGATCTTCGGCATCAGCTGCCGACCTTGGCGAGCACGTCACGGCCCGACAGGATGAGGAGGTCCTCGCCGTCGATCGTGATCTCGGTGCCGCCGTACTTCGAGTAGACGACCTTGTCGCCGACCTTCACGTCGAGCGGGATGAGCTCGCCGGTGTTCTCGGCCCGGCGTCCGGGTCCGGCCGCGAGCACCTCGCCCTGCTGGGGCTTCTCTTTGGCGGTGTCGGGGATGACGAGGCCCGACGCCGTCTTCTCCTCGGCCTCGCTCGGGCGAACGACGATGCGGTCGTCCAGCGGTTGCAGCTTCATTTCCGCGGCCTCCTGTGACTCCGTTGGCACTCTCTGGTTTCGAGTGCTAACGATACCGGCAACCGCGCGCCCTCGCAAACGGGTCCGAAGAGTGCCGGATTGCCTCGTAGGGCCCGCGGGCCACGCCCTCAGTCGAAGATCACGAGGTCCCAGGCCTCGGCTACCGCCGGATCGCCCGTGACCGCCACCGACCCAGCACCCACCGGGATCCGGTGGAGCAGCCAGAGGTAGAGGTCCGAGGCGCCGGCGGTGACCGTCGCCTGCGTATCGAAGGCGATGCGGCGGTCAACTCGGTCCGGCGCGAGCTCGAGGTGCCAGCTCACGGCCTCGTCGGGGGCGACGAGCGCCAGCGAGCCGGTCAACCCCGCAATCGGGTGGTGGGCGACGAAGTGCGCCGCGATCCCGAGGAACTCGTCGATGCCGTCAGCCGCGAGCGCCGTCGCGAAGGGCGCGGCCCCGCCGGCGGCATTCTCGGCGTCCCAGCGGTGCACCGCCGTCTCCTGCGCCATGCGCCGCCACCAGAAGGCCGCCGGTGCCACCCCCGTCGACCAGTTCCAGACGGCTTCGGCCGGGTCCGTCGCCGCGAAGCAGCCCAAGAGGTCCGCCAGCCCGGCATCGTAGGCGTCGGCGAGCTCAACGAACCCGACGCCGGGGCCGACCTCGGTGCGCGCCTGGCGTTCCGTCGCCCTCGTCCGCAGCACCGCCGCGACCCAGCGGTGGATCGCCTCGATGTGTGCGAGCAGCCCGAACATGTCCCACTTCGGGCAGCTCGGCACGCGGGCCGTCGGCGCTCGCCGCGCCGCCGCGCCGAGGCGTCCACCCTCGAGACGGATCGCGTCCAGATAGGCGTCGCCGTCCACGAGGCAATCCTCCCCGTCTCCCGGGCCGCGGGCAAGCCGCCCGCTCAGCGGGCCCGAGCGCCAGGGAAACCGAGGCCCGGCTCGGCACCGGCGCCAAGGGCCGTCGGGCCCTCGGCCGCCAGCTGGAAGTGCGCCACCGCCCCGATCATCGCCGCGTTGTCGGTGCACATCGCCCGGCTCGGCAGGTACACCCCGAGGCCCGCCTTCGCGGCAGCGGCGCGGAACGCCTCCCGCAACGGGCCGTTGGCGGCGACTCCGCCGGCGAGGCAGATCGAGCGCGCCGCCGTCAACCGGGCGGCGCGCAGCGCCTTCGTGACGAGGATCTCGACCACGGCCGCCTGGAAGGACGCCGCGACGTCGGCGTTGGCGACCTCGGGGTGGGCGCGCACATAGTGGACGACGGCGGTCTTCAGCCCTGAGAACGACAGGTCGAGGCCCTCGCGCAACATCGGGCGCGGGAAGGCGATCGCGCCGCCGTCGCCCTGCGCCGCCGCCTGCTCGATCGCCGGGCCGCCGGGGTAGGAAAGGCCCAGGTAGCGCGCCACCTTGTCGAACGCCTCCCCCGCCGCGTCGTCGACCGTCTCGCCGAGCACCTCGTAGGCCCGTGGCCCGGTCATCTTCACGATGAGACTGTGGCCACCCGAGACGAGGACGACGACCGCCGGCAGCCCGATCTTGGGATCCTCGAGGAGCGACGCGTAGAGGTGCCCCTCGAGGTGGTTGACACCCACGAAGGGCACGCCCCACGCCATCGCCAGCGCCTTGGCGAACGACACCCCGACGAGGAGCGCCCCGATGAGTCCCGGCCCGACCGTGGCGGCGACGGCGTCGACCGGTGGCGCCGGGGCGCCGGCGAGGCCGGCGGCGCCGAGCGCCTCGGCCACCACCGGGACGATCCGCTCGAGGTGCGCCCGGCCGGCGAGCTCCGGGACGACCCCGCCGAAATGGGCGTGCAGGTCGATTTGACTGGAGACGACCGACGACCGCACCTCGCGGCCGTCCGCCACGACGGCGGCGGCCGTCTCGTCGCACGACGTCTCCACCGCGAGGACGAGCCCGGCCATCAGCCGCCCTCGCCGAGCTCCCGGGCGATCTCCTCGAGCCGGGCGCCGTAGAGGGCGGAATCGACGTCGTGGACCCACATGATGAGGCCGTCCTCCCCCGTCTGGGCGTAGTAGCCCCTGCGGATCCCGACGGGCGCGAAGCCGAACCACTGGTACAGCCGTTGCGCCGTCGTGTTCAAGACCCGCACCTCGAGCGTCAGCGCCGTCGCCCCGGCCGCACGGGCCTCATCGACGAGCCGCCAGAGCAGGCGCGCGCCGATCCGGCGGCCCTGCCAGGCGCTATCGACCCCGAGCGTCGTGATGTGGCCCTCGCCGACGATCAGCATGCACCCGGCGTACCCGACGACCTCGCCGCCGGCGCGGGCGACGAGGTACCGGCGCGTGGCGCGGCCCGCGAGCTCGGCGAGGTAGAGCGCGGCCGACCACGGCTCGGGGAAGATGTCCCTCTCGATCGCGATAACCGTCGCGACGTCACCCCGGCGCATCCGCGCGATCTCCACTGCCTCGCCGTCGCGGGGCGGCAGGGGCCTCGCACCCGGCTTCCTCCGGGAAAGGCGGGCCATCTCAGCTGCACCCGGCGGCCGGGTCACGGTCGCGGGTTTCGAAGCTCGCGCGCGCATCGGCAGCACGCAGGTAGCACGGCTCGATCGAGACGGCGTCGACCGTCGCGCCCTGCTCGGCCCGTTCGAGGCCGATCCCGCCGAGCACGGCGACCGATGGGGCCGCCAGCGACTCGTCGCCGCCGGCAAAGACGACCCCCGGCAGCCCCCCCACGGCGGCCAGGCGGGCCGCGCCGTCACCGACCACGAACACCGGGCCGGCCAGCCCTGCCAGCCGGTCGGCCAGCTGTGTCGCCGGGCCGATCTCGAGAGCCGAGCCCGGCAGCTCCCACGCCAGCTCGCCGCGCCGCATGTCGACGACCGGCACGACAGCGACGCCCGCCGCCCGGGGATCGGCCGCGCCAGCGGCCGCGAGCACCTCGGTGCTCCGCACCGCGACGAGGGGGATGCCAAGCGCGAATCCGAACGCCTTGGCGGCGGCGACCCCGACACGCAGCCCCGTGAAGAGTCCCGGCCCGACGTCGACGGCGACGGCGTCGAGCTCGCCGAGGCCCACCCCGGCTGCGGCGAGGACCGACCCGACGGCGGGGTGCAGCGTCTCGGCGTGGCGGCGCCGGCAGGGTTGGTGCCACTCGGCCAGCACCCCGTCGGGACCGACGAGCGCCGCGCCGACCTCGATCGTCGCGGTCTCGAGCGCGAGGACGATCACGGCGCGGCCCCGCCCTCCCCGGCGTCGGCGGGTACGAGGCCACTGGCGGCCAGGGCGGCGTACAGATCGCCGCGGCGGGCGGACCACGCCGCGCCGGCTCCGCGCAGAACGACGAGGCGCTCGTCCTCGTCGAGGCCGTTTCCGTCCGCGCCGAGCGCGGGTGCCGAGAGCACGCACTCGAGCGCCTCCGCGCCGAACAGTCCCCGGACGCGCTCGCCCCACTCGACAACGACGACGGCGCCGTCCTCGAGGAGTTCGTCGAGGGCGAGATCGGCGAGGTCGTCCGTGGGCGCGACCCGGTAGCAGTCGACGTGGGCGATGGGCGGGGTCGTCGGGTAGACGTGGCAGAGCGTGAAGGTCGGGCTCGTCGTCGCCTCGCCACCGCCGAGCGCAGCGACGAGGCCCTTGGTCAGGACCGTCTTGCCGGCACCGAGCTCGCCCGACAACAGCACGACATCGCCCGGGGCGACGACGGCGGCGATCGCCGCCCCGACCGCCTGGGTCTGCGCCGCTGACCGCGCGACGACGCAGACCGACCACTCCGGGGGAATCACCGGACGCCCGCCTCGCCGAGCGAGCGCTTGGCCCGCACGAAGTCCGCCCGCATCTGGGCGAGGACGAGGCCCCCGCCCCGCAGCGCGGCCGCCGGGTGGAACGTGGGGACGAGCACACCGGTCGCGAACGGGTGGATGCTGCCCCGCAGGCGCGTCACGCCCTCGGTCGTGCCGAGGAGGGCCCGGGCCGCGAAGTTACCGAGGGTGACAACTACGGCCGGCGCGACGAGCGAGACCTGTCCTTCGAGGAAGTGGCGGCACGCCGCGACCTCCTCCGGGACGGGGTCTCGGTTGTTCGGCGGGCGGCATTTCACAACGTTGGCGATGTAGCAGTCACGGCGCGCCAGCCCGATCTCCTCCTCGATCAGCCGGTCGAGCAGATGCCCGGACCGCCCGACGAACGGCTCCCCGGCGAGGTCCTCGTCCCGGCCCGGCCCCTCGCCGACGAACATGAGACGCGCCCCCGACCCGCCCGCCGAGAACACGACGTTCGTGCGCGAGCTCGCCAGAGGGCAGGCGACGCAGGCCTGCGCTTCCCGGCCGAGCTCGGCGAGCGCGAGCTCGGCTCTGTCCGGCGCGGTCGTCACGGCACAGTCGTCACGGCGCAGCTAGACCGCGCAGCGCGGCACGCGGGAGCCGATCCCGCAGAGGACCTCGTAGACGATCGTGCCGAGCCGCTCGGCCCACTCCTCGGCGGTGACCTCCTCGCCCCCCTGGCGGCCGATGAGCACGACCTCGTCGCCGGGTTGCACGTCCGCCGCGGTCCCGCAGTCGACGATGAGCTGGTCCATCGTCACCGTGCCGGCGATCCGGCGGCGGCGGCCGTTGATGAGGACCTCGGCCGCCGTCGCGCCGAGCTGGCGCCGCAGCCCGTCGGCGTAGCCGAGCGGCACGTTGGCGAGGAAGGAGTCCTCGGCAAGCTCGTAGTTCCTCCCGTAGCTTGTCCGCTCCCCCGCGGCGAGCCGGCGGACGGCGTGGACCCGGGCCTTCAGCGCGAGCGCCGGCCGCAGGCCCTCCCCCGGCCCGACGAGGCCGGCGAGCGTCTCGGCGACCGCGGCCGAGGGCGCGTGCCCGTAGCAGGCGATGCCGCAGCGGACGAGGTCGTACCGGCTACGCGGGTGGGCGATCGCCCCGGCCGAGTTGGCGGCGTGCAGCATTTCCGGTCGCGTGCCGACGGCCAGCGCGGCCCGCGCCGCCGCTTCGAACCGGTCGATCTGCAGGGCGGTGAAGGCGTCGGCGGGCTCGTCGGCCACCGCGAAGTGCGTCCACAGCCCCCCGAGGCTGAGGGGCCCCACACCGGCGACGAGCGACGCGAGCGACGCCACGTCGCCGCAGTCGGCACCCACGCGGTGCATGCCGGTGTCGACCTTGAGGTGGACGGCGACGGGACGGCCAAGGCGCGCCGCGGCCCGGGCGACGCCGGCGATGCCCTGCTCGCTGTAGACCGTCGGCGTCGCGCCGATCTCGCACAGCGCCTCGATCCCGTCGGGCGGCGCCTCGGTGAGCATCAGCACCGGCGCTTCGATCCCGGCCTCGCGCAGCGTGACCGCCTCCTCGACGAGGCCGACGGCAAGCATCGAGGCACCGCCCTCCAGGGCAGCCCGGGCGACCGCGACGGCCCCGTGGCCGTACCCGTCGGCCTTCACGACGGCGCACAGGCGCGACGGCGCGACGAGGTGCCGGAGTAGGCCCACGTTGGCCGCCACGGCGGAAGTGTCGATCTCGGCCCACGACGGGCGGTAGAAGGCCGTCACGGCGTCGCCCCCGTCCCGGCACCGGCGGAGAGCACCGCCGCGACGAGCAGGGGGAGGTCGCCGGCCTCGAGCCCCTCGGAAAGGCCCATCGCCGCGGCCCGACCGTGGACGTGCGCCGCGAGGCCGGCCGCGCGCAGCGGCTCGAGGCCCCGGGCAACGAGCGCGCCGATCACGCCCGAGAGCACATCCCCTGTCCCTGCGGTCGAGAGGCGCGACGAACCCGCCGCCACGATCAGCGCCTCGCCGCCCGGCGCGGCGACGACCGTCGCGGGCCCCTTCAGCAGCACGAAGGCGCCGAGCTCCTCGGCAAGCCGGCGAGCCGCTGTCAGGCGGTCGTCGCCCGGCGGCGCGCCGGCGAGCCGCGCGTACTCGCCGTCGTGGGGCGTGACGATGGTCGGCCGGCTCCGGCGCTTCAGGAGTGCCGCGGCGTCCCGCGCCGCGCCGAGCGCGAAGAGCCCGTCGGCGTCGATGACGACGGGGACTTCGGCTGCAGCCACGAGCTCGAGGACCCCCCGGATCGCCGCCTCGGCCCGCCCGAGCCCCGGCCCGACGACGAGCGCCCGGCAGCGGACGAGCTCGGCGAGGACCGGAGCGGCCCAGTCGCTCTCCGGGATAGGGCGGCAGACGGCCTCGACGACCGGGATCGTCCCGGGTGCGACGCCCGGTGAGCCGAGCCGGACCATCCCTGCCCCCGCCCGGATGGCGCCGCTGGCCGCCAGGCCGGCGGCGCCGAACATGCCGGGCGAGCCGGCGACGACGTAGACCGCGGTGTCCCATTTGTTGCCGCGGGGATCGCGCGCCGGTAGCCACGCCAGATCCGCGTCCTCGACGAGGTGCTGCGCCGGCGTGCCAACCTCGAGCCCGATCGATTCCACGAGCACCGCCCCGGCGAGCTCGGGTCCCCTCCCGAGCAGGAGGCCGGGCTTCAGGGCGCCGAACGTCACGGTCAGGTCGGCCCGCACTGCGCCCGGCGTCGCCCGGCCGGTGTCGGCGACCAGCCCGGAGGGCACGTCGACCGCGAGGACGGTCGCGTCGTCGGGCGGGCGTGGCGCCGTGTACTCGCCGTGAAAGCGCGTCCCGAAGGCGGCGTCGATGACGAGGTCACAGGCGGGCAGTTCGCCGGGGGCCCCGGCCGCGTCGTAGACCGTCACGGCCGCACCCCGGCGGGCGAGCAGCGCCGCGGCGACCCGCCCGTCGTCCCCGTTGTGCCCCCTGCCAGCGACGACGACGACCCGGCGCCCGTAGGTGCCGCCCATGCAGGCGACCGCCGTGCGGCAGACGGCGAAGCCCGCCCGGGCGACGAGCATCTCGAGGCCAACCCGCCCCCGTGCCTCCTCGTCGACGGCGGCCATCTCCGCCGACGTGAGGACCGGCTTCACCGCACGCCCCCGCCGGCGCGGGCCCACCCGGGCTCCGCCCTACTCGGCGACAACGACGGCTCCGGCCTGGGTGTCGGTGTGGGTCAGCGAGACCCGGAAGACCGCGACCCCGAGCGCGGCGGCCCGGGCCGCGGCGCGCCCGGTTGTCTCGAGGAAAGGCACGCCCGACGGCGCCCGCACGACGCCGATCTCGGCCAGGCGGACAGCGCCGAGGCCGACGCCCATCGCCTTCATCGCCGCCTCTTTGGCGGCGAATCTCACCGCGAACCCCGGGCCGGGGTCGGCGCGGTCGGCCATGTCGGCCCGTTCGCGGGGCGTGAACACCCGCTCGGCGAGGCGGGGGTGGCGGTCGAGCGCACGGCGGAAGCGCCCGACGTCGACGGTGTCGAGCCCGATGCCGATCACGGGACGGGCCCCCGGGCCGCGGCGGCCGGGTGGCAAGCGGCCTTTGTCATTCGACGGTCACGACCTTGGCGAGGTTGCGGGGCCGGTCGACATCGTTGCCCCGGGCCCGGGCGATGGCGTAGGCGAAGCACTGGTTCGGCACGGCGGCGACGATCGGCGTGAGGAGCTCGAGGGTGGACGGGATCGCCAGCACCGCGTCGACGAGCCCCGCCGTCTCGTCATCACCGTCGTCGGCGATGGCGACGATCGTCGCGCCCCTGGCGCGCATCTCCTCGACGTTCGCCATCACCTTCTCCCAGAGCCCCGTGCGCGTCGCCACGACGAGGACCACGACACCCGGCTTGATGAGCGAGATCGGGCCGTGCTTCATCTCGCCGGCCGGGTACGCCTCGGCGCGCACGTAGGCGAGCTCTTTCAACTTCAGCGCGCCCTCCATCGCGATCGGCAGCCCGGAGCGCCGGCCGAGGAAGTAGACGTCGTCGACCGTCGCGAACCGCCGGGCCACGTCCATGTACGTCGCCGCCCGCGCCACCGCCTGGCCGACGAGGGCGGCTGCCGATTCCAGCCCGTCGGCCACGACGCGTGCCTCGGCTTCGTCGATCGTCCCCCGGGCCCGCGCGATGTGGAGGGCGAGCACCTGGAGCAGGGCGAGCTGCGCCGTGTGGCACTTGGTCGAGGCCACGCCGATCTCGGGCCCGGCGTGGGTGTAGCAGACCCCGTCGGACTCGCGGGCCATGACCGAGTCGACGACGTTCGAAACGGTGATGACCCCGGCGCCGCGGCGGCGCGCCTCCCGGATCGCGTGGAGCGAGTCGACCGTCTCACCGGACTGGCTCACCGCCACGACGAGCGTCTCGGGACCGACGACCGAGAGCCGGTAGCGGAACTCGCTCGAGATGTCGGCGTCGGCGTGGATCTTCCCCCAGGTCTCGACCGACTGCCGCCCGACGAGGGCAGCGTGGTAGCTCGACCCGCAGCCGAGGAAGAGCACGCGGCGGTATGAGGCGAGCTTGGCCGGCGGGATCGTCAGCTCCTCGATCTCGGTCTCGCCGTCGCCCGTGATCCGCCCCAGAAGCGTCTGGGCGATGGCGTGCGGCTGCTCGTGGATCTCTTTCGACATGAAGTCGTCGTAGCCGTCCTTCTTCGCGTCGGCGACGCTCCAGGTCACCTCGAGGCGCCGCAGCTCGACGGGGTTCCCCGCGAGGTCGCAGGCCTCGACGGATCCCGGGCGGATCTCGGCGATCTCGTCGTCGCCGAGCAGGTACAGCTCGCGCGTCGCGCCGACGAGGGCCGCGATGTCCGAGGCGACGAGCCCGCTATTTTCGGTGCGGCCGATGACGATCGGCGACGTCCGTCTGGCGACGACGATCGCGTCCGGCTCGACGAGCGCCACGATGGCGAGGGCGAAGTCGCCCCGCAGGATCGCCATCGAGCGCCGCACCGCCTCCCGCAGCCCCTGCCCACCGGCGAGCTCCGCCTCGACGAGGTGCGCGATCACCTCGGTGTCCGTGTCGGAAGCGAGGACGTGGCCGTTCGCCAGGAGGGCCTCGGCGAGCTCGCGGTGGTTCTCGATGATCCCGTTGTGCACGATCGCGACGTTCCCCGTGCAGTCGACGTGCGGGTGGGCGTTGCGCTCCGTCGGCGCCCCGTGCGTCGCCCAGCGCGTGTGCCCGATCACCGCACCGGTGATGGCGGGCGCGTCGGCGACCATCGAGCGCAGCTTTTCCACCGAGTGGGTCAGCTCGGCAACTCGCACGACGCGCAGTTCGCCGGACCCGGCGTCGAAGAAGGCGACACCGGCCGAGTCGTAGCCGCGGTACTCCAACGACTCGAGCCCGGCGAGGATGGCGCCGAGCGGTTCAGTGGTCCCGGTGATCCCGAAGATGCCGCACATGGCCCCAGGCTACGGGTTCACCGGACGCGCCGGGGGACGCGGGCCCCGTGCTCCACCATCACGCTGGGCTCAGGCGGAACCGAGTTCGCGCTGCACGACGGCGACGATTCGGCGCAGCGCCACCTCGACGGCCCCCGGGCTGTCCGCCTCGACCATCACCCGCACCGCCGACTCCGTCCCGCTGGAGCGGACCAGCACGCGCCCGGCGTCGCCGAGATCGCGCTGGACGGCGGCGACCTCGCGCCAGACCGCCTCGGCGTCCTCGAGCGAATCCGGAGCCGCGACGGCGACGTTGCGCAGCTCCTGGGGGACCCGGGTCATCGCCGCGCCGGCGAGCTCGGCGAGCGGGGTTGCGCGCCGGGCGACGAGCTCGATGAGCTTCAGCCCGGTGAGGATCCCGTCGCCGGTCGTCGCGTCGCGCCGGAACACGATGTGGCCCGACTGCTCGCCGCCGAGCACGAGGCCGTGGCGCTCGAGGGCGTCGGCGACGAAGCGGTCGCCCACCGGGGTCTCGACGAGCCCGATGCCCGAGGCGGCCAGCGCGCGCCGCAACCCGAGATTGCTCATCACCGTGACGACGATGGCGTCCTCCGCGAGCTCCCCCCGCGCTTTCAGGTCGAAGGCGAACAGTGCGAGCAGCGCGTCGCCGTCGACGACCCCGCCGGCGTGGTCGACGGCGATCATCCGATCGGCGTCACCGTCGAAGGCGATGCCGAGGTCGGCGTGTCGGGCCACGACCTCGCCGGCGACGAAGGCCGGGCTCGTGGCCCCACAGCCCCGGTTGATGTTCAACCCGTCGGGAGAGTCGTTGACGATCTCGGCGACGACCCCGAGACGGGCCAAGACGGTGCGCGCGATGGGCGACGCCGCCCCGTTCCCGCAGTCGCACACGACGCGCAGCCGGTGATCCGCCGGCATCGTGACGGCACCGACGAGGTGCTCCGCGTACTTCTCGACGCCGTCGTGGCCGTCGACGATCCACCCGGGTGACGGTCCCGGGCTGGCAGCCGCCCCCGCCGCCGGCCGGGCGGCGAGACGTTCGATCTCGTCCTCGATCGCCGCCTCGGTCGCGTCGGGGAGCTTCGTCCCCGACGCCGACAGCAGCTTGATGCCGTTGTCGGTGAAGGGGTTGTGCGACGCCGAGACCATGGCTCCAGGCAGGCCGCGCCCGGCCGCGAGCCAGGCGAGGCCCGGCGTCGGCACGACGCCGACGTCGACGACACGCTGCCCCTCGGCGGCGAGTCCCGCCGCCAAGGCGGCCTTCAGCATTGGGCTGGACAGGCGGGTGTCCGCACCGACGAGGAAGCCGGCGCCGCCGAGCCGGCGGGCGGCGGCCCGCCCGATCACGAGCGCGACCTCCGGGGTCAGCTCGACGTTGGCGACGCCCCGAATGCCGTCCGTGCCGAACCGCAGCAGCACCAGGAGCCGCCTGGGATCAGCGCTTCGAGTACTGCGGAGCCTTGCGGGCCTTTTTCAGCCCGTACTTCTTGCTCTCCTTCTCGCGGGCATCGCGGGTGAGCAGTCCGGCGCGCTTCAAGGTGGTGCGCAGTTCCGGCTCGAGCTCGATGAGGCCGCGTGCGATGCCGAGCCGCAGGGCGCCGGCCTGACCGGCGACACCGCCGCCGTCGATCGTCGCGACGACGTCGAAGGTCTCGGCCCGTCCGGCGATGCGCAACGGCTCGGTGGCATGCATCCGGCTCGTGACCGAGGTGAAGTACTCGTCGAGGGGGCGCTTGTTGACCGTCACCTTGCCCTCACCGGGCAGGAGGCGGACCCGCGCGACGGCGGCCTTGCGCCTTCCCGTCGTTTGGCAAAGGGGTGCGGGCATCGATGTCTCCTCGCTACGAGGCCGATCGCGCGTGTTCGACCGCGCGCAGCTTCGGCATCTGGGCGGCGTGCGGGTGGTCCGGCCCCGCGTAGACCTTGAGCTTCGTCAGCATCTGGCGGCCGAGCGTTCCCTTCGGCAGCATGCCACCAACGGCGCGCCGCACGACCTCCTCGGGCTTCGTCGCGAGCAGGGTCGCGACTGACGTCGTCGTCAGCCCGCCCGGGTAGCCACTGTGACGGTAGGCCATCTTGCGCTCGGCCTTGCCCGACGTGAGGACCACCTTGGCGGCGTTCACGACGATGACGTGGTCGCCGGTGTCGACATGGGGCGCGAAAATTGGCTTGTGCTTACCGCGTAGCAGGCTGGCCACCTCGGTCGCGAGCCTGCCGAGGACGAGGCCGTCCGCGTCGATGGTGTGCCATTCGCGGACGATATCGCTCGATTTCGGGGAGAACGTGCGCACTGCCCTTCCTTTGGCCGCGGCGCGGGCCGCGTCATCACCGAGAGGCCGATTACGCGCATCGAAGTCCGAAACTGCGCTACTGGCCGGGCACTAAGGCTAGATGACCTGCTCGAGGGGCGCAAACGATGCCCGCGCGGGCCGATCGGACCCTCTTGGCCTGCGGCGGCGGCGTTCCGCTCCGGTCGTAACCGCCAACAGCCTGCACACAGGGCCGACAACTGCCTACCGTGTTGTCATGAGGAGGAAGAAGCCCGCGGTCGTCACGAGGAAAAAGAAGCCCACGGTTGTCACGAGGAGGAGGAAGCCCACGGCCGACCCACTCCCCGTCGACGAGGCCGTGCCGCCGAAAGCCGTCGTGGCCCCTCCGTCGACGGGCGGGGTGCCGGCCCCCGATCCCTACGCCGACGCCGTCCACGGGCTCGCGCTGCGCGAACGCGACCGGATCCTCGACGTCCTCGATGAAAGCACCTTGCTGTCGAACAGCGCCAAACTCATCGACGGGGCCGTGACACTGGCCGGGACGGCTTCGGCCGACTGGTACCTGACGACGGAGATCGCCTCGTTCGGCGACGGTGGCGGACCGGGTCTCGGCCGCCTCATGCGCTGGCGGGCGGGCGCCGGGACGATCGTCACCGCGGACGAGTTCCGCTGCGTCGCCGTCCTCTGCTCGTTCTACTACCTGTTCGCCGTGATGGCCGACCGGGACCGCCTCTCGGCAGCGCGCCTTTACCTGCAGGAGATCGACGCACCGCCGGTGCTCTCCGACCTCGTCCGCGAGCTCGAGCGCTACTACCCGACCCGGCGCCTCACCCCGAGGCCGAAGACGAATTACGCCAACTACCTCGCCCACGCCGACCTCCGGATCGCCGAGTGCCTCCATCTCGACAACAGCCCCGGCCTCAGCGTCGCCCAGGCGGCGAAGGTGATAGCCCGTTTCAGCGCGCTCCACGACGAGAACGTCGTCCCGGTCGTCCAACGGGTGAGTTAGCCGCGACGCAGCGCCGGGCCCGGCGAGCGGACCTGCGTCGCGCTGACCTGCTCGGCGAGCTCGAGGTACTGGGACGCCACGACCTCGAAAGAGGCCGCGCGGCGCACGAAGTCGCGGGCCGCCTCCCCCGCCGCCCGCGCCGCGGCCGGATCGGCGACGACGTCGCGCATCGCCCCGACTAGGGCGGCGTGCTCGCCCTCGCCGACGGGGACGAGCCGGCAGTAGCGGCCGTCGAACTCGCGGACCTGGGGCACGGCGCTGGCGATGACGATCCGGCCGATCCCGAAGGCGCGCATCATCGGCCCGCTCGTCTCGCCGAGCGTCGGCCACCGCAGGCCGATGGTCGCGTCGCAACTCGCCATGAGCCGCGTCAACTCCGCGACGGGCACGTCGGTCCGCACGAGCACCGAACCGGCGAGCCCCAGGGCGGCCACGAGCTGCCGCACGCCGGCGAGCTGTGTCCCCTCGGCGTCCGCCCGGCCGCAGATGACGAGCCGGGTCCGGGGGGCCTCCCGGTGCACGACGGCGAAGGCCTCGACGACGCGTGCCGTCCGCTTCGGAGGCGTGACCCCGCCGAAGGCGCCGAACGTGACCACGCCCTTCTCGCGCCCGGCGCCGTCGTCGACAACCGTCGCGGCGTGGTGCCGGTGCACGATCCGCGCCCCGGGGCAGTGCGCGGTGAGGGTGTCGGCCACCCAACGGCTGTGCACGATGGTCGCCTGCGACGCCTCGACGAGTCGCCGGCAGAGCGGCAGCCGGAGCCAGTCCGTCTCGACGCGGTCGTCGACGTAGCGCACCGGCCAGGCGCAGGCGACCTCCGGGGTGTCGAAGCGGGCCTCGTCGCAAAAGAGGGTCGACGCGTACCCGCCACACAGGTCGTGGTGGAAGTCCGGCAGCGCCGGGTCATGGAGCACGAGGATGCCGGGCCGGCGACGGATCTGACCGTACATGTAGCCGTGGAACCGGGCGTGGTTGCCGAAGTGGTAGATGTCGAGATCCACACCCCGGGCGTCGTAGTCGGACCTCGCCACCACCTCGACGCCCGCCGGGGCGACAGTCGAATTCCGCGCCGCGTCGCGCACGACAGCGACCACATCGACGGCGCGCGCGAGCTCGACGAGCAGGCTGGAGACGTAATCGGCGACCCCGCTCGGTTGCGGGGGCAGGGGCGCCCAGACGGCGAGCCTCATGCTCGCGCGGCCCCACCGCGGGGCGTCACGGGTGGCGCCCCGTGGTCCCGGGCCACCTGGGCGAGTTCGCGCAGCTCGCCCCGCACCAAGTCGAGCGCCTCACGGACGTGCTCAATCGTGTGCTGCTGGGCGAGCTCGACCTCCCCGTGGACGAGGTCACGGTCGATCGAATCCTCGTCGAAGCGCCGGCACAGCTCGTCGAAGCGGCCACCGATCGTGTCGCCGCGCGCCTCGGCCGCCTCGAGCCGCCGGGTGAGAACGCCCGACCACTCGTCGAGCCGCCCCTCGAGCACGTCGACCCGGGCAACCAGCGCGCCGAGCCGTTCGACGAGGGCGCCGAACTGCGCCGTCGCGGCCTCGCCGAGCGAGCTCGTCTGGGCGGTGAGCGAGTCGCGGATGTTCACGAGCTCGGCGAGGAGCTCGCGGTTGTACGCGACCTGGTAACGGACGAGCGGACGGCCGAGCCGGGCGACGATCCTGCCCGCCAACCGGTGGCGCTCGCCCCGGCCTCCCGACAACCCGAGGTCGGCGTGCTCGTTCAGCGCTGCCCAGTGACTAGACCCCTCGTCCGGTTCGCTCACCCGGTCTCTCCTTTCCGTGGACCCGGGGCAGACGCCCCATGGATACTCCCCCACGGCACGGCCCCTGTGGTGGCGGCGGCCGCGATCCGCCCGGTGGCCTCAGGGCCGTCGGGCGGGGGATCCGGCGGGCGTGTCTTCCTCCCAGGCGGCCTCGCGGCCGGGGATGGCGGGATGGCCGCCGACCTCGAGCAGCAGCCGCATCCGCTCGCCGAGGACCTGGCTGCCACACATCCGCCGGATCGTCTCGGCGGCCGCCCTCCCCAGGCGGCGACGCAGAGCCTCGCTCTCGTAGAGCTGGCGCATCCGGCGCGCCGCCTCGTCGAGATCGGCGTCCGCCCACAACTCCCCCGGGCGGTAGACCTTCTCGGTCTGGCGGTTGAAGCGGAGCTCGCCGGGATCGACCCGCACCATGCGGTAGCCGATCGGGCAGCTGTTCGCGACGGTCATGAAGCCCATGTTCCCCGAGTACGCCGTCCCGATCACCGGCTTGCCGAAGTACATCGCCTCGGCGAGGCCCAGCCCGAACCCCTCGGCCCGGTGCAGCGAGACGTACACGTCGCACAGGGCGGTGAGGGCGCTCACGTCCTCGGAGGACAAGTCGGCGTCGATCACCATCCCGCCGACGGAGTCGACCGCTGCCAGCAGCGCGGTCTGCGCCTCCCGGTGGCGCCCGAGGTTGATCGTCTTCATGACGAGCCGGACGCGCCCGGCCCGCTCGGCCGGGGTGAACGCCCGGCGGTAGGCCTCGATCACGCCAAGGGGGTTCTTGCGGGCGACCGTCGAGGCGACGTCGAAGTGGAAAAAGAAAAGGCACGCCTTCTCGGGGAGCCCGAAATCGGCCCGCGAGAGCGCGGGGTTGGCGACCGGCTCGACGACGCAGGGCACGACTTCGATCGGTTGCGTCGTGTAGCGGCGGAACGTGTCAGCGACGAAGCTCGAGGAGACCCAGATCTCGTCGACCCGCTCGAGTTCGCCGCGCAGGGCGGGCGGCAGGCTGACCTGTTCCCAGTGCCAGTAGACGACGACGCGACGGGGCCGGGCGCGCGGCCGCAAGTACGTGTCCGTGACGAGCGGGAACTCGTTCACATTGAGGAACCACAGGTCGACTTCGTGGGGGCGGCCCCTCGGGAGCGCGCGCAGCCGGTCGGTGAAGCGCCGCGGGTCCCGGGGCGCGCCGTAGTCAAAGTCCTCGATCGCCACCTCGACCCCGGCGTCGAGGAGGCCCCCCACGCAACGGCGAGCCGCCTCGGTGAGCCCGGTCGTCGCCGCCCAGCTGCCGATGGCGTTGACGGCGGCCACGGGACGCTCGCTGATGCGGTGCAAGCGGGTCTCACCCGCCGCCCGCTTGGCCGCCAGGCAGGTTCCGAGGAGCTCGGCGTACGTGGCCGCCAAGAACTCGGGCGCGAGCGTCGGCCGCAGGAGCTCGGCAGCCGAGAGGCCCGCCGCGTGCACTTCGGCCGGGTCCGAGGCCGCCCGGCGCATCATGCCGATGAGGGCCGCGAGCTCCCCATGCGCATCCGTCGGCACCAGCCAGCAGAAACGCTGCCCGAGCTCGCGGTACTGCGGGGTGTCGCTGGCGATCACCGGCCGGCCGGAGCCGAGCGCGCCGACCACCGCCTCGCTCGTGCGCCCGGTGGTGGGCCAGGTGAGGTCGACGAACACGTCGCAGCGCCGGAGCACGCCTTCCAGGCCGCCGCCGGCGGAAGCCCGGCCGACCGCCACGACGCCCTTGAGCCCCGAGTCCCGCACGAGGTCGCGCACCACGCCGTCGGCGCGGGAGTCGTCGGCCGCGCCGATCACGAGCCGGGCCCCGGTGAACTCCCGCTCGACCTCGCCGAACGCCTCGACGAGGCGTGCGAGGCGGTCGCGGTCAGGGTGGCCGCCGACGGCGCCGAAGACCGTGACGCCGTCTTCCGCGTGGGCCTCGGCCAGCGGGGGCAGCCGGATCGCCGGGGGGACGCAGACGACTCCCGCACCGGGCGAACGCCGGGCGAGCTCCTCGGCGGCCCACGCGCTGTGCACGACGGTCACGAGGCTCGCCTCGACGAGGCGCCGGGACATGAGGAGCGCCAATGGGTCGAGCGCAGCCGGCTCGCCGCCGCCATCCTCGCCGTCGCGGGGGAAACCCGGCCGCCGGTTGAAAGCCAGCTCGGCGAGGAAGGCCGCCCCGTCCTCGCCACCGGCGAGACGCAGGTAGAAACCGAGGAGGGCCGGGTCCTCGAGCAGCAACAGCCCGGGGCGGCGCAGCGCCGACGAGTGCATGAAACCGTGCTCAACCGCGTCGTCACCCATCTGGTAGACGTCGAGGTCGTACTCGTCGGGCCGGTAGCTCGACGCCGCGACAACCCCGACGCCCTCGGGCACCTCGGCCACCTCGGCGACGTCGTCGCGCGCCACAGCGACGACCTCGGCGCCGGCCCCCAGCACCTCGAAAAGGACCGTCGCGCGACGGGCGATCTCGCCGACCTGCGGGGGCAGCGGAGTCCAGACTGCGACCCGCACCTAGCAGCTCCGCAGGTGGACCGTCACGGGCGCCACGCGATGACGGCGTAGTCCGGCGCGCTCTGCAGGCGGGAGCTGACGAGCTCGAGGAGACGGCCGACGTCGTCGGAGGGTGGCTCGCCCGCTGCGACTTGGCCCGGCGCGCTCCCGTCGTCGCGCGCCAGCCGGCGCACCTCGGCCGAGGTGAAGCCCCGGGCCTCGACGAGGAACGTGAGCAGCTCCGGCGGGATTGGCTGGCGACGCGTCGGGTCGAGGTAGAACGACGAGGCGCCGACGACGATGTTCTCGGGGTTGGGCGCCTCAAGGATCAGCACCCCACCGGATTCGATCGCCCGCACGGCGACGTCGAGCAGCGCGATGAGCTGCTCCACCTCGAAGCCCGCCACGAACTGGATCGCCGTGACCGCCCGCAGGCTCTGCGCCTTGAGGCCGGCCAGGTGCTCCGTCGCCTCGGCGAGCCGGACGTCGAGTCCCAGTGTCTTGGCGGATTCGACGTAGTACGGATTGGTCTCGACGCCGTAGGCGGAGACGCCGGACTCGGTGAGCAGCTCGAGGAGCTCCCCCCGCCCGCAGCCGAGGTCGACCACCGGGAGGGCGGAGTCCACCCCGAGGATGTCGTCAACGTAGGGGCGCATCCGCTCCTTGACCGCCTCCCGCGGCCCCCGGAACGCCTCGACGAAGGCGACGTAGAGGTTCTCGAAGGCGCCCGGCAGGCGGGCGAACTCCTCGACGGGCGGTGGTTCGGGCAGGCTGTGCCGGACCCGGTTGAGCAACAGGTCGATCTGGGCGAGACGGATCTGGTCCTGGTTGATTCGTGCTTGCAGCTTGACGAACCGGGCCCGCAGCTCGCCGTTCGCCTCCGCCTCGCCCGCCATCTCCCCCCGCATCTGCTGCACGACCTCGTCGAGCTCGGAGCGGATCGTGCCGACGGCGTCGTTGAGACGGGCGAAGGACTGCTGGTGCACGAGCTCGACCTGCTCGCGGAGCAGGTCCCGGTCCCACAGCACGTCGAGGAGGATGTCATCGTGCCGCACGAGCTCGGCGAGCACCTCCCAGTTCAGCTCCACCTGGGAGCGCAGGAGCGGCCAGCACAGCTTGGCGAGAAGGCGCTTGGGCAGGCGCCACCGGGTGCCGCGGGACACGGGCAACCCGAAGCTCGCCCGGGCCCGCATCGAGTCGTACCGCTCCGGAGGCGACGGTGAACGGGGCATCGGCTTTCCTCCCGGTCGGTTCCCGACGCCGGCGGGCGTCACTCCCCAGCGAGCCTAATGTCCCGAGTCCACCGCATGGAGGTGCCGACACCAGGGCGTCGCGACAACCCGCGAGATCCGGTCGCCCGCCGGGCCCGGGCTACGGCGTCGGGGGCCGGCGACGCCTCGTGCGCCAGCGCCACGGGTGCACGCACCAGTAGAAGTTGATCGTCCAGCCCCAGCCGAAGCTCTTCGGCGGGAAGAGCCGCGGATCGTCCTGGTTCCACAGGCGCGAGCGCGCGCGCTCCCCCGTCGGGCGCCGCCAGTCGTAGGGCGCGCCGAGGAACTCCCCCGACCCGGTTTCGCCTGGTGATTCCGGCTTCTCGTCCACGTCGACCTCCGCCGTCGTCGCAAGATTAACGACCACCGCCCCCGCCCCGCCGTCGCCTCGAGCGCCGGCTACGACCACGTGCCCGTCAGGGCCTCCGGATAGCGCACGGCGACGAGGCAGAGCCCGCCGGGCGGGGCGGGCGAGGGCGCGCCCTGGCGGTCCGCCGCCGCGAGGAGCGCGACGAGGTCGCTCGGGCGCAGCCGACCGATCCCGACGGCGACCAGGGCGCCGACGATCGACCGCACCATCTGGTGGCAGAAGGCGTCGGCCTCGATCACGAACCGCACCAGACCGTCGCCTGGAAGCACGAAGCGCGCGTCGCTCACGCAGCGGGTGATCGGGCCCTCGGGCCGGTCCGGCGGCCGGCGGCAGAACGCGGCGAAATCGTGCTCGCCGAGCAGTGCGTCGGCGGCGAGTCGCATCGCGGCCAGCTCGACGGGTGTCTCGAGGTGCCACACGGCACCCCGCCGCAACGGGTCGGGCCGGGCGGCCACCTCGAGGTCGTAGCGGTAACGGCGAGCGATCGCCGACTTGCGGGCGTCGAAGCCCGCCGGCGCGACGAGCGCCCGCCAGACGGCAGTCTCCGGGCCGAGCTGGGCCGAGAGCGCCCCGGCGAGCGCGACGAGCTCGCAGCCCGGGGTGAGCCCTGCCGTGGGGTAGTGGTCGGCGAGAAAGGCCTCGTCGAGATCGGCGTGGACGACCTGCGCGACGGCGTGGACACCGGCGTCGGTCCGCCCGGCGCAGGTGAGGACGGCGGCACGTCCGGTCATCTGCTGGAGCGCAGCGGCGAGCTCGCCGGCGACGGTGCGCTGGCCGGGCTGAGCGGCGAAGCCGTGATAGCCGGAGCCGTCGTAGGCGATGCCGAGAGCGATCCGGCGGGTGGGCGCCGGGTCGTCGGGAGGCGGGTCGCGGGGCTCGACGACGGGGTCGTGACCGCCGGCCGGCTCGCCCACGGCGGTGGGCCTAGTTCGGCTCGACGAACTCGACTCTCGCCATCGGGGCGTTGTCCCCCGGGCGGGGGCCGAGCTTCAGGATCCGCAGGTAGCCCCCGTTGCGGTCGGCGTAGCGGGGACCGATCTCGGCGAACAGCTTGTGCGCCATGTCCTTGTCCCGCAGGAACGCCACGACCTGGCGCTGGTTGTGCACACCGCCGGCGCGGGCCCGGGTGATCAGCTTCTCGGCGACGGGGCGGAGCGCCTTCGCCTTGGCCTCGGTCGTGACGATCGCCTCGGCGGCGATGAGGGAGGCGACGAGGTTGCCGAGCATCGCCTTCTGGTGGGCGGCGTCACCGCCGAAACGGACGCTCTTACGGGGCGCGGGCATCTCAGTACCGGTCGCCCGCGAGCGACAGTCCCCGCTCGTCGAGGCGCTGCAGCACCTCGTCGAGGGACTTCTGGCCGAAGTTCGTGATGCCCAACAGGTCCTGGGGTGTCCGCTCGACGAGCTCGCCGATCGTGTTGATCTGCGCCCTTTTCAGGCAGTTGCGGGGGCGCTCGGTCAGCTCGAGCTCCTCGATCGGCTGGTCGAGGTCGGGAGAGCCGGAGGAGGCCGTGGCGGCGTCGCCGAGCTCGAGCCCGCGGGCCTCGTCGGACAGCTCGGCGACGAGGTTGACCAGCGCGCGCAACGTCTGGCCCGCCGAGGCGAGGGCGGCCCGCGGCGAGATGGAACCGTCCGTCTCGATGTCGAGGACGAGCTTGTCGTAGTCCGTCGACTGCTCGACCCGGGTCGGCTCGACGGTGAAGGCGACCCGCCGCACGGGCGAGAAGATCGCGTCAACCGGGATGACCCCGATCGTCAAGGAGTGCTTGCTCTTCTCCGCCGAGACGTAACCCTTGCCGCGCTCGACGGTGACGTCCATCGCCAGGCGCCCCTTGGCGTTCACGGTTGCGAGGTGCAGGTCCGGGTTGAGGACCTCGACATCGGCGGTCACCTTCAGGTCGGCCCCGGTCACCTCGGCCGGCCCACGCACGTCGACGCGCAGCGTCAGCCGCTCGTCGGACTCGGCGACGAGGACGAGGTCCTTGAGGTTCAAGATGATGTCGCTGACGTCCTCTTTCACCCCCGGCAGGAAGGTGAACTCGTGGAGGGCGTCGTCGAAGCGGACCTGGGTCACCGCCGCTCCGGGGATCGAAGAGAGCAGCGTCCGGCGCAGCGAGTTCCCGAGCGTGTACCCGAACCCCGAGTCGAGGGGGCCGACCGAGAACCGCTGGCGGTTCTCCTCCTCCTCGCCGATGGCCTCGACGGCGGGACGCTGGATGATGAGCATTGGCTCTGGCTCCTGTGCCTGTCTACTTCGAATACAGCTCGACGATGAGCTGCTCGCGTACCTGGGTGTCGATCTGTTCCCGCTCCGGCAGGGCCCGGACGCGGATGGCGTTGCCGCCCTCCTCCACCTCGAGCCATCCCGGGATGGGGCGGTCGATGAGGTCGAGGTTCTGGCGCACCGTGATGAGCTCCGCCGCCGACTCGCTGAGCGCGACCAGATCACCGACGCGCACCCGGAAGCTGGCGATCGTGACCCGGTGCCCGTTCACCCGCACGAGCCCGTGGCTGACGAACTGGCGGGCCTGCGACCGGCTGGTGCCCCAGCGCGCCCGGAACACGACGTTGTCGAGCCGCGTCTCGAGCATGCGGAGCAGGTTCTCGCCCGTGACACCCGGGCGGTGGCTCGCCTCCTCGTAGAGGCTGCGGAACTGCTTCTCGAGCACGCCGTAGATGCGGCGCGCCTTCTGCTTCTCGCGCAGCTGGGCGAGGTACTCCGAACCCTGGCGGGTGCGGTCACGCCCGTGCTCGCCCGGCGGGTACGGGCGGCGCTCGATCGGGCACTGCGCGCTCTCGCACTTCGGACCCTTCAGAAACAGTTTGACCTTCTCGCGGCGGCACAGGCGGCACACCGGACCCACGTAGCGGGCCATCGTCGTCCTTTCCTCGCCCTAGACCCGGCGCCGCTTCTTGGGGCGGCAGCCATTGTGCGGAATGGGCGTCACGTCCTTGATGCCCGTCACCTCGATACCGGCCGTGGCGAGCGAGCGGATCGCGGTCTCACGCCCGGATCCCGGGCCCCGGACCAGCACATCGACCCGCCGCACCCCGTGCTCCATCGCCCGCCGTGCGCAGCTCTCGGCGGCCATCTGGGCGGCGAACGGCGTCGACTTGCGCGAGCCCTTGAAGCCGACGTTGCCGGCGGAGGCCCAGGCGATGACGTTCCCCTCGTGGTCGGCGATCGAGATGATCGTGTTGTTGAACGAGCTCTTGATATGGGCGACGCCGTAGGCGACGTTCTTGCGCTCGCGCTTACGGGGACGGCGACCTCCGGGCTTGGTCGGCTTCGCCATCAGGCTCGGCCTCCGGCGGGACTGGCAGAACGAGTTGTGCGCATCAGTGCTTGCGGACCTTCTTCTTGCCGGCGACGGTCTTCTTCGGGCCCTTGCGGGTCCGGGCGTTCGTGTGGGTGCGCTGGCCCCGCACCGGCAGTCCCCGGCGGTGGCGGACACCCTGGTAACAGCCGATCTCCATCTTGCGCTTGATGTCCTGGGCGACGTCACGCCGCAGGTCGCCCTCGACTTTCAGGCTGGCGTCGACGTAGCTGCGGATCCGGGCGACTTCCTCCTCGGTGAGATCGCGCACCCTCGTGTCGACGTTGAGGTCGGCGGCGGTGCAGATCTGCTGGGCGGTCGTGCGCCCGATGCCGTAGATGTAGGTGAGCGAAATCTCGAGACGCTTCTCGCGCGGGATGTCGACGCCGGAGATGCGGGCCATCGCCTCAGCCCTGCCGCTGCTTGTGGCGCGGGTTGTCGCAGATCACGATGACGCGGCCGTGCCTGCGGATGACCTTGCACTTATCGCACATCGCTTTGACGCTCGGACGTACCTTCACTGCCCCATCCCCTGGGTCGTGGTTTCGGTGGAACCCAACTCGTGCCTACTTGTATCGATAGGTGATCCGGCCCCGCGATAAGTCGTACGGCGTGATCTCGACCTGGACCCGGTCGCCGGGGAGGATGCGGATGCGGTGCATGCGCATCTTGCCCGAACTGTGGGCAAGCACCTTGTGACCGTTCTCGAGTTCGACACGGAACATCGCGTTCGGCAACGGTTCGACAACCGTGCCCTCGAGCACGATCGCGTCTTCCTTCGGCTTCGGCAGGTCAACCTCCTCGACACAACTTGCGATGGCCCCGGTTCACACGCAACCCACACCCCGCCGCAAAGTCAGCAGTCCACGACGGATGGCGGGAGTGCCCCAACTGTCCGCGTGACCTGCGGCCGTGGGGCCACAAGAGATGCATTCTGGCATGTGAATACCGGCCCGCGGCAACCACACCACGAGCCGGTCAACCCGAAGCATCAGGATTTTAGCACCTCAAGGCCGGTTCGGTCACGGGCGTGTCAGCACCTCGGGACCGTCGTCGGTGATGGCGATCGTGTGCTCGAAGTGCGCGGAAAGACTCCCATCGGCCGTCACGACGCTCCAGCCGTCCGCGAGCTCGACGGTGTCGGGGCCCCCGGCGTTGACCATCGGCTCGACGGCGAACACGTTGCCCGCCTTCAGCTTCGGCCCGGCGTCGCCCGGCCAGTAGTTCGGCACGGCCGGCTCCTCGTGCATCGCCGTCCCGATGGCGTGGCCGACGTACTTGCGCACGACCGAGAACCCCGCCGCCTCGGCCACACCCTGCACCGCCCGGCCGATCTCGTGCAGCCGGTTGCCGGGCTGCATCACGTCGACGCCGGCCCACAGCGAGCGCTCCGTCGCCTCCATGAGACGCACCGCGAGCGCCGAGACCTCGCCGACGGGCGCGGTATAGGCGGCGTCGCCGTGGTAGCCCTCGACGATCGCGCCGCAGTCGATCGAGATGATGTCGCCCTCGGCGAGAACGTGATCGCCCGGGATCCCGTGGACGATCATCGAGTTCGGCGAGGTGCAGATCACGGCCGGGAAGCCGTGGTAGTTGAGGAAGTTCGAGCGCGCCCCGCGGGCCTCGAGCACCCCCCGTGCGACGGTGTCGAGCTCGCCGGTGGTGACCCCGGGGCGGATGGCCCGCCGCGTCGCGTCCATGATCTCGGCGACGACACGCCCGGCCCGGCGCATCTTGTCGAGCTCCTGGGGAGTTCGGATCACGCCCCGACCTCATCCGCCGCGAGGCGGGCGTCGACGGCTGCGATGAGACGGGCGGCGACCTCATCGACCGTGCCGGTCGCGTCGACGGGCACGAGTGCGCCCAGATCGCGGTAGCGGGCGGTGAGCGGGGCCGTCTGGGTGTCGTAGAGGGCGAGGCGCCGGGCGACGGCCTCCTCGGTGTCGTCCGCCCGCTGGACGACCTCGCCGCCGCAGAAGTCGCAGACCCACTGGACCCGGGGCGGGGCCGTGAGCGAGTAGACCCGGCCGCAGCTCGCGCAGGTGCGCCGCTGCGCGATCCGCGCCACCACGACCTCGGTCGGGATCTCGAGGCTGGCGACGGCGTCGATCGCCGCGGGCGCGAGGACCTCGTCGAGCCGGTCCGCCTGGCCGACCGTCCGCGGGAAGCCGTCGAAGACGAACCCGTGGCCCGCGGCGTCGGGTTCGGACAGGCGCGCCCTGATCACTTCGAGGATGATGTCGTCCGAGACGAGCTCACCGGCCTCCATCGTGGCCCGCACCCGGGCCCCGAGACCGCTCCCGGAATTCACGGCGGCGCGCAGCATGTCACCGGTCGAGATGTGCGGGATCCCGTAGTGCGCCGCGACCCGCACGCACTGGGTGCCCTTGCCCGAACCCTGCTTGCCGAGGACGATGAGACGCACGGCCCGCTCGGTCACGTGAGGTACCCCTCGTAGTTACGCATGGTGAGCTGGCTATTGATCTGCTGGTTCGTCTGCAGCGCCACGCCGACGCTGATAAGCAGCGTCGTCCCGAAGAACGGGATGCCGATGACGTGCCAGGCGGCGAGGATCGCCGAGGGCGTGAGCGCCACGAAGGCGAGGAAGAGCGACCCCGGCAGGGTGATGCGGTTGAGGATCTTGGACAGGTACATCTCGGTCGGCGGCCCGGGCCGAATCCCGGGGATGTAGCCCCCTTGCTTGCGGATCTGGTCCGCCTGCTGGACTGGGTCGAAGCTCACCTGCACGTAAAAGAACGTGAAGGCCACGATGAACAGGCCGTAGAGGAAGAGGTACACGCCGCCGGTCGGGTTGACGAGGTTCGCCTGGATCCAGACGCGCACCCCCGCCCACGGGAGCACCGTCGCGACGAGGACCGGGATGTACAGCAGCGAAGACGCGAAGATGATCGGGATCACGCCGGCCTGGTTCACCTTCAGCGGGATGTAGGTGCTCTGGCCCCCGTACATGCGGCGCCCCTGGACGCGGCGGGCGAACGTCACCGGGATCCGGCGCTGGCCGAGCTCCATGAACACGATCGCGACGAGGAGCGCAACGCAGACGATGCCGATGATGATGAGACCGCCCCACGACTTGTCGGCCTTGATGAGGTCGACGTCGAGTGGGAGGGTGGCGACGACGTTAGCGAAGATGATGATCGACATCCCCTGGCCGATGCCGCGCTGGGTGATGAGTTCACCGAGCCACATGACGAACGCCGTCCCGGCGGTGAAGGTGAGGATGATGAAGAGCACCCGGGGAGGCGTGAACGTCGTGATGAGCTTCACCCCGGTCCCGGTGAGCTCGCCGGAGTGCAGCAGGAACACGAGCCCGGACGACTGCATCAGGGCGAGCGAGACGGTCAGGTAGCGGGTCGCCTGGGTCAGCTTGCGCTGGCCGACGGCCCCCTGGTCGCGCCACTCGGTGAACTTCGGGATCACCGTCGTCAACAGCTGGATGATGATCGACGAGGTGATGTACGGCATGATCCCGAGGCCGAGGACGGCGGCCCGGGCGAGCGCACCGCCGGAGAACAGGTTCAGGAACCCGAGGATCCCTGAGCCCTTCGAGGCGTTCGTGATCTTCTCGATGTTGTGCAGGTTCACCCCGGGGACCGGGATGTTCGCGCCTAACTGGTAGATCGCGATGACAAGCAGCGTGAACAGGACCTTGTTCCGGAGGTCGGCGACCCGGACGATGTTCTTCAGGCTCGAGAGCACGATCCCTCCCATTCACCGGCTCCAAGGCGCGCGGCTGGGCGGCGCCCCCCCGACCCTACCGTCCGCTCCACCACGTTCCCGTCGCCTGTCTAGCGGTTCGCGAGTGCGTTGCCCCGGACAGGGGGCCGCCGGTCCCCATGCGGCGAGGGCACGACGGTCACCGACCCGCCCGCCGAGGTGATGGCACGGGCGGCGGACTTCGAGAAGGCGTGGGCCTCGACGGCGATGGCCCGGGAGACCGTGCCGCGCCCGAGCACCTTCACGAGTCCCTTCTCGTGGACGACTCCCTTGGAACGCAGCACCTCCGGGGTGACCGAGTCGAGGCCGAGCTTGTCCAGGTCGTCGAGGTTGACGACGTTGTACTCGACGCGGAACGGGTTCTGGAAGCCGCGCAGCTTCGGGATCCGCTGGGTGAGCGGCAGTTGGCCTCCCTCGAAGCCCGGGTTGACGGTGTTGCGCGCCAGCTGGCCCTTGGTGCCGCGCCCTGCCGTCTTGCCGCCCTTGCCACCGGTCCCCCGGCCGACGCGCCGGCGGGGCCGCCGTGCGCCCGGGGCCGGGCCGAGATCGTCGAGCCTCATAGCCCCTCCGCCTTGTCTGGCGCGCTCGGCACGCCGCCGCGGGCTGGTTGCGCGGGCGCGGACTCACTCACGCTCACGAGGTGTGACACGCGCGCGAGCATGCCACGGATCTCCGGGCGGTCAGCCAGCACGTTCGACTGCCCGATGCCGCGCAATCCGAGAGCACGCAGCGTCGCGCGGTGTTTCGGCTTCGTGCCGATCGCCGAGCGGACCTGGGTGACGACAAGCTCGGCCGGGGTGGTTGGGCGCGGCGCCATCTCAGCGGACCCCTCCGACGACGGTCGAGGCGCGCTTCCGTTCGTTGTACGCGCGCAGCACGCCCGCCGGGGTGACCTCCTCGGGGCTCTTGCCCCGCAGCCGCGCCACCTCGTCGGGACGGCGGAGCGCCTTCAGCCCGGCGATCGTCGCGTGGGCGACGTTGATCGCGTTCGAGCTGCCGAGCGACTTGGCGACGACGTCGTGGACACCCGCCATCTCGAAGATGGCGCGCGCCGCGCCACCGGCGATGACCCCGGTGCCGGGCGCCGCCGGCTTCAACAGCATCCGGCCGGCCCCGGCGGAGCCGATCACCGGGTGGATGATCGTCGAGCCGGCGAGCGGCACGTCGAAGAGGTTCTTCTTCGCGTCCTCGATCCCCTTCTGTACGGCGAGACCGGCCTCCTTGGCCTTGCCGTAGCCGAGGCCGACCCGACCATCGCCGTCGCCCACGACCATCAGGGCAGTGAACGAGAAACGCCGCCCGCCCTGGACGACCTTGGCGACCCGGTTCACCCGGATCGTCCGCTCCTCGTACTGGGACTCTGGGGGCATCTAGAACTCCAATCCAGCCTGCCGGGCCGCCTCGGCGAGTGCCGCGACGCGACCGTGGTACCGGGACCCGCCCCGGTCGAAGACGACCTTGCCGACACCGGCCGCGCGCGCCCGTTCGGCCACGATCCGGCCGACCTCGGCGGCAGCGGCGACGTTGCCGGTCGGTTGAGCACGCAGGCTCGCCTCCATCGTCGAGGCTGCGACGATCGTGCGCCCCGCGGCATCGTCGATCACCTGGGCAACGATGTGGCGGTTCGAACCGAAGACGGCGAGGCGCGGCCGCTCGGCCGTGCCCACCACCTTGCGGCGCAACCGCTCGTGGCGGCGACGACGCAGCACGTGGACGCGCTCGGTGTCCGCCATCGCTACTTCCCAGCCTTTCCGGCCTTGTGCAGCACCGTCTCACCCGCGTAACGCACGCCCTTGCCCTTGTACGGTTCGGGCTTGCGCAGCTTGCGGATGTCGGCGGCGACCTGTCCGACCCGTTCCTTGTCGATGCCGCGCACGGTGATCCGGGTGGGGGCCGGGACCTCGAAGGTGATGCCCTCGGGCGCGTCGATGACGACCGGGTGCGAGAAGCCGAGCGCCAGCTCCAGCTGCTCGGGCCCCTTGGCGACGGCCCGGTAGCCGATGCCGACGATCTCGAGGTTCTTGAAGTACCCCTCGGTGACCCCGACGATCATGTTGGCGATCAGCGTGCGGGTCAGGCCGTGCAAGGCCCGGTTCATCCGCTCGTCGTTCGGCCGCTCGACGACGAGCGTCGAGCGGCCCTCCTCGCGCACCGTGATCTTGCTCGGGATCACCCGCTCGAGCGAGCCCTTCGGGCCGCGCACGGCGATCCGGTCGTCGGAGATCGCCACCTCGACACCCGCCGGCACCTGGATCGGCACCTTCCCGACCCGCGACATCAGCGGACCCCCGGATTCATCGTGCCGGCCATCTCACCAGACATAACAGAGCACCTCGCCGCCGACCCTGCGCTGGCGCGCCTCCCGGTCCGTGAGCAGACCCTGGCTCGTCGAGAGCACCGCCACGCCGAGGCCGCCGAGGACCCGGGGCAGGTGGTCGGCACGCGCGTAGACACGCAGCCCCGGCGTCGAGACCCTCTTCAGGCCGGCGATCGCGCGGGCACGGCTGTTCGTGTACTTCATCTGGATCTCGAGGACCGTCCCCGGACGCGATTCGTCCTCGGTGGTCGAGAAGCCCGCGATGTAGCCCTCGCGCTCGAGGATCGAGGCGAGCGACATCTTCAGCTTCGAACCGGGCATGCGGACGGTGTCGTGCATCGCAACGTTGGCGTTGCGGACACGGGTCAGCATGTCGGCGATGGGATCCGTCATGGTCATCGGCGATGCCCTCCCGTCACCAGCTTGCCTTCGTCACACCGGGCACTTCTCCTGCATGTACGAGCTCTCGCAGGCAGATCCGGCACAGCCCGAAGCGGCGGTAGACGGACCGCGGCCGCCCGCAGCGGCGGCAGCGCGTGTACCCGCGCACCTTGAACTTCGGCTTGTGCTGCTGCTTCTCGACGAGTGCCTTCTTTGCCATGATCCGCCTATTACCCTTCGCGTCGGAACGGGAAGCCGAAGGCGTCGAGCAGCGCCCGCCCCTCGGCGTCGGTGCGGGCCGTCGTCACGATCGTGATGTCCATCCCACGGGTCGCGTCGACCTTGTCGTAGTCGATCTCCGGGAAGATGAGTTGCTCCGAGACCCCGAGCGTGTAATTGCCGTGCCCGTCGAACGAACGCGGGGGCAAGCCCCGGAAGTCCCGGATCCGCGGGATCGCCAGGCTGATGAGGCGATCGAAGAACTCCCACATCCGGTCGCCGCGCAGCGTCACCATCGTGCCGATCGAGTTCCCCTCGCGCAGTTTGAACGCCGAGATCGACTTGCGCGCCCGGGTGATGATCGCCCGCTGGCCGGTGATCGTGCCGAGGTCGCGCACGGCGCCCTCGAGCAGCGACTGTTGCTGGGTCGCCTTGCCGACGCCGATGTTGATGACGATCTTGGTGAGCCGCGGCACCTCCATGACATTGGCGAGGCCGAGCTCCGTCTTCAGCCGGTCGCGGATCTCGTTCTCGAAGCGGACCTTCAGCCGGGGACGCTCGGCCACGGCCGTCACCGGGCTCACAGCCGAGCCCCGCACTTCGCGCAGACCCTGTTCTTCGTGCCGTCCTTGTCGATCTCGTAGCGGGCCCTCGTCGGGCCGTCCTTGGCGCAGATCAGCGCGACGACGGCGACCGGCAGCGGCATGTCCTTGTCGATGATCCCGGCCTGCAGCGTCGCCCGCTGGGCACGCTGGGAACGCTTCGAGACGTTGACCCCGGAGACGACGACCTGGCGCCGCTCGGGGATCGCGCGGATCACCTCGCCCGTCTTGCCCCGGTGCTTGCCGGAGAGGACCTGGACCTCGTCGCCCTTGTGGATCTTCATCTAGATCACCTCCGGTGCGAGAGAAACGATCCGCATGAACCGCTTGTCGCGCAGTTCACGGCCAACGGGGCCGAAGATGCGGGTGCCCCTCGGCTGCTGCTGCTCGTTGATGAGCACCGCGGCGTTCTCGTCGAACCTGATGTAGCTGCCGTCGGGCCGACGGCGCTCCTTCTTCGTCCGCACGACGACGCAGCGGACGACCTCGCCCTTCTTCACCGCGGCGCCGGGGACGGCGTCCTTCACCGTCGCGATGAAGACGTCGCCGATGGACGCGTACCGACGGCGGGAGCCCCCGAGCACCTTGATGCAGAGGACCACTTTCGCCCCAGAGTTGTCTGCGACTTTCAGCCGCGACTCCTGTTGGATCACCGCGCACGCTCCAGGATCTCGACGAGCCGCCAGCGCTTCAGCTTCGACAGCGGGCGCGTCTCGGCGACGCGCACCTTGTCGCCCACGCCGGCGGTGTTCTCCTCGTCGTGCACATAGAGCCGCTTCGAGCGCTGGACCGTCTTGTTGTACTTCGGGTGGCGGACGCGTTCGACGACCGACACGACCGCCGTCTTGTCCGTCGAGTGCGAGATCACGGTGCCCTCGCGCTCCTTGCGACGGCTCGGACGCGGGGTCCCGGGCGCCGGCACCGTCACTTCGGTTTCGTCAGCCACGGGTCCTCCTCGTCGACTCCACCGGCCGCTCCGCCGCGGCGTCCTCGCCCTCGAGCGTCATCAGCCGGGCAATGTCCTTGCGGACGAACGTGATCCGGCTGACGTTGTCGAGCCGGCCCGTCGCCAGCTGGAAGCGCAGGTTGAACAGCTCCTTGCGGGCGTCGACGAGGCGTTGGGCCCGGTCGAGCTCGGAGAGCGCGCGCAGATCCTTCGGTTTCGTCATTTCGCCGCTCCCCCGGCCTCGGCCAGCACCCCGGGACGGATGACGACCTCGGCCTTGATGGGCAACTTCTGGATCGCGCGTTCCATCGCCTCGCGGGCCAGCTGCTCGTCGACGCCGGCGATCTCGAACATGATCTTCCCGGGCCGCACGACGGCAACCCAGTGCTCGGGATTGCCCTTGCCCGAGCCCATCCGTGTCTCGGCCGGCTTCTGCGTGACGGGCTTGTCCGGGAAGACGCGGATCCAGACCTTGCCGCCGCGGCGCACATGACGCGTCATCGCGATACGGGCCGCCTCGATCTGGCGCGCCGTGATCCAGCCGGCCTCGAGGGCCTTGATCCCGTAGTCGCCGAAGTCGATCGTGTAGGCACCCTTGGCGAGACCCGTGCGACGGCCGCGGTGCTGCTTACGGTGCTTCACCTTCTTGGGCATCAGCATCGTCAGTCGTTCTCCTTGCGGAAGTGCGGCGTCTCGTGGTGCTCATCGCGGGTGCGCCGCTCGATCTCCTCTTCCTCGGCGAGGAGCTTCTCGAGGGCGTCGTCGGCGGGAGGCGGCGTCGCTTCGGGCGCCGGTGTCGCTTCGGGCGCCGCCGCGCCGGCGGGGGCTTCCTCGGTCTCGGCCGCGGGGGAGGGCACGGGAGCGTCCTCCGGCGGCGCGGGGCGCTCGCCGAGCTCCGGGCGTCGCCGGCCTCCGCCGGCCGTCACGATCCGGCGCGGGCGGGCCTGGCCCGAGGTCTCCCCAACCGCCATCGCGGCCTCGCGGGCGATCTTGTCCTCGGGAGCGGTCCGGTACGGCAGGATGTCACCCTTGTAGATCCAGACCTTCACGCCGACGCGCCCGGTCGCGGTGCGGGCCTCGCGGAAACCGAAGTCGATGTCGGCGCGCAGGGTGTGCAACGGCACGCGGCCCTCGCGGTAGGACTCCTTACGCGACATCTCCGAACCGCCGAGCCTGCCCGAGCACTGGACGCGCACACCCTGGGCTCCGGCCTTCTGCACGGTCTGGATCGCCCGCTTCATCGCGCGCCGGAAGCTGATGCGCCGCACCAGCTGGTCGGCGATCCCCTGGGCGATCAGCGCCGCGTCGAGCTCGGGCTGCTTGATCTCCTGGATGTTGAGCTGGATGTTGGCGTTCTTCGTCATCCGCCCGAGGTGGCGGCGGAGCCGGTCTGCCTCGGCGCCGCGGCGCCCGATCACGATGCCCGGCCGCGCCGTGTGCACGTCGACGCGCAGCCTGTCGCGAGTGCGTTCGATCTCGATCCGGCTGACAGCGGCCGATTCGAGCTGGGTCATCAGATAGTCCCGGATCTTCCAGTCCTCGACAACGGCGTTCTGGTAGCCGCGCTCCTCGAACCAACGCGACTTCCAATCGGTCGTGATGCCGAGACGGAACCCGTACGGGTTGACCTTCTGGCCCATCAGCTCCTGTCCTCCCCGGACGGCTTACGAGTGGACTTCTTCGCTATTCTCCCGAACACGCCCGTCGCCTTGGCCGGCGCGGCAGCCTTCTTGGCGGGGGCGGCCTTCTTGGCGGGGGCGGCCTTCTTGGCGAGGGCCTTCTTGGCGGGGGCGGCCTTGGCGGGGGCCTTCTTGGCGGGGGCCTTCTTCGCCTGCGCCTCCGGCAGCGCGGTCTCCTCTGCCATCTCGGCGGCTTCGGCCCCCTCGGGTGCCGTCGTCTCCTCGACGGCCTCGTCGGCCCGGGCGCGCCGGCGGGCACCGGCGACCCGGCGGGCACGACGGTCGGCGTTCTGCGCCGCTGAACGCGCCTTCAGACGCGCGATCTGGTCTTCGGGCATCCTCGCCACGATGATCGTGATGTGGCAGGTGCGCTTGCGGATCCGGGTGCTCCGGCCGCGGGCCCGTGGCCGGAAGCGGCGCAGGGTCGCACCCTCGTCGGCGTAGCACGACGCGACGTAGAGCTCCTCGGGGGACTGCCCGTCGTTGTGCTCGGCATTGGCAGCCGCCGAACGGAGCAGCTTCGCGACGACCGGCGCCGCGCCGCGTTCGGTGTGGTCGAGCAGTTCCACGGCGCGCGTGTAGTCGAGCCCCCGCACAAGGTCGAGCACCTCGCGCGCCTTGGAGGCCGACATCCTGGAGTGCCGCAGCACGGCGCGGGTCCCGGGGCGCTCGTTCGTCTTGACGGTCATCGTCAGCGCCTCGCCTGGCGTTCCTGGCCGGCGTGGAAGCGGAAGGTCCGGGTCGGCGCGAACTCGCCGAGCTTGTGGCCGACCATCGCCTCGGTGACGTAGACGGGGACGTGTTTGCGCCCGTCGTGCACGGCGATCGTGTGGCCGACCATGTCCGGGATGATTGTCGAACGACGCGACCAGGTCTTGATCACGCGCTTCTCGTTCTTCGCGTTCAGGTCGTCGACCTTCCGCAACAGGTGGTCGTCGACGAACGGTCCCTTTTTCAGGCTGCGCGGCATGCGGTCCTCGTTCGATTCCTCAACGGCGCGCACCGCGGCCGCGTCGGCGGCGCACGATGAGCTGATCCGAAGTCTTATGACGGGCGCGCGTGCGCCCCTCGGGCTTCCCCCAGGGAGAGACGGGGTGGCGTCCGCCGGAGGCCTTGCCCTCGCCACCACCTAGCGGATGGTCGACCGGGTTCATCGCCACACCGCGGGACTGCGGACGCACCCCGCGCCAGCGGTTGCGCCCGGCCTTGCCGATCGAAATGAGCTCAGCCTCGGCGTTGCCGACCTCGCCGATCGTCGCCCGGCAGTCGATGCGCACTCGGCGCATCTCGGTGGAGGGCAGCCGCAACGTCGCGAGAGCCCCCTCCTTGGCAACGAGCTGCACGCTCATGCCGGCGCCGCGCGCGAGCTTGCCCCCGCCCCCGGGCCGGAGCTCGACGTTGTGGACGACGGAGCCGACCGGGATGTAGCGCAACGGGAGCGCGTTGCCCGGGCGGATCTCGGCGCCGTGGCCGGACTGCAACATGTCACCAACCGCGACACGCTGCGGGGCCAAGATGTAGCGCTTCTCGCCGTCGGCGTAGTGAAGCAGCGCGATACGGGCGTTGCGGTTCGGGTCGTACTCGATCGCGGCGACCCGGGCCGGCACGCCGTCCTTCTCGCGCCAGAAGTCGATGACGCGGTACTGGCGCTTGTGGCCGCCCCCGCGGTGGCGGGAGGTCATGCGCCCGTAGCTGTTGCGCCCTCCCGACGACGGCAGCGGCTCCAGGAGGGTCCGCTCGGGCCGGTCCTTCGTGATCTCGGAGAAGTCCGAGACCGACTGGAAGCGCCGTCCGGCACTCGTCGGCTTGCGCTTGCGCACTGCCATGGCCCGTCCCTCAGCTCTCGAACATTTCGATGCGGTCCTCGCCGACAAGGCGCACGATCGCCCGCTTCGTGTCAGGCCGCTGGCCGAACGTCGAGCCCCGGCGGCTCCGCTTGCGCTTGCCCTTGCGGTTGAGCGTGTTCACGCTGGCGACGTGGACGGCGAAGATCTCCTCGACGGCGTCGCGGATCTCCGCCTTGGAAGCCCGGGGGTCGACAACGAAGACGTAGGCGCCGTGCTCCATGAGGCCGTAGGACTTCTCGGAGATGATCGGACGCAGCAGCACCGTCCGGTTCGTCGTCACTTCTCACCCCGTTCATCGGTCACCGGCGCGGCGGCTGCCGGCTTGGCGACCGCCTTCCTGGCCGCCGGCTTGGCGGGGCCGGCCTTCGCCGGCACAGGGGGCGTCGCCGGGGCGGCGCTCACCTCGCCCGGCAGCGAGTCGTCCGTGTACACGACGACGTCGGCCACCAACAGGTCGTACGCCGTCACCTGGTCACCGGGCATCGTCACGATCTCCGGGACGTTGCGGAACGACCGCTCGACGACCTCGTCCCCGCGCCCGATGACGACGAGGACACGCCCTGCGCACTCGAGCGCGCGCAGAGCTGCGAGGGCGTCTTTCGTGCGGGGCACCTCCATCGTCCAGCGGTCGATGAGCCGCAGCGCGCCGGAGTGTGCACGGTCGGAAAGGGCGCAGCGGTAGGCCTGCTGGATCATCTTGCGCGGCGTGCGCTGCGAGTAGTCCCGGGGCTTGGGTCCGAGGGCGACGCCGCCGCCCGCGTAGTGCGGTGCTCGGATCGAGCCCTGGCGGGCGCCACCCGTGCCCTTCTGGCGGTACGGCTTGGCGGAGCCCCCGCGCACCTCGGCGCGGGTCCGCGTGCTCTGGGTCCCGGCGCGACGCGCCGCGAGCTGGGCGACGACGACCTGGTGGACGAGGGGCTCGTTCGCGGCGACGCCAAAGAAGTTCGGATCGAGGGTCACCGCGCCGAGCACGACGCCGGCGTCGGTCGTGCGGTCGATGGTCACCGGCTCGAGGAGCCGCTCGGCGGGGCGGCGGGCGACGGTGTCGACGCTCACTTCGCACCGCCCTTCAAGGCCTTGCGGATCACGACGAGGCCGCCCCGGGGACCGGGCACGGCGCCTTTCACGAGGACGATCTCGCGTTCGGCGTCGGCCTCGACGACCTCGAGGTTGAGGGTCGTCACCCGCTCGGCTCCCATGCGCCCGGCCATCCGGGTGCCCTTGAAGACGCGGGAGGGGGTCGCGCAGGCCCCGATGGAGCCGGGGGCGCGGTGCTTCTTGTGGTTGCCGTGGGCAGCGCCCTGGCCCGAGAAGTGGTGCCGCTTCATGCTGCCGGCGAAGCCCTTGCCCTTCGAGATCGCCGTGACGTCGACCAACTCGCCAGCCTGAAGGACCGTGAGGTCGATCTCCTGGCCGACGGCGTAGCCCTCGGTGTCGTCGACGCGCAGCTCGACGAGCCGCCGCCCGGCGTCGACGCCGGCCTTGGCGAGGTGCCCCGCCTCGGGCTTGTTGACCGCGCCCGCCCGCCGGAAGCCGTAGGTGACCTGCAGGGCGGAGTAGCCCTCCCGTTCGGGCGTCTTGACCTGGACGACGCGCAGCGGCGCGACCTTCACGACGGTGACGGGGACCGCCCGGTTCTCAGCGTCGAAGATCTGGGTCATCCCGACCTTCTCGCCGACGACCGCTCTCAGTGTCATCGTCTCGTCGCTTCTCCGTGTCGGCCCGCGATCCGGGCCTCGTTGTGGTCCCGCCGGCCGCGGGAGAACCGCGTCCACCGGGTTCGACGGGGCGGCGGACACCACCCCTTCTCACGCGGGCGCTCCGCCCGTTAACCGAGCGGAGCGCTAACAGTCATGCCGAGCGGTCCCCCGACGCGCAAGCGACGGGGCACGCTTGGACTTCGTCCTCGCAGCCCGCCGGGAACCGTCCCGGCGAGGAAAAAATCATATCACCAGCTGCCCGCTAGGCCTGCTGGATCTTGATCTCGATGTCGACCCCGGCGGGCAGGTCCAGCCGCTGGAGCGAGTCGACGGTCTTCGGGCTGTGCTCGACGATGTCGACGAGCCGCTTGTGGATCCGCATCTCGAAGTGCTCGCGGCTGTCCTTGTGCTTGTGCGGCGACCGGATGACCGTGTAGCGGTGGCGCTCGGTCGGCAGCGGGATCGGGCCGCGCACCTTCGCCTGGGTGCGCAAGACCGTCTCGACGATCTTCTTCGTCGACTGGTCAAGCACCTCGTGGTCGTAGGCCTTGAGCCGGATGCGGATCCGCTGCGCCACGGCTGACTACTTGAGGATCTTCGTGACGCGGCCGGAGGCCACGGTGCGGCCGCCCTCGCGGATGGCGAAGCGCAGTCCCTCGTCCATCGCGATCGGCTTCTGCAGCTCCACCGACATCGAGGTGTTGTCACCCGGCATGACCATCTCGGTCCCCTCCGGGAGGGTGATCGAACCGGTCACGTCCGTCGTGCGGAAGTAGAACTGCGGCCGGTAGTTCGAGAAGAACGGCTTGTGCCGCCCACCCTCGGCCTTGGTGAGCACGTAGACGTTCGCCTCGAAGTTCGTGTGCGGCGTGATCGAGCCGGGCTTGCAAACGACCTGACCGCGCTCGACTTCCTTCTTGTCGATGCCACGGAGCAACAGGCCCACGTTGTCGCCGGCCTGGCCCGAGTCAAGGATCTTGCGGAACATCTCGACCCCGGTGACGACGGTCTTCTGGGTCGGGCGCAGCCCGACGATCTCGACCGTCTCGCCGACCTTGATCTCGCCCTGCTCGATGCGCCCGGTGACGACCGTGCCGCGCCCGGTGATCGTCATGACGTCCTCGACCGACAGCAGGAACGGCTTGGATGTGTCGCGCACGGGCTCCGGAATGTAGTCATCGACGGCGGCGAGCAGCTTCATCACGTCCTCGTACGCAGCCTCGTCGCCGTTCAGCGCCTTCAGGGCGCTCATCCGGACGATGGGCACGTCGTCGCCGGGGAACTCGTACTCGTTGAGCAGCTCCCGCACTTCCATCTCGATCAGCTCGAGGAGCTCCTCGTCGTCGACCAT
>PLPK01000016.1:0-9250 GCA_003159795.1 Acidimicrobiaceae bacterium | reverse complement strand
TTCTTGATGTAGTCGGCGTGGCCGGGCATGTCGACGTGCGCGTAGTGGCGCTTGTCCGTCTCGTACTCGACGTGGGCGATCTGGATCGTGATGCCACGGGCCTTCTCCTCCGGCGCAGCGTCGATCTTCTCGAACGCGATGTACTGCACTTTCGGGTTCTTCTCGTGGAGGATCTTCGTGATCGCCGCGGTCAGGGTCGTCTTGCCGTGGTCGATGTGACCCATCGTCCCGACATTGACATGGGGCTTCGTCCGTTCGAACTTCTGCTTGGCCATTGGTGCCAACAGCTCCGTCTCTCTGGGCAGCGCCCCTCGGCCCTGCCGTTCCCTCACTGCGTTGAACCTGCCGGGCTGGTCCGCCCGCTTGCCTGCCACCCGAGGATCCGGCCGACCCAGCGTCGACGACCGTCGACACCAGCTCGTCCCGAAGGCTTCGGGCCCTCACTCCCCCGTCGCCCGGGCGACGATCTCCCGGGCGATCGACTCGGGAACTTCCTGGTAGGAGTTGAATTGCATGGTGAACGTCGCGCGCCCCTGGGTGCGAGAACGCAGGTCGGTAGCGTAGCCGAACATGTCGGACAATGGAACCTGCGCCCGGATCACCTGACTCGTCCCCCGCTGCTCCATGCCCTCGACCCTGCCGCGGCGCGCCGACAGGTCGCCGATCACATCGCCCATGTGCTCCTCGGGGGTGACGATCTCGACGGACATGACCGGCTCGAGGATGACCGTATGCGCCCGGCGGGCGGCCTTCTTCCAGGCGAGCGAGCCGGCGATCTTGAAGGACATCTCGGAGGAGTCGACCTCGTGAAACGAGCCGTAGGTGAGCGTCACGCGCTGGTCGACGGCCGGAAAGCCAGCGAGCACGCCGGACTCCATCGCCTCGCGGATGCCGTGGTCGACGGAGGGGATGTACTCCTTCGGGATGACCCCGCCGGTGATCTTGTCGACGAACTCGTAGCCCCCGCCCGGGCCCGTCGGCTCGAGGTCGATGACGACGTGGGCGTACTGGCCGTGCCCGCCGGTCTGGCGGATGTAGCGCTCCTCGACCTTGTGGACCTTGTGGCGGATCGTCTCGCGGTAGGCGACCTGCGGCTTGCCGACGTGGGCGTCGACGGAGAACTCGCGCAGCATCCGGTCGACGAGCACCTCCAGGTGCAGCTCGCCCATGCCGGAGATCACCGTCTGGCCCGTCTCCTCGTCGGTGCGGACGCGGAAGGTCGGATCCTCCTCGGACAGCGCGAAGAGCGCCCGGCCGAGCTTGTCCTGGTCCGACTTCGTCTTCGGCTCGACGGCGACGTGGACGACCGGCTCGGGGAACGTCAGCGTCTCGAGCACGATCGGATGGGTGGCGTCGCACAGCGTGTCGCCGGTCGTCGTCGTCTTCAGTCCCACGACGGCGACGATGTCGCCGGCGTAGATCGCGTCCCGGTCCTCGCGGTGGTTGGCGTGCATCTCGAGGATCCGCCCGATCCGCTCGCGCTTGTCCTTCGTCGAGTTCAGCACGGCCGAGCCCTTGAGAAGGGTCCCCGAGTAGACGCGTAGGTAGGTGAGCTTGCCGACGAACGGGTCGGACTGGATCTTGAAGGCCAGCGCCGAGAATCGCTCGTCGTCGGCGGCGCGCCGCTCGATGACCTCGTCGCCGCGCAGGCTGCGGCCGATCGCCGGCGGCACGTCGAGCGGGCTCGGAAGATAGTCGACGACGGCGTCGAGCAGTGGCTGGATGCCCTTGTTCTTGAAGGCCGAGCCGCACAGCACCGGCACGATGTGGCCGGAGATCGTTCCCACCCGCAGTGCTCTTCTCAGGTCGCCGGCGGTGATCTCCTCGTCGTGGACGTACTTCGACATCACCGTGTCGTCGTAGTGCGACATCTCGTCGACGAGGTCGTGGCGGGCCGCGGCGGCCGCCTCGACCAGCTCGGCGGGGACCTCGTCCTCGAGCCAGGTCTCGCCCTGGTCGGAATCGTCCCAGATGAACGCCTTCATGGCGATCACGTCGACGACCCCGCGGAAGCCCGACTCGGCGCCGAGTGGCAGTTCGGTGACCGCCGGGATCGCGTCGAGGCGGTCCCGGATCATCTCGACCGTGCGGGCGAAGTTGGCGCCAACGCGATCCATCTTGTTCACGAAGCAGATCCGAGGAACGTTGTACTTGTCCGCCTGGCGCCAGACCGTCTCGGTCTGGGGCTCGACGCCCGCGACGGCATCGAAGACGGCGACGGCCCCGTCGAGGACGCGCAGTGACCGCTCCACCTCGACGGTGAAGTCGACGTGCCCCGGCGTGTCGATGATGTTGACGGCGCAGTCGCGCCAGTGCGCGGTCGTCGCGGCCGAGGTGATCGTGATGCCGCGCTCCTGCTCCTGGATCATCCAGTCCATCGTCGCGGCGCCGTCGTGGACCTCGCCGATCTTGTAGTTGCGGCCCGTGTAGTAGAGGATCCGCTCGGTCGCGGTGGTCTTGCCCGCGTCGATGTGGGCCATGATCCCGATATTGCGGATGTTGGCCAGGGGGGTCGGGCGGGGAGTGGGGTTCGCCATGGATTCGTCTTCTCGTCGGTGCTGCGCGATCTACCTACAGAGTACGGGGCGCGACGCATCGAGCGGTGCGAAGCTGCGCCCCGGGCCCACCCGGGGCCCGTCTACCAGCGGTAGTGGGCGAAGGCCCGGTTGGATTCCGCCATCTTGTGGATGTCCTCGCGGCGCTTGACCGCGGCACCCACCCCGTTGGCGGCGTCGAGGATTTCGTTGGCGAGCTTCAGCGCCATCGTGCGTTCCCGGCGCTGGCTGGCGTAGCTCACGATCCAGCGGATCGAGAGCGTCGTCGCGCGCCGCGGCCGCACCTCGACGGGGACCTGGTAGGTCGTGCCACCCACCCGGCGGGAGCGGACCTCGAGCTCGGGGCGGGTGTTGTCGAGCGCCCGCTTCAGTGTCGCCAGGGCATCGCCCGCCGTCTTCTCGCCGACCACGTTGAGGGCGTCGTAGACGATGCGCTGGGCGAGGCTCCGCTTGCCCCGCGAGAGCACCTGGTTGGTGACCTGCGTGACGAGCACGGACCGGTAGATCGGGTCCGGCTGGAGCTCGCGCCGTGGAGCAGGGCCGCTTCTCGGCATCAGGATTCCTTCTTCGCGCCGTAACGGCTACGGGCCTGGGCGCGGTCTCGCACTCCCGAGGTGTCGAGCGTGCCGCGCACGATCTTGTAGCGAACGCCCGGGAGGTCCTTCACCCGGCCGCCGCGCACGAGCACGATCGAGTGCTCCTGGAGGTTGTGGCCGACACCGGGGATGTAGGCCGTGATCTCGACGCCGCTCGTCAGCCGCACGCGGGCGACCTTGCGCAATGCCGAGTTCGGCTTCTTCGGCGTCGTCGTGTAGACGCGTGTGCACACGCCGCGCCGCTGGGGCGCGCCCTTCAGGGCGGGCGTCTTGGTCTTCGACCGCTTCGACTCCCGTCCGCTCCTCACGAGCTGGGCGATTGTGGGCACGCGCTTCCTCTCAGGTGTCTCTCAGGTGAACCGTCCGACGGACGCGAACGACCAGCTCAGACGGCAGGGGAATACTAGATGCGGCTTGCCGCTTACGCAACCGGGTGGCCCTCTCGGACCGGCCCGCCGCGGGCGGTGTGCCGGGGGCTCAGACGGTCGCCTCCCCCAGATCCGGGGGCTCGGAGGCCTCGGGCACCGCGTCGTCGACGGCGGGCGCCTCGTCGGCGGGCGCCTCGTCCGGGCGGCGGAGGCTGAACACCTCGTCGGCGGCCAGCTCCTCGGAGCCGTAGCCGCCGAAAGGTGCGCCCTCGATGTTGCGGAGCCACTCCGCCAGCACATCCGGCCCGGGCTCGCCGAGGTCCGACGACCAGAACGACATCCGCTGGGCATCCGGTGTCTCGACCGTGATGTTCCGGTAGCGCTCCATGCCGGATCCGGCCGGGATGAGCTTGCCGATGATGATGTTCTCCTTCAGGCCGAACAGGTGGTCGGACTTGCCCTCGATCGCCGCCTCGGTGAGGACGCGCGTCGTCTCCTGGAACGACGCCGCGGAGAGCCAGGAGTCGGTCGCGAGCGACGCCTTGGTGATCCCCATCAGCTCGGGACGGCCCTCGGCGGGACGCTGGCCCTCGGCCACGAGGTCGCGGTTGACATGCGCGTAGCGCTGGTTGTCGACACGCTCGCCGGGCAGGAACGTCGAGTCGCCGGCCTCGGCGACGAGGACCCGCCGCAGCATCTGGCGCACGATGAGCTCGATGTGCTTGTCGTGGATCGACACGCCCTGGTCCCGGTAGACCTTCTGCACCTCCTCGACGAGGTACTGCTGGGTCTCGCGGATCCCCTTGATCTCCAAGAGCTCCTTGGGGTCCTTCGGGCCCTCGATGAGCGCGTCGCCGGCCTGGACCTCCTGGCCCTCGGCGACCTCGAGGTGGGCGCGGGCCGAGACCGGGTAGGTCTCCTCCTCGCCGCGGTCGCCGACGACGGTCACCCGCCGCCCGGTCTCATCCTCCTCGACGCGCACGACGCCCGAGGAACGGGCCAGCACGGCGGCCCCCTTCGGGGTGCGCGCCTCGAACAGCTCGACGACGCGGGGCAACCCGTGGGTGATGTCCTCGCCGACCACCCCGCCGGTGTGGAAGGTCCGCATCGTGAGCTGCGTGCCGGGCTCGCCGATCGACTGGGCGGCGATGACTCCGACCGCCTCGCCCAGCTCGATCATCCGCCCGGTGGCCAATGACTGCCCGTAGCAGGCGGTGCAGATCCCCTGCGGGGACTCGCAGGTGAGCACGGAGCGGACGCGGATCCGCGTGATGCCGGGGTCGGCGGCGAGCCGCCCCACCTCGGCGTCACCGAGCAACGTGCCGGCGGCGAGCTCGGCGCCGTCGGCGAACGTGACCGGCTCGGCGAGCACGCGCCCATAGGCGCGGGTTTCGAGGTACGACCGGGTCCCGGTCGCGTCGGGGACGACCCCGTCGATCCAGATCCCCCGCGTCGTCCCGCAATCGTCCTCGCGCACGATGAGCTCCTGTGCGACGTCGACGAGCCGGCGGGTGAGGTAGCCGGAGTCGGCGGTGCGCAGCGCCGTGTCGGCAAGGCCCTTGCGGGCGCCGTGGGTCGAGATGAAGTACTCGAGGACGGAAAGCCCCTCACGGAACGACGACACGATGGGGCGCGGGATCATCTCGCCGCGCGGGTTGGAGACGAGCCCCTTCATGCCGGCGATCTGGCGTACCTGCTGCGGGTTTCCACGGGCGCCCGAGTCGACCATCATGTCGAGCGGGTTAAAGGGGATCAGCGCGAGCGTCTTCTCCATCGCGCGCCCGACCTCGCTGTTGGCCGACGTCCAGATCTCGACTTCCTTCTGGCGTCGCTCGTCGTCGGTGATGATGCCGCGCTTGAACTGCGCCTCCGCCTTCTCCGCCTCCTTCTCGTAGCGGTCGAGGATCTGCGCCTTGTCCGGCGGCGTCTTCACGTCGTCGATCGAGATCGTCAGGCCGGAACGGGTCGCGAACGAGAAGCCGAGCTCCTTCACGCGGTCGAGACTCTCGGCGACCATCGCCTTCGGGTAGTGCGAGGCGAGCCGCTCGACGATCGAGCCGATCGAGGTCGCGCGCTTGCCGACGACGTCGTTCACGTAGCCGAAGTCATGGGGCAAGGCGGCGTTGAAGAAGAGGCGTCCCGGGGTCGTCTCGATCTCCGCGGGCTCCTCGGTGCCCATCTCCTCGCCGTGGCGCAGGCCGAAGTAGGCGAACGGGTAGCCCTCCGGCCCACGGCGCAGCTTGATCTTGGCGTGGAGCGCGACCGAGCCGCCCTCGTAGGCGGCCTCGACCTCGTGCAGCCGGCGGAAGACGAGCCCCTCGCCGTGCGCGCCGTCGACCATCAGGGTCAGGTAGTAGATCCCGAAGACCATGTCCTGGGTCGGCACGGTGGTCGGGCGGCCTGTCGCCGGCGACAGGATGTTGTTCGCCGAAAGCATGAGGATCCGCGCCTCGGCCTGGGCCTCAGCCGACAGCGGCAGGTGGACCGCCATCTGGTCGCCGTCGAAGTCAGCGTTGAACGCCGCGCAGACGAGCGGGTGGATCTGGATCGCCTTGCCCTCGATGAGAATGGGCTCGAAGGCCTGGATGCCGAGGCGGTGGAGCGTCGGCGCCCTGTTCAGCAGCACCGGGTGCTCCTTGATCACCTCGTCGAGCACGTCCCAGACCTGGGCGCGGCGCCGCTCGACCATCCGCTTGGCGGACTTGATGTTCGGCGCGATCTCGATGTCGACGAGCCGCTTCATGACGAACGGCTTGAACAGTTCGAGCGCCATCTGCTTGGGGAGCCCGCACTGGTGGAGCTTCAGCGTCGGGCCGACGACGATCACCGAGCGGCCGGAGTAGTCGACGCGCTTGCCGAGCAGGTTCTGGCGGAACCGCCCCTGCTTGCCCTTCAGCATGTCCGAGAGGCTCTTCAGCGGCCGGTTCCCCGGGCCGGTGACCGGGCGCCCGCGCCGGCCGTTGTCGAACAGGGCGTCGACGGCCTCCTGGAGCATGCGCTTCTCGTTGTTGATGATGATCTCGGGCGCGCCCAGATCCAGCAGCCGCTTCAGCCGGTTGTTGCGGTTGATGACCCGGCGGTACAGGTCGTTGAGGTCCGAGGTCGCGAAGCGACCGCCGTCGAGCTGGACCATCGGGCGGAGGTCCGGCGGGATGACCGGGATCGCCTGCAGGATCATCGCCCGCGGGTCGTTGGCACGCCGGCCGTCGGCGTCGCGCCGGTTGAACGCCGAGACGATCTTCAGCCGCTTGATGGCCTTCTGCTTGCGCTGGGCCGAGAGCGGCCGCCGACCATCGGTCGGGTCGATCGCCTCGCGCAGCTTGATCTCCTCCTCGTCGAAGTCGATCCGGCTGATGAGCTGGGCGATCGTCTCGGCGCCCATGCCGCCCTCGAAGTACTCGCCGTAGCGCGCACGGAGCTGGCGCCAGACGAGCTCGTCGTCGACGATCTTGCGGGCGTGCAGGTCGCGCAGCTCGTCGAGCGCGCGCCGGGCCAGCACGATCTCGGCTGTCGCGCGGTCGCGCACAGCGGTGATCTCCTTCTCGACGGCACGCTGGCGGGCGCGGATCTCGGACTCCTTCGCGCCCTCGGCTTCGAGGGCGGCGAGCTCCGCCTCGAGCGCCGCGAGACGACGTTCCGCCTCGAGGTCGCGCTCGCGCTCGATGTCGCCGATCTCCGCCACCAGCTCGAGCTCGAGGTTCGGCAGGTCGGTGTGGCGCTTCTCCTCGTCGACGTGGGTTACGAGGTAGGCCGCGAAGTAGATGACCTTCTCGAGCTGCTTGGCCTTCAGCTCCTCACGCGCCTCCGTCCCCATCAGCAGGTACGCCAGCCACGACCGCGTGCCGCGCAGGTACCAGATGTGGACGACCGGCGCGGCGAGCTCGATGTGGCCCATCCGCTCGCGGCGGACCTTCGAGCGCGTGACCTCGACGCCACAGCGCTCGCAGATGATCCCCTTGAACCGGACCCGCTTGTACTTGCCGCAGTAGCACTCCCAGTCCTTCGTCGGACCGAAGATGCGCTCGCAGAACAGCCCGTCCTTCTCCGGACGCAGCGTGCGGTAGTTGATCGTCTCGGGCTTTTTCACCTCGCCCTTCGACCACGTCCGGATGTCCTCGGCCGTGGCGAGGCCGATGCGCAGCGTGTCGAAATCGTTGACGTCGATCACCTAGAAGCTCCTCTCGGCGGCGCGACGGGCGTCCTCCTCGTCCGAGCCGCGCTCGGGCCGGCTGATATCGATCCCCAGCTCCTCGGCCGCGCGGTACACGTCCTCGTCGAGCTCGCGCATCTCGATCTGCTCGCCGGAGACCCCGAGGACCTCGACGTCGAGGCAGAGCGACTGCATCTCTTTGATAAGCACCTTGAAGCTCTCGGGGATGCCCGGTTCGGGGATGTTCTCGCCCTTGACAATCGCCTCGTAGACCTTCACGCGGCCCAGCACGTCGTCGGACTTGATGGTCAGCAGCTCCTGGAGGGCGTAGGCGGCGCCGTAGGCCTCGAGGGCCCAGACCTCCATCTCGCCGAAGCGCTGCCCGCCGAACTGCGCCTTCCCACCGAGCGGCTGCTGGGTGATCATCGAGTACGGGCCCGTCGAACGAGCGTGGATCTTGTCGTCGACGAGGTGCGCGAGCTTCAGGATGTACATGTAGCCCACGCAGATCGGGTTGTCGTAGGGCTCGCCGGTCCGGCCGTTGAAAAGCGTCATCTTTCCGTCGGGCTGGATGAGGCGGGCAGAATCGTCGGCGGCGTCGTTGTGCAGGTGCTCGAAGATCGCCTTGATCGTCGGGTGCCGTCCGGCCTCGGACTTCTCGTCCCAGTGCGCCCCGTCGAAGACCGGCGTCGAGATCCACACCGCCGGAGAGGTCTTGGGCCGCGTCTTCTCCTCGCTACCGCGTGCCGGCGACACGCCCGTCGTGCTCCCGGCGGCCGCGTTCCAGCCCCAGCGCGCCGCGTAGCCGAGGTGCGCCTCGAGGACCTGGCCGACGTTCATCCGGGAGGGCACGCCGAGCGGGTTCAAGATGATGTCGATCGGGGTCCCGTCGGCGGCGTAGGGCATGTCCTCGATCGGCAGGATCCGCGAGACGACACCCTTGTTCCCGTGCCGGCCGGCGAGCTTGTCGCCCTCGGTGATCTTGCGCTTCTGGGCGACGTAGACCCTGACCAGCTGGTTCACCCCCGGCGGCAGCTCGTGCGAGTCGTCGCGGGAGAAGACGCGGACATCGATCACCTTGCCGGACTCCCCGTGGGGGACCTTGAGGCTCGTGTCGCGCACGTCGCGGGCCTTCTCGCCGAAGATCGCCCGCAGCAGGCGCTCCTCCGGCGTGAGCTCCGTCTCACCCTTCGGGGTCACCTTGCCGACGAGGACGTCGCCAGGGCCGACCTCCGCGCCGATGCGGATGATGCCGCGCTCGTCGAGATCGGCGAGGATCTCCTCGGACAGGTTCGGGATGTCCCGCGTGATCTCCTCGGGACCGAGCTTGGTGTCGCGGGCGTCGACCTCGTGCTCCTCGATGTGGATCGAGGTCAGCACGTCGTCGCGCACGACGCGCTCGGACAGGATGATGGCGTCCTCGTAGTTGTAGCCCTCCCACGGCATGAAGGCGACGAGCAGGTTCTTTCCGAGGGCGAGCTCGCCGTTGTGGGTCGACGGCCCGTCGGCGATCACGGCGCCGACCTCCACCTCGTCGCCCTCGTCGACGAGCACCTTCTGGTTGATGCAGGTGTTCTGGTT
>PLPK01000056.1 GCA_003159795.1 Acidimicrobiaceae bacterium | reverse complement strand
GGCGACGGCCTGGAAGCCGCCACTTCGAGCGCCAGCTGGGGGGCGATGACGGACATCGACGGGACGAAAGCCCTTTGGAGCGTGTCGTGCTCCAGCTCGAGCTTCTGTGCCGCTGTCGACAACCACGGCGATGCGCTCGTCTACAACGGGTCAAGCTGGACGAAATTCTCGGGCTTCGACGGGACGGTCGGCCTCGCCAGCGTGTCCTGTCCGACGGCGACGTGGTGCATGGCGGTCGACGCCCAGGGTTACTACGTCACCTGGAACGGCACGAACTGGACCAGACAATCGCCTGCCTTCGACTCAGGGAATGGGCCCAACGCAGTGTCGTGTCCCTCCTCGATCTTCTGCATGGCGGTCGACTCCAAGGGCAACGCGCTCATGTTCAGCAGCGGCAACTGGACGTCCAGCGACATCGACGGGGCGAACATGCTGACGTCCGTGTCGTGCAGGGCCTCGAACTTCTGCATCGCCGTCGACGAGTACGGCAACGCGTTCACGTACAACGGGCAATGGACGAAGGCCAAGCCCACCGGCGACACGAACGCGCTGGATGCCCTGTCGTGTGACAGCACGGGCTTCTGCATCGCCGTCGACAACCAGGGTAACGAGGCCATCCGTAGCGGGGGAAGCTGGGTGACGTCCGACCAGAAGATCGACGGGACGAACTCCCTCTGGGGCGTCTCGGTCATCAGCTCGAGCTTCTACGTCGTCGTCGACGACGTCGGCAACGCCCTTAGCTACAACAACGGCAACTGGACCAAGAAGGACATCGACGGGACCAATTCCCTCCAGAGCGTGTCGTGCCGGAGCACGACGTTCTGCGCGGTGGTCGACCTCGAGGGCAACGTCGGCTTCTACTCGGAATCAGGGGCGGAGCAGCTGATCTGGGACACGAGCGCCTCCGAGCCGCTCGTGCTCTCCGACGGGACGAACTACTACGTCTACGGCGCGACCGGAGAACCGGTCGAGCAGGTCAACGTGACCACATCGCCGCCGGCCAACAACCCGGTCTTCCTCACCTACACGCCATCTGACTCGTCGTGGCTGGCGACGAACACCAGCGGCGACGAGCTGGTTTTCTGGCGCTACGACGCCTTCGGCACCCTGGCCACCGGCACACCGGACTCGCCTTTCGGCTACGCCGGCCAGTACACCGACACGTCCGCCGTCCCGAGCGGCTTCGACAACATGCGGGCCCGGTGGTACCAGGCACAGACCGGGCAATTCACGTCGGTGGACCCGGATTTCACCGTGTCCGACCAAGCGTATGAATACGCCGGGGATGACCCGGTGAACGAGGCCGACCCGAGTGGGTTAGTTTCAGTTCCGTTAGGAGCAGTGATCGCAGCAAGAGCGGCGCACGAAGCCGGGTTTAGGGGGTTGTTGATTGATATGGTCGCCATTGCCGGCGCCGAATCCGGCTGGAATCCTGGAGCGCACCGCAATTCCACCTCGTTTTACGGCCTTTGGCAGATCGATATAGGCGTCGACTCGGCGCCGTTATACTCCGGTTCCAAGACGATTCTCTGTCCCGGTATCTCGTCCAACTGGAAAGAACCAGACGCAAACGCGGATTGCGCATTTTCCCTCGTAAGATTCAACCGAATACACGGTTGGCCACTTTTCAAGGAATGGACAAACCCGATTGTCTCGCCCGACCACACGGAAGTAAGCGAGATAGCTCCAGCCCCAGGCTGCAATGGTGTTTGCTACTCGATCGCGAAGGCCGCCGTGAAGAAGGCTGGTTACTAGCCATGGCGCTCCTTGCCCGTTCTTGGATGTCCCAGCGACCGGCTCGACACGGAGCTGGCTGCGATCGTGCGTCACGGCTGACGACGGCGCCGCCGAGAACCTTGTGGCCCGTGCACGCCGCGATCCTCAGGTTGGTCCTCGTCCTAGGTGTTGTGGTGTGGGCAACCGTCGGGCAACCTGGCCCCGCAGCGGCAACAACCTCCTACGTCTCGACGCTCTACGGGGTCTCATGTCCGTCGGCACAGTTTTGCGTGGCTGTCGGGGGCGGGATCATCGCCTCCGACACCGGGGGACGGTCCTGGACCGATGAACCAACGCCGAGCGTTCTCGTGAGCGGTATTGCCGCCAAGGTGCTGACCGGTGTTTGGTGTACGTCCCATCGGCGGTGTATCGCGGTGGGTTATGCCGGCATCATCCTGACCACGAGCGACGGCGGCGTGCATTGGGTTCAGCGACCGGTTCCGGCGGGCACATGGAACCTGGCGGGTATCGCATGCTCGTCAGCAGACGCGTGCATCGCTGTAGGCGAAGGGGGGTCGTTTTCAGTCATCGCGATCACTACGAAAGACGGAGGAGCGACCTGGCATCGCTCCAGGGTCCCCTCGTCAGTCACGCAGCTGTCTGGGGTCACGTGCGCGGCCTCCGGTCCCTGCATCGCTCTCGGGGGAGAGCACAACAACGCCGCGGCCGCCATCATCTTGACAACCAACAGCGGCACGACCTGGCAGAGTGCGAGCGTGCCGTCGGGCGCGGGGTACGTCTGGGGAGCTTCTTGTCCCTCGGCGCTGAGGTGCATCGCCGTGACAGCTGACAATGGCATCTATGGAGCCCTGGCGACTACTGACGGAGGCAGGCAATGGCAGGCCGCACGCTTCCCTCAGGGCGTGTTCGAGATCGGTATCTCATGCCCTTCAACGAGTGATTGCGTCGCAGTGGGCACGAACGCGGGGCTCAGCGCCGGCCGTATCGTCACGACATCCAATGGTGGGGCGTCCTGGGTCGTGCGTCGGGTTCCCAAGGGCGTTGATGATCTTTATGGCGTCGCGTGCCCGACCGCGCACATCTGCGCGGCCGTGGGGTCGACCGAAAACGGTATTGTCATCGTCTCTACGGATGGCGGGAGGAGTTGGCAGGCTCGCCACGCTCTCTAACAGATCGAAGAACCAAGCTGAAGGTTCACAGTCGCGCATGTGATTGCGATGGTAAGAAACCCCTGGGAATACCCTGAACCGTGTCATCAAATCTGTCATCAAACCTTTGCTTGCCAATACCTGACGAAGGGCCGTCTGGTTTATGTCGAGGGCCGACTCAGCTCTCGACAGTGGCAAGCCACCGACGGCAGCACTCGACGCACCGTCGAGATCGTCGCCAACCGGCTCCAGGCGCTCTCCTCCAAGAGCGCTTCGGAGGTTCCGGCGGCGTGACCGCCAGGGCTCGTCCCCGAGGGGGTTCTCACCCAGCCCTCTCGGGGATAGCAAGCCCGATCCGCAACGTGCTTCTGGGGTTCAGCGCTTCCAGGATTGCACGGAGCCGCATGGCGTCAAGGCGCTGCGAGCCGCCGCTTCGCTCCGGTACTCGCGAGGAACTTCGTTCCTTTCCCTTGACTCCCCGCTTCCCTCCGTGTCTTTCCGCGCCCATGAACCCAGAAGGGAAAGGAGTTGCAGTCATGGCCTACACGATCACCGACATTGCAGAACTGGTGGAGTACCACCTCGTCGCATCCGCTCCGGATGACGATGCCGCCCACAGCAACCTCGTTCAGCTCGTGCAGCAACTCGAGCTGATGGCGCCTCGCCCGCTGTGGCGGGAAGCGACATGGGTCTTCTGGCTGTGCTTGGCAGGACTCGCGTTCGACTCGATGCTGCCTAGAGGATTGCCTTTTCGTGACAGGCTGTTGGTGCTGACCGATGAGCTGCGAGTGGCGCTCCCACCCGAACCGGAAGTTGATGCCGAGGAGGGAACAGATGTCCCGGTGACGTAGCTCCGTCGGTTGACAATTGGCTCTATCCGGACGCGCGTCTCAACTGATGCGCTGAATCTCAGTTGCCAGATACGCGACTAGGAAGACCGCAGTGATGGTCTGCGATCCGATGAGCCATGCAATCCACCACGCCCGCGCCTGACTTAGGTGATGAACGGCCCAGATGGGCAACATGAAAGCCGCGCCGACTGGTATGAACCAACGCCAGCCGATCAAGCGCAGGACTTGTTGTTCGGCGAAGAAACCACACGCGGCGACGAACAGGAGACCTGCGGAGAACGTGTACCACTCGGACAAGGAGCGACTGCGAGGGCCTTGTCGCTGCAAGTCGGCCTTGTCCCTGCTCGCGATGTGCTTGTCGATCTTTGAGTAGATGTCCTTGACTGCAGCACCGTTCAGACCATCTTGGGGTAGTGAAGCCAACGTTTCTCGAAGCTGAGGTCCTGGGAGCACTAGAACCCCGACGACAGGTGCCGGACGATCCTGGTCGTAGCCACCTCCCCATAGGATGACGATCGGCCGAACAAGTTCACGAGGCAGGATCGCTTTTCCAGAGACGAGCCAGACATCTCTGGCACTGTCTGCTGCGTTCTGGGCTGCTTGAGAGAGTACGCCGTCCGTGTAGGAGCTCTTCCCCCAGCCGGACGACGAGTACTTGGTTTCAAATACAAGAACACCGCCCGGGCCGACGACGACGTGGTCAATGTCCCACATCCGGTAAACGAGTTCGTTGACGAGGAACCATCCTCGTCGACGGAGCCGACGCAGCTCGCGAGCGGTCCACTGTTCTGCAAGTTGGCCCGCTCTAGCCGGTGCCTCGCCACTCGTAGTTCCGACCTCGTAGATGCTGAACCAGATGCCCGACGAAAAAATCACTCCCAAAGCGAACGGCCGGGTCCAGTCGGGGATCAACCACGCCAAGGGCGTCATCGCGATCGCGATGACTGGGGGTACCACGACGATCGGCCAGGATCGCCTGACGAACTCTGCGCGGCGGCGAAGCGCCAGTTCTCCCGACCACGATCCAGCTCTGTGATCGCCAGCAAGTTTGCGCTCTCGCATCCACCGAGCCACAGCTTCCTGAGTCTGTTTCATGCCGTGAGCATGTCTTGTCCCGTCGCGCGGCGCGCGGATGGGTGGCAAGAGTACGAATGCCCCTCATTGCAGCAGATCAGAGCTGAACGCCGCGGTCCCATCGACTACCACCTGGTCGGCGACGGCGAGGCCGTAGCGGCCGTACGCCTTGAGGTCGAAGCTCCAGGGAGGGTGGCGGTAGAGGTTCAGGAGTGGAGCCGCCGAGCAGGATGGGCGCATGAGGCCGTCGGCCGAGCCCGCCCCAGATCGATACCGCCGTCACAGGCACCTGGCACCATAGAAAGATGAGCGGCACGATCCGCTACCGGATGCCCGACGGAGCAGAGATCGTCAGCGAAGACGGCAGTACCGTCACCATGCACGTCACGCTGCCCTCGGATGACGCCGGGCACTTCGGCCGTCGGTGCCCGAGCTGCAAGCGCATCTTTCGGATGCACGTCGAGGACTACCACGCCCTGCCGGACGATCTTCGCCTCACCTGCCCGTACTGCTGCGCCGAGGAGGACCACGGCGAGTTCATTACCGAGCAGCAGAAGGATCGGGCGATGGCGGCTGCCGGGGAGTACGCCCAGCAGCTCGTCGCAGGGAAGCTCGACGAGATGTTCTCGGTCCTCGCCCGAAAGGTGAACTCCCGGCGTGGTGCCATCCGGATCAAGTATTCAGGTGGCTCCTCTCGGACGGTGCGGCCACGGCCGCTCCCGCCCATTGTCGAGGAGGCTCCTATCCGCGAGCGACAGTGTGCGCAGTGCAGCAACCGGTACGCCGTGTTCGGGGAGCACGTTGCCTGTCCGGTGTGCGGCCCGTTTCGGCCGAGGGTGATGGCCGAGGACGCTCTCGAAGCGCAGGAAGTTGCTCTGGCCGCTCTCGACCAGGTTCCTGACGCCGTCCTCGCCCAGCTTCGAGAGGCCGGGTCCCTGGAGCGGACTGCAGCCGGTGCCCTCGGCTCGGTCGTGTCCATCCTGGAAACGTTCCTCAAGCAGACGTTCCTGGATCGGGTAACGGGCGGCGACACCCTCATCGTCGGGAAGGGCAACGTTTTCCAACGCCTCGATGATGCTGCCCAGCTCTACCAGGACCACCTCGGCGTCGATCTATCGAGCGGCATGGGTACGGACGAGTGGGACCGGCTCTGTCTCCTCTACGGCATCAGGCACCTCGCCACCCATGCGAACGGCGTGGTGGACCAGAAGCACCTGACCCGGTTTCCCGCTCACGGATTCGTCCTCGGCCAGCGGGTGCACGTCACTCTGGCCGACGCGCGTGAGGCCATCCAGCTCGCCAGGAAGCTCGTCGGTGCTGTGCCCTAGGTGTTCTATCCATGGACGTTGTTGACGTCCGTCGGACGTGAACGAAGCGAGCCTCCGAAGGCAGTGTGGAGCGTTCGATCCGCCCACACGAACCAACGGAGGCACGAATTAGCGTCCATATAGCCCTCGTTGGCACCGCGACCGGGCAAAATCACTGTGAGGTCTCCTGCCGTTGAGGATCGGCGATTTCAAGCTGATCAAGTCGTCTTCAATGGTGGGTCTCTCGGATACGGCTCAACGAACTGCCGCCTCCCACGGTACGTGGACCGACCTTTCGACGACCCTCATCTGGTCGAGGTTGGTCGGCGGGTGCGCTCTGCTGGCTTGGGAGGTATCACCCGTCTAGTCACACCCCCTTCTACAAGTGGCGCTCCGACCCGATCTCGCCAAATCGCTCAGCGTCGGGCAGAAGCGCGCTGAGACGATCAGTCCGGTGGTCGAACCCGACCCGCTGCCACTCTTCGGAGACGGATGGGGCCATTCTCGTCAGGAGGATTGCGAGAGTATCGAACAAGCCTGCGGCAGATCTCACGATCAGTTCGATGTTCCGCTGGAGCGGCTCTTTGCCCTGGTGCGCCAGGTTGGATCGCACGGTGTACCAAGTCTGGAAGGGCACGTGCAACTCGCCGTCGCGCGACTCTGTTGGCACCTCCGACCACACCGACGCCATCCTCTCGCGCGAGTTGGCGACGAAGACGGTGACTTGTGGTGGCCGCGCCGTGATAGCCGCGTGCGTGGCCGCGGGGTGGGAGTCCAGTGCCTCAATTCGCTCGGTTGTCTTGCCGGGCGCTTTGTCCCGGACGATTGCAAGCCGCTCGAGCATGGAGCACAAGACCAGAAAACCACCCTCTAGGGGAAAGATGAACGAAGTCCAATAGTCATGGTCATCTCGTTCGCCGCGCGTGGTTCCGTCGATGCACGGTTTGAGGTAATTGAACAGGACCGGGAAGCCTTGAGCGAAGAGCTCGTCGTGCTCGAGGCCCCAGCCTTCGGGAAGGGGTAGACCCCGGTCGCGGCCGTGATCCTTGGCGACCCAGGCCCGCGCGTGCTCAACCCCTGCCAGTTGACCCTCACCAGCCTTGACCCGCACACGTACGTTCGTGACGCGGTAGACGCCGTCATTCTCGATTCGCTTCAACCTGGCCTTCAGCTCGTCTTCGCATCCGGCTTTCGCGCGAACCACTATGCCGGGCACAACTGCGTCCTTCTGCTCGTCCCACTGTTCCAACAGGGGAAGTCCATCCCTCCGCGTGACGGTCCAACCGACCGCGTCGGCATCGGCGCGGGCCTCTACGAGGTCGACAATCTGGTCCCACCCTGGTTGGGAGGGCTTCAGTGAGCCGTAGAAGAACCAGTCCCCAGGTCGTGGACCGACGACCCCGGGCAACCGACTCTCCGAAGATGATGCCGCACTGACGGCACTGCTCATTGTCGGTCTCCATTCTCGTGAGGTCCGATCGCTCATCGACGCTCAAGCTTGACATAATCCCGCGAAACACCTTCTAGTAAGAGGAAATTGCGACTCCTGAAGTGCCCCCGGAGGGCCGCGACGCCCGCTCTGACATACGGGCGAGCATCGCGGTCGCCACAGCGACCGGCTCCGCCCACAAGAATCAGACAGCATGTGCTCTCGCCGTTAGTGCGATGCGAAGATCCCGGCTGCGGATCGACTCAGCCGGACGAATCACGACTGTGGAATACGAATGAAAGAAACGATCCGCGAACCGAGATTCACTTCCTTGACGCGTAACCCGTCAGCGCTCTCGACTCTGCTCCTTCCTCCGTGCCACCAGGCGGCATCCGTGCCCCAGGACAACCCTCGTCGTAGGCTATTCACTAAGAGCCTCAGCGAATAGG
>PLPK01000076.1 GCA_003159795.1 Acidimicrobiaceae bacterium | reverse complement strand
GGCCTTGGTCTGCGAGGTGGCGACGGCCAGCCGGCCGGCCGGGTGCGGGAGCACCCGAGCAACAGACGTACCATTATCGAGCCGATCTGAGGCAGATCCAGCAACTGGAGAAGGGTTATCGGTCACCAAGAGCAACTGTAGGGCATAAATATGGCCGTGTGTTGGACCGGGAAGCAACCAGGGAACAGAAATGGGCCTCGGAGTGACCCCTCCGGGCAACCTGGGGAGGCACACCGGCAGTAGGTGGCAGTTGGTGTGCCGCTCATCCGTCGTTCGTCATCAGCCTCTCGACTCGAGAGAGCGCAACATCCTCGGCTCGAACCGGGAGCGGCGCATCGATTTCACGCGCGAATCGGAGGTAACCGGGGTGGCCGGGCAGTCTCTCCAGTGCCTCAGTTGCCAGGCGGCGCGCGGTTGTCAGATCGCCCCGGCGGTTGGCAAGCTGCGCTCGGAAGTAGGTCATTTCGGACCCGCTGAGGGCGGAATGCGCGGCGAGCCGGTCGAGGCGGTCCTCGGCATCGCCTCCGAACAACCGGTCGAGGAGCAGGAGGTGCCACTCAACGAGATCACCCGCGCGTCGTTCGGGGTCGCGCCCGGAAAGGTACCGACCGCGTCCGGATGCCGCGGCTCGGGCGTCGGCGACGGCGTCGAGCGCCTCCAGGTATCGGTTGGCGAAGGTGACCCACATGTCGGGCGCCGAAAGCATCCGCCCGAGGACCTCCGCGAGCGAGGTCTCCTGCGCCCGGATCCGGCCAAATCCTGTGCGGGTCCATCCGAACTCGGACTCCCACCGCAGGAGCTGGGGAGCGGCCGAGCGGGCGAACTCGTCGAAGCCAAGTCGATCAAGGACCCGTGTCCACAGGAGCGCCACCTCGTCCGACACGACGACACGAGCGGCCTCGACGGGGTCCTCGGACCGGAAGTACCAGCGGTCCCGCATCTCTTGGCCGAGGTCGACGAGCAGCGCCATCGCCGCGGCGCCGTCCGCGACGTCGTCCTCACGAAGGGCAACCTCAGCGTCCTTCACGAGCCGCCGGAAGGTGAACCGCCAACGGGTGCGTTCGCGTGGACTGACCCGGCGGTCGCCCGCGAGGTACGCGCCCGACCGCGCCAGTCCCACGAACTCCCGCACCTCGCTCAGCGTCCACTTTGGATCGACCACCTCGGCCGCGGCACGCTGTCGGTGCAGACCGTCGGGATCAAGCTCGGCCTCGATCCGCTGGCGCATTGGGGCAGCGCCACGCCAGTACAGGTTCCACAACGCCTTCTTCAGACGCGCCTCGTCGAGCACGGACAATCGTTCGAAAAACTCTTCCCGGTCCATCCGTTCCATGGGCACCGTCGATCATCGTATGAGCCGCGAAGACCCGGCCGGAGAGCCCGGTTGGCGAACGCGCCGCGTTCGTCCGCGGTCGCCCGTCGGCGGCCGTGCGAGTCGGCGTGCGAGCTGGCAGGTTGCCGTCCTGCCAACTACCAGTGACGAGGATGCTCGGCTTCCGCGCGGTCCGATCCGGAGGGGCCCCGGGCACGACCGGTGTTCGGCACCGCAACCGAGCGCGGCTGTCCACCCTGAGGTGGCAGGCAGATGAGAGAGGTGGGCACCACTCTCGCAGTCTTGACGTCGGGTCTTTCGTTCGTCGCTTGCCAGGGCGAGTGGAAACAGCATCGGACTGGTGGCGCTCGCGCCATGGGGTGGTTTCTGTCGCCATGGTTCCGTCGAGCTGGAGCACTGCTGCCGCCGACACGGAACGCCGGGCGACGACCGGGCTGCGCCACTCGTTCGACACCCGGACTCCGAGCTGACCGCGGTCGGGCGGGTCCGCTGGGAGTCCCGGGGACCCAGGTACCACTCGCCCGCGGTTGGCGCGGCCCCGGCTTGCGCCCCGTGTCAGGCTGACTTGCCTCAGCCCGGCCCGTAGTGTTGCCCTGTGCCAAGACCTGGGAGTCACCCCCGCGGAGGAAGAGCCACTCCGAAGGGAACGCCGCCGTCGGCTAGCCGCGGTGGACGGCGGACACGACGCGAACGCGCCGCCGAACCGGACCTCCTGGCCGATGTTCGCCAGCGTCTCGCCACCGGCGAGGCATTCGACCTGCTGGCAGAGGTCTCAAGCCTCGTCTCGGCGCTGGATCCACGTTCGCGGGCTCCCTTCGACCGGGTCGCTGCCGGAAGCGACGGGCCCTTGAGCTTGGACGAGTTGGTGCAGACCTTCGCCGAGGTCGACCGGCTCGAGACCTCGGCGCTCCTCGCCGCGATCGCCCAACTCGCCCCCGACGAGCTGCTCCGGGCCAGGACGCGTCGTAACCTCGCCGATCGCCGCCATGCCCTTCCCGAGTGGCTGTCGCGCCTCGCCGAGGCGGAGGCCTACCGCTGCGTCGAGATGGTGCACGTACTCGGCGACGGTGACAACCTGATCGTGGGGGTTCGCCTCGAGGACGGCCAAGAACTCGCTGTCGTCGTCTACGTCGACCACAACCTCGGCACCGTCGCCAAGGACGCTTTCGTCGTGCCGGAGTCGATCGAGGAGATGCTCGCGATCATGCGGGAGCATGCCGAGGCGCCCCGCGACACTGAGTGGCGCGCGCTCGATCCGGCCGATGCGAGGGAGCGGATCACCGAGGCGGTGGAGCACGGGTCGATGATGTTCCCGCCGCTCGAGAGCGAGTCGTGGCCGGCGTGCCGACCGCTCGTCGAGTGGGCGGCGCGCCTTCTGCCCGTGGGTGGTGTCGGTTACGAACGCCCCGAGTGGGGCGAGGACGACAAGGCGGCGCTGACCGAGTCCTTCTTCGCTTCCGAGTTTGGCGCCGCGTTCGACGATCGCGGGCACCGCGACCTGTTCGAGTCGATCCTGTGGTTCGCCACCGACTACGGGCCCGGAGACCCGCTTCGCTGGAGTCCGACGGCGGTCGAGATCCTGCTCTCGGATTGGATCCCCCGGAAGATAGTGGCGCCCGCGGAGTTCCTGTCCGCGGCCCCCGAGCTCCTGCGGGCGTTCATCGCCTACGCACACGCTGCTCGCCGGATCCGCCCGGGGCTCACCGCCGAGACCCTCGCCGCCGTCGACGAGTGGGAGCCCGATTACCAGCGGTCCATCCGCTCGCCGCGTCTGCAGGGTCCCGCGGCTCTCCTGGCCGCGGTGGGGGCGATCGACCTGGATGACCCATCGTGGCTCTCGGGTGGCAACGAATTCGCTGCCCTCCACAACATCGGCAAGGTGATGCTCGCGTCGCTGCGACGGGCGGTCGGGGGCGAAGAGGCGTTAGCCGCCCTCCCGGTTGAGGCGCTCCCCGACGAAGCCTTCGTCTGGGATGGCATTCCCGAGGACATCGCAGCAAAGGTGAGCGAGATCCTCACCCGATGCGATCGGTGCTGTGACGAACTCCTTGACGTCGAGTACCGCACCGCCTGCCGCCGCTACCTGGCCAAAGTCGCGACGGGCGACCCCGAGGTGTTGCGACGCCGGGGACGGGCGGACACCGCGGCAGCCGCCGTGTGCTGGACCATCGGCAAGGCGAACGACCTGTTCACGCCGACAGGGGGCGCGATGCTCGTGAAGGACCTGATGGCCCACTTCCGGCTCACGCAGAGCAGCGTCTCGCAACGGGCCACCACCTTGATGAGAGCCGCCGGCGTCGAATCGGATTGGGGCATCTACCCCGCGTGGGATGTTCAGCTCGGCGACCCGGACCTGCTGGTGGCCTCCCGTCGACGCCGGATCATCGAGCTGCGGGATCGTTTCGTCAAGTCCGCGTGATGACCTGACCGAGCCGATGCCGGCGCGAGACCGTAGCCAAAGGTGTTGTCGATCGGTGGTGCCGGCCTGTCCTGCGCTGAATTGGGGGCGGCATGCGCTTCGTGTTGAAGTGTCTTGCCCCCCTCCGATGAGGAAAGTGCGGCGGCGACGCGCCCGACGAGCTCGGGGCACGCGGCACGGCCACGGCCCACCTGCCGGGACTGGGGAGGGCCTGGTGGACACCGCGCGCGGGCGAGGCGGGTGGAACTTCGACCCCCCTGCCCGGCGACCGCGGGCGGTTCGTCAAAGGGGCGTGTTCCGATGGCCGTCAGGCAGGTCGTCCAACTGTGGATCGGCGGTCCGCGACCGCCCTGTGCGACGCATCAGCACCTGCCACGAGTGAAGTCTCTTCCGAGCCTTCGCCAACGCGTCCGTGCGTCGTGGCGACATCCCGAGCATCGGCATCGGACCTCGCGTCCTGGTGCCTAAGGCAACGCTGCAGCAGCGGTTGCAAGCCTCCTCGGCGAGTGCTGCGCAGGGTGGCGCCGCAACCTCAAGTACCTGCAGTCCTTATTTGAGGTTGTAGACTAACCTGAGATAAGGAGAATCCATGTCAAAGGTTATGAATCGTCGCTGGAGCAGCACCCTTGGTGGGAGCGGGCTGCCCCGGAAGGACACTCGACCGTGTGAGTACGAAGCCTACGTCCCCGATCCTCTTGTCGGACGCCGCGTCATGCTGGACGGTGAGGTCGCTGCCGACGTCGCTGACGCCGAGACGGCGATCACCCGGTTGAACGCAGAGGCGAGCGTACTCGTCGATACCGAAGCGCTTGCTCGCATCCTGCTGCGCGCGGAGGCCGTTGCTTCCTCCCGGATCGAGGGGCTCGTCATCGGAGCGAGACGTCTCCTGCACGCCGAGGTTGTCCGGACGCTCTCTGAGACGCCGTCGGACGTCACCGCCCACGAGGTCCTCAACAACATCGATGCCATGGTCCACGCCATCCAGAGCATCGGCGCTGGTGACCCCATTACCTCAGACCTCCTCCTGGAGCTGCACCGTCGCCTGCTTCGAGGAACCCGTCTGGAGGACTACGGCGGACACTTCCGGGAAGAGCAGAACTGGATCGGTGGAAGCGACTACAACCCGTGCTCAGCGGATTTCGTCCCTCCACCCCACGAGTTCGTGTCGGACCTCATCGCCGACCTGTGCGAGTTCTGCAACACGGACGACCTCCCCGCGGTCGCACAGGCTGCCATCGCCCACGCGCAGTTCGAGACGATCCACCCCTTCGTGGACGGCAACGGGCGCACGGGCCGTGCCCTCATCCACATGGTGCTCCGCCGTCGAGGAATCGCCGAACGGGTGCTCCCGCCGGTCTCGCTGGTGCTCGCCACGCTGGCACGCAGCTACGTCGACGGACTCACCGCCTTCCGTTACGCCGGCTCGGCAACCTCGCAGCGAGCACTGGAAGGACTCAACATCTGGGTTGGCCGCTTCGCGGGAGCCTGCACTCGTTCCGTGCAGGACGCCACGGCGTTTGAGGCCCGAGCGGCAGAGATCGAGGCTTCCTGGCGAGAGCGCCTTGGGTCCGTTCGGGCGAATTCGGCGACCGACCGGATTCTGCGCATCCTTCCCGGAGCCCCGGTCCTCACCGTTGACGGTGCAGCGAGGTTGATCAGTCGCACGTTCAACCCTGCGAACGACGCGATCCAGCGCCTCGTCGGGGCAGGCATCCTGAGGCAGGTCAACATTGGTCGGCGAAATCGGGCGTACGAGGCACCGGAGATCATCACGGTCTTTACCTCCCTGGAGCGTCAACTCGCCAGTCCTGAGGGCGAGACCAGGACCGGTGACCGGTTACCGCTGGATCGACGCCAAAGGGTGCTCCTGTGCCGGAAAGCGGCACGGGGCACATCGCGCGGGCCTCTCTGATCACCACAGAGGCCGCGGCCGCGGCGTGTCGAGCGACTCCTCCATTGATGCGATCTGGCTGCCAACCTCGTGGTAGTCGGCGTGACTGTCGGCAAACGCGACGCCGATTGCCAACGAGCCGGTCGCCGGGTTCAACAGGCTGAAGATCTCCCCGAACACTGGATTGCCCGAGTAGAGCGCGCTGAAGTGACCGAGGCTGACCTCGCTGAAATTCCCGTTCACGGGGAGCTGGAAAGTGGTCACCGCGCCCCGGCGGACGTCGGCCAGGAACGTCTGCTCCCTCAGGTACGTGGCGAGAGGGGAACTGGGACGGGTGGCGGTTGTGAATTCGAGCAACACGGAGAAGGTCGCCGCCGGGGCAGTGCGGGTGGCCTCGAACAGAGTGCTCGATCGGATCGCCACCTTCCAGTGCGGGGCGACCTCGACCGCGACGCCCCGTGAGAGCGGGACTGAGTCGCGCATCGCGGCGGTGTCGATGGCGTAGGCGCCCCAGGCTGTGCCGAGAAGCACCAGGGCGACCGCCACCGCGACAGAAACGGTTTTCCTGATGGGACGTGTCCCACCGGGTTCGAGCGCAGGTGCGCGATGGGATCCGGCCTCCGCCGGTGACGGTTCACCCGCCGTCTCGGGGGAACCGGTACCCGGCACCCCGATGGCCCCGGACCGCGCGAACAAGGGCGTCTCGAAACGTTCGGAGATCACGAGCCAGGCCGCATACGGGAGAGCGATGAACCCGAACACGCTCAGTTCGGCGTTGTGCGCGGTGAGCTGGGCGAAACCGCCCACGTTGCGATCCCACCAGGCGACGCTCAGAGAGAGGACGAGGTAGCCGATCCACATCGTCGCCCGCGAGTCCCGCGGCAGCCGCCGGCTCGTGTTGGCTGTGAACTGGGACTTGCCCGCCAGGACGAGTAGCACGCCGCCGACGAGCACGAACCTGCTCTCCGTCGTCGCGAGATGCGCCAGCGACCGCAGCAACCCCGCGTCGGCATCGAGCAGCCAGACGACGACCAGGAGCCCGACGGTGCGGGCGAGATCGCGCTCCGTGAGTTCGCGCCACTTCACGGCCACCCACGCCGCGGCCGTCCCGACCACGGTGAGCGAGAGCAGGCTCGTGTCCGCCGTGTCGGTGCCCGGCAGCCAATCGACGAAGAGCGTCCAAAAGACCCAGAAGGACATGAAGGCGAGACAGAGCGCGGATTCCCGGTGTCGGATGCTGATCGAGCCGTCGCGTGCGACAACGAGCGCGACCGTCGTCGTGACGGCGAAGAGCACACATCTCGGCCCGGTCGAGACGAAGACGGAGACGACGGCCGCCTGCGAGCCGGCGAGGCCGTTCCTGACGGCGGTGGGGACGTGGAAGAAGCCGAGCGTCGAGATGCTGTAGAGCGCGAAATACAGGCCGCCGACGATGCTCGGCACTGCGACGAGGAGCGCCACCGCCATGCTGGCGGTGCCGTGGACGGGTTCGCTCCGCTTGGCGAGGATCCGCCGGCCGATGAAGGCGAGTGCTGCGAAGCCCGCGGCCACCGGAACCACGTGCAGGAGGATGACCCAGCCGCGTGGTGCGGGCCAGAGGTCGCGCCGGTCCCGCCAGCCGTAGAACCAGGCTTCCGCGAGGAAAAGCGCGGCGAGCACCGCGCCGAACAGGCCGCGTCGCACGTGACCGAAAGTTTCGGTCGTCGCGGTGCCGATCGTGTAGCTGAGAGAGAGCACCGCCATCCCTGACAGGTAGAGCAGCGGCGCGAACAACAAGATGATCGTGGCGAAGGACTGGACGGCGCCCGCCGCGAGGTCACCGCGAACCCCGGCCGCTCCCCGTCCGGTGCAGTCGAGGACGAGCAGCGAGCCCGACATGACCGCGGTGAGGACGCACGGTGCCAGGCGGAGGAGCGACGCGGCGTTCAGCCGTCGACCGGTCGGTCCCTCGCGCACAAACGCACCGAGTATGAGGACGACCGCCACGACGACGAGACAGGTCTTGGCGACGTCGCTTAGCAGGATGACCGCCCAGCCGACGGACGGGGTGACCGCCAGGTTGGCGACCAGCAGGCCGTTCGAGAAGAGGAAGAGAACGCCGACAGCCACGCGGATGGACGGAGCCGCCCGCGAGGCGCCGTACACGAGGAGCTCCCAACCAATCCCGAGCACGAGAATGGTCGCGCCCACGGTTCCGGTGCGGACCACGAGCTCGAGGCCGATCGCCCGGACGAGGCTCGCCGGACCGACGATGGCGACCCCCGGGACGAGGACGGCGAGGCAGAGAAACCCAAGGGTGGCAAGCCCGAGGAGTGTCAGCCACCGGGCGGGGGCCGAAAGGCCCCCGGGACGGAGTCGGCCGCTCTCGAGCTCGAACCCGAATAGCCGCGTGGCCGGTGAGCGGAGAAGGTCACGGCTCTGCTGGGCGACCTCTCGGGCCCGCCGGCGATGGCCTGCCGGGGCGATCGCGGTCGGCGCATCCGGTGTCGCGGCTGGGCTCATCTCCGGGGGCGGGGGTCGAGCTCATGCTGGAGCCCGCTCCTGATGAGCAACCATCGTTCGGGTGAGTCGCGCGGAGCTCGCCAGCTCATGGGCGCAAGCCTGCCAGAGCGAGGAGCCAAAGGACGGCCCGAAAAGGCACAGGCTCGTTGTCTCGTTGCTCATTACCTGCCGCGGCGCCACGTGGGAGCCGGCGGTTCCCTTCCCGTGTTGCATTCGGGAATGCCCGACCCCGGCTGAGTATCCTCCCGTCAGGAAGCGGTGGGTCCCCGCCGGAGACCGAGAAAGGGGTCGGCGATGTCGATCGCGAAGAGAGCGGCGTTCGTGCTGGTCGCGGCGCTGTGCGTGGTTCTCGTTCCTGCCGCCGGTCCGATCTCTGCGGCCACGGGTCCGCGCGCCCCGCACGGCTATTTCTCGACGGCCGGCACCATCGGCTCGGTGAACGTTGCCGGGCGGACCATCGTCCTGGACGTCGGCCGGAGCCGGTTGGGGATCGCGATCGCTCCCGACGCCGTCATTGAGATCGACCTCTGGCAGTGGACCGTGGGCACCCAGATCCAGTGGCTGACGAGGGGCTACAAGGTCTCGGTGAGCGGATCGATTGCCCATGGTCTCCGCACCGCGACCCGGGTGACCGTCACGAGTATGTGGACAGGTGTGACCGCGAGCCCAGCGGCCTTCGACCGTACAGCGAACGGCTACTGCGCGAAATACCTCGCGCGGATCGAGGGATACGAACACGAACCGGTCATCGACGCATTGCAGTACTACAAGAACGAGATCCAGTCACTTTTCATCGACGAAATGGTGAAGGTCAATACGGCAGCGCACCCCGCCGCCTACGACGCGTGGCTCCGGATCTGGACAGAAGCGATTATCAACGTCTGGGACGCGTCGCTCACCTCTTCGTCATCGCTTCACGCGACCGCCGACGCGACAGCCACCACTGCCGGCAGGCACATGGGGCTCGGCATCGACTGCTACTGAGCAACGCGGGCCGCCGGCAAAGTCGGCGCGCCCCTGACGCGAAGCAGCTCCGTTCTGTGGGGCAAGGCGGTCCGGCGGCGTCTCGCGCGCCGTCGGCGCGTCATGGGCGAGTCTCCGGCAGCCAAGTACACCCGGGCTCGTCTACGCGGTCGGGCCGGCAAGCCCCAGCTCGCCGCCGGGGCCGCTACCCGCCCAGCCGAGCGGGTCGGCGCCGCGCCTGGCAGGTCCCGGATCGTGACCACCAAGCCGGGATGTGATCGGCGATCACCTCGACGCGGACGGCCAGGTCACGACCGCTGTCGATGAAGCCCTGGCTCGCGCCGGGCCTCCGCCGAGATGGCCGTCCGGCCGTCAGGAGAGGCCGACGATCTCGCCCTCGTCGTTGATGTCGATCTCGTAGGCCGAGGGCGTCGAGCTGAGCCCTGGCATCGTCGACATGTCGCCGCAGATCGGGTAGATGAACCCCGCCCCGACCGAGGCCCGCACCTCGCGCACGTGAAGGCTCCAGCCGGTCGGCGCGCCGTAGAGGGTGGGATCCGCTGACAGCGAGTACTGGGTCTTGGCGACGCAGATCGGCAGGTTCCCCAGCCCGTTCGCCTCGTAACGCGCGAGTTGCCGTTGGGCGGTGGGGGAGTAGTCGACCCCGTCGGCGCCGTAGATCCGCTCGGCGATCGTCTCTATCTTCTCCCGCAGCGGCATCTCCGTCGGGTAGAGGAGCTGGAACCGGCTCGGCTCCTCGGCCGCCTCGGCGACCGCCTCGGCGAGCTCGACGACGCCCTTCCCACCCTCGGTGTAGGGCTGGCAGAGCGCGACCCGTACGCCGAGGGAGGCCGCGATCTCGCGGATCGCCTCGTGCTCGGAGGGGAAGTCGCCCGGCTGGCCGTTGATCGCGACCACCGGGGTGACGCCGTGGCAGCGGATGTTCTCGACCTGCTTGGCGAGGTTGGGTGCCCCCGCCTGGACGTCGTCGACGTTCTCGGTGGTCAGCGACTCAGGCAGCGGCCGCCCGGCGACGACGCGGTGACGTCCGGACTGCACCTTCAAGGCCCGCACGGTGGTGACGACGACCCCTGCGTCGGGTTCGAGCCCCGAGGTCCGGCACTTGATGTTGAAGAAGCGCTCCGCCCCCATGTCGGCGCCGAAGCCGGCCTCGGTGACGAGGTAGTCGCCGCAGTGGATGCCGATCAGGTCGGCGACGATCGACGAGGCCCCGTGGGCGATGTTGCCGAACGGCCCGGCGTGCACCAGCACCGGGGTGTTTTCGAGGGTCTGCAAAAGGTTCGGCTTCAGGGCGTCGCGCATGATGACCGTCATTGCGCCCGCCCCCCGCAGCTGCTCGGCGGTGATCGGCTCGCCGGCCCTCGTGTAGCCGACGATGATCCGGCCGAGCCTCGCCCGCATGTCGATCAGCGAGCTCGAAAGTGCCAGGACCGCCATCGCCTCCGAGGCGGCGGTGATGTCGAACCCGGTCTGGCGCGGGATCCCGTCGAGCCGGCTCCCGAGGCCGGTGATGACGTTGCGCAGCGCGCGGTCGTCGACGTCGAGGACGCGTCGCCAGGTGATGTCGTGGACGTCGATGCCGAGCAAATTTCCCTGGTAGATGTGGTTGTCGAGGATCGCGGCGAGCATGTTGTGGGCGGCGGTCACGGCGTGCATGTCCCCGGTGAGGCTGAGGGCCAGCGTCTCGAACGGCACGGCCTGGCTGTAGCCGCCGCCGGCGGCCGCCCCCTTGATGCCGAACGTCGGTCCCATCGAGCCCTGGCGGATCGCGACGGTCGCCCGCTTGCCGATGAGCCGCATCGCCTGGCCGAGCCCGAGGGTCATCGTCGTCTTGCCCTCGCCGAAGGGCGTCGGGCTGACCGCCGAGACGACGATGTAACGGGCACGGGGCCTGTCGGCGAGCTCGTCGATGGCGTCGAGCTTGATCTTGGCGACGCTCTGGCCGTAGTGCTCGAGCAGGTGCTGGCCGATCCCCATCTGGGCCGCGATCTCCTCGATCGGCTTCAGGTCGGCTTGACGGGCGATCTCCAGGGCACTCAGCATCGTGGGCCTCTCCTTTTGCACGGGCGGTTCGGCCGCGAACGGCCCAGGGAGCGTAGGTTCCCCCCCCGACCAGTTACAAGAGGTCCCGCGATCGGCCATTCCACCCGCGGCAACCAGGTGACCAGGGACGATACTGTCCGGACATGAGGATCAGCGCTCGCAATCAGCTGCCCGGGACGGTCATCTCGATAGAGCCGGGGGCGGTCATGTCCGTGGTCACGATCCGGCTCGCCGGTGGCGAGGAGGTCGTCGCCGTGATCACGAGGGACTCCGTCGGGTCTCTCGGTCTCGCCGTCGGTGACTCGGTCTCGGCGGTGATCAAGTCCACCGCCGTCATGGTCGCCAAGGACTAGACAGGCGGCCTCGCCTGGCAGTGTCCCGATCGCGTGCGATGCACGTAGGGTGGCCCCGGTGACGACATCGAAGGATCGCTCGCTCGGCGAGTGGGCAGTGCTCGGGCTCGTCGCCGAGAACCAGACCCACGGTTTCGCGCTCGGCCGGGCCTTCGCGCCGAATGGCGTGATCGGCACGATCTGGACCATCCCGCGCCCGCTCGTCTACCGGGCGCTCGCCTCGCTCGAGGCCGCGGGACTTGTGCGCGAGGTTGGCTCGGTCCCCGGCGAGCGCGGTCCCGAGCGACGCCTGGTCGAGGCGACGCCGGAGGGGCGGGTGGCGCTCGATTACTGGCTCGCCGAGGTGGTGGCGCACGTGCGCGACGCCCGGTCAGAGCTGCTGGTGAAGTTGCTGCTCATCGACCGCGCCGGCCGGGACCCCCGGGGGCTCCTCGAAGCCCAGGCGGCGCGGCTCGATCCGATGCTCGACGGGTTGCGACGCAAGCTCGCCGAGGCCGAGGGGTTCGACGCGACGCTCAGCCGCTGGCGGCTCCGCTCGGCCGAGGCCCTGGCGAGCTTCCTCGCCGAGCTGATCGAGGCCGCCGGGACCGGCGGGGGCGCAGGGACCACGTCCCCTGGGCCCGCCCGCCCCGGAGTGGCACCGTGGTGGGGTGGGTCGGGCTAGGTTCACTAGTCACAAGTTGATTAGTCGAAAGGGGCCGTGCATGTCCTACCTTGCTAACCACGCGCCGGGTCACCGGCGTGCTGTCGCATTCCGGGTGGTGGGCCACCCGTGGCGCCGGTGCACCCGGTGGGCCGCGATGGCGATGGCGGCCGGGACCCTTCTTGTGTTCGCGGCGCCGATTCCCGGTACCGGCCCGGCTGTCGCCTCGGCTTCGAAGGGCGGGCCGGTCTACGTCCTCTATGCCGGATCGCTCGTCGACACCATGGCGAAGGTCAGCGCCTCCTTTGACAAGGCGACCGGCTACGCGTTCGACGGCTTCTCCGCCGGCTCGTCGGCGCTCGCCACCGAGATCCAGGGCAAGACCCAGAAGGCGGACGTGTTCGTCAGCGCCGGTGCGAAGTCCGCGGCCTCGCTCGAGGGCACCAGAAACGGCGACTGGGTCTCCTGGTACGCGCAGTTCGGGACGACGCCGCTGTTGCTCGGCTACAACCCGACCAGCAAGTTCGCCAAGTACTTCCATACCAAGCCGTGGTACAAGGTCATCACGATGCCGGGCTTCCGGCTCGGGCGCACCGACCCGGCCATCGACCCGAAGGGCGTCCTCGCCGTCGAGGCACTCCACGACGCCGCCAGGGCCGAGAACATGCCGGCGCTCAAGACCCTCGCCACCGAAACCTCCGACGTCTTCCCCGAGGAGTCCATGGTCGGTCGACTCCAGGCCCACCAGCTCGACGCGGCGTTCTTCTACGGGGTCGAGGCCAAGGCCGCCAACATCCCGACCGTCACGCTCGGCCCGATCAAGCTGGTGAACCCCTACGTGGTCACGGTCGTGAACCGTGCGCCGCACGAGGCGGGGGCGGTCGCTCTCGTGAAGTTCTTATTCAGTGCGAAGGGCTCCGCGATCCTGCGTAGCTTCGGTCTCACGGTCGATTCCCCGGCGAAACTCTCCGGGCCACGCTCGGCGGTGCCAAAGCCGCTGCGCTCGCTCGTCTCCTAGGAGGTCTGTGGCGGTGGGAAGGCGAGCGTGGCGCAACAGCCCGCTGCTCGTGCTCGGCGGGCTGCTCGCGCTCTACCTCGCCGTCCCACTCGGCGCTTTCGTCGTCCGGCTCGGAACCTCGAACCAGCGGGGGTTCTCGGCACCGGGGCTGTATCCCGCCCTCTACACCTCGGCCATCACAGCGACGATTTCCACGGCGCTCATCGCCGCCTTCGGGATCCCGCTCGCCTACCTGCTCGCGCGCTCGAGGTCCCGCTGGGCCTCGTTCGTCACGCTCGTGGTGTCCCTGCCGCTGGCGCTGCCGCCGCTCATGGCGGGGATCCTTCTCATCTACATCGTGGGGCCGTACACGACGCTCGGGAGCCTTTTCAACGGGAACCTGACCGACTCGCTGGCGGGCGTCGTGCTCGCCCAGACCTTCGTCGCCTCACCGTTCCTCGTCCTCGTCGCGCGCTCCGCCTTCGGCGGCGTCGACCCGGCCTTCCACGACCTCGCGGCCGGGCTCGGCCACCGGCAGCTGGCGAGGTTCTGGCGGGTCGGCCTGCCGGGCGCGGCGGAGGGGATCCGGGCGGGACTGCTGCTCGCCTGGCTACGGGCGCTCGGCGAGTACGGGGCGACCGTGATCCTCGCCTACCACCCCTACACCCTGCCGGTCTTCACATCGGTGCAGTTCAGCGCCAGCGGGCTTGCGCAGACCGAGGCGCCCACCGCCCTCGCGCTCGGACTCGCCGTCGTCGTCGTCAGCCTCACCCGGCTCCGGCCAAGGACCAGGCGCAGGGTCGTGGCGCATCTCCCGGTGCCGGCCGCGCCGGCGAGAGTCGCGGGCAGCCCGGTCTCGTTCGACCTCCGGCTCCGCCTCGGCACCTTCCACCTCCGGCTCGACCACGTGGGTACGGGGACGAGCCTCGCGATCCTCGGACCGTCGGGGTCCGGCAAGTCGGCGACGATGCGCTGTCTCGCGGGCCTCTACGGCGCCTCGCCCGGCTCCGTCCGCTACGGCGAGGCCGAGGTGGCGGGCGTCCCCATCGAGGAGCGCCGTATCGGCTACCTGCCCCAGGGCGTCGCCCTCTTCCCGCACCTCACCGTCTGGGGGCAGCTGCTCTTCGGCGCCGGCGCCGACCCCGCAATAGCCGCCTACTGGCTCGAACGGCTCGGGCTGGCCGGCCTCGAGAACCGGTTGCCGGGCGAGCTCTCCGGCGGCCAGCGCCAGCGGGTCGGCCTGGCACAAGCGCTCAGCCGCTCGCCGGGCCTGCTCCTGCTCGACGAGCCGTTCTCGGCGCTCGACGCGCCGGTGCGGGCCGATCTGCGACGCGAGCTGCGCCAGCTGCAGCTCGAGACGGGGATCTCGACCGTGCTCGTCACCCACGACCCGGAGGAGGCGGCGCTGCTCGCCGCGGAGGTGATGGTCATCGCCGACGGCCACCTGCTCCAGGAAGGCGCCCGGCGCGAGGTCTTTGCGAGACCTGCCTCGCCAGAGGTGGCGCGCCTGTTGGGCATCGCCAACCTCCTCCCGGGAACAGCCCGCCCGGGCGGTGGGATCGTCTGTGGCGACGTGGCGTTCCAAGGGCCGGCCCACGGGCTCCCACCGGGCACGCCGCTGTGGTGGTGTATCCGGCCCGAGCAGGTCCGAGTCGGCGCGGCCGGGAGTCTCGAGGCACTCGTCGTCGACGTCCTTGATCTCGGCTCCGCTCACGAGGTCGCACTCGACCTCGGCGGCGGGCTCTTGCTACGCGGCCGCGGCGGGGGTGCGGGGGGCGCCGTCCCCGGCGAGCGGTGTCGCGTCGAGGTGCCGGCTGAGGCGATCGCCGTCTGGCCCCGGACACCCTGAGAAGAACCCCGCCGGGCGGGCGGTCTTCCCCGACGCGAAGCCGCCGCTCCCCCCAACCCAAGGGGGAAGCGGCGGCTCCGGTTCGAGCCCGAAGGCCCCTCTTTCGATCAGGACGTCTTGACGACGACATCCTTGCTGAGCGAGCGGTACCAACCCTCACCCTTGTAGGAGACGGTGAGCTTGTGGCTTCCGTGCCCGAGGGCGTGGGAGTTGAACTTGCAGTCCGTACTCCCCTTGGCGAGCACCTGGTCACAGAGTGCCTTGGCACCGAGACTGACCTTCACGCTCCCGAACACCTTCCCCTCGCTGCCTGAGAGGTGGACGTGGAGCTTGACCGTGTTGCCGTACGAGACGGTCCCCGACGGGTGGACGGTGTCGGTCTCGGTGGGCGTGACCGTCTTGAAGACGAGCTCCGTCGCGCCCACGTCACAGGACCCCGAGACGGGGCGGGCGATCCCGTGCTGGTCCGTGTCCGGGCAGACGGCGTTGTCCTCCGCCGCGATCGCCGGGCTGCCGGGCAGGAGTGCGAACTCCAACGTCGTCCGTCCCCAGGTGCCAAGCGGGGCGAGGTGGGGGTTCACACTCACCTGGTCCCCCGTCCCGTCCAGCAGGCAGGTGTTGGTGTCGTCGATGTTGTAGCCACCTGAGTTGTACGACTCCGGGTTGGCGCACTCGTTCGGCAGGCCGAAGGCGGTGTTGCCGGCGAGGATCGTCCCGGTGACGGTGGGTGCATCGGTGGAGTTATCGAAGTAGATACCTCCGCCCTGGCCGACCCCGGTGACCGCGTTCCCGCTGATTGTCAGGTTCGTGATCTGCTGGCCCGTGTAGTCGTTGTAGTAGTAGATGCCCCCACCTTGGTCGGCGCCGGTGTTGTTGGCGATCGTGTCGTTCTCGGCGGCGAAGGTGCCGAGACCTGACTCGTAAAAGCCGCCACCCTGGACGTCACCGGGGGAGTGGGGACCAGTCAGGTGCTCCGTGGTCCCGACGATGGCGCTGCGCTCCAGCCAGAACTCTCCATCGCTGTTCGCGACCGCCCCGCCGTAGACCTCGAGCCAGCTCGGCACGTTCACCGTGACAGAGGTGCCGTCGACCGAGTCAGACTCCATCCCGAAAAGCGAGACGTTGGCGATGGCGCCGCCATAGACTGCGGCCCCGTCCAGCCCGCTCGTCGCGGTGACGGACGTGGCGTTCACATCCGACGAGTGGAGGCTGAACTCGCCATCTGCGTAGATCGCGCCGCCGTAGACGTAGGCGTCATCGTTTCCCGCCACGCTCGCGGAGGCCGTGGTGTGATCGATCTCGGTCGCGTTGATCAACATCTCGCCGGTCTCGTAGATCGCGCCGCCGTAGATGTCGCATTCGGCATCCGAACAGCTCGAGGTGGCGGAGGTTCCGTTCACCTGCGAGTGGCTGATGACCGCGTAGCCGAGGCTGACGAGAGCGCCACCCTCGTTGTCGCATGCCTCGCTCGTGCACGACACCGAGTTGTTGTTGATGGTGCTACGTGAGATCGACAGGTCGTAGCCGGAGTTGTTGTAAACGGCGCCGCCTTCGCCACCGTCGCCGTAGCCGTAGCCGACGGCACTGTTCGAGTTGATGGTCGAGTCCGTGATCGCCATCTCCTCGTCGTTGTAGATCGCGCCGCCTGCGGCGCTGCCGTCATCGGCGAGGGCGGTGTTGCCGGTCAGCGTGTCGTGGCTCAGCAGCGCGTAGGCGTTTTCATTCCGGATCGCGCCGCCCGAGACTTCGCTGGAGTACACCGCGACGTTCGAGTGGAACGTCGTGTCGGTGACGCAGACGTTGGCGTCCAACGAGCCGAAGAGGTCGGTCGAGGGCAGGGTCCCGCACTGGGTTCCGTCAGAGGAGTCGAGGTAGAGGGCGCCACCCGAGTCGTCCATCGCCACGTTGTCGGTGAACCTGCTCGGGCCGACGTAGGCGTCGCTCACCGGCGAGGTGTCGGAGATGACGAGGCCCCCGTCGCTCTGGAAGACGGCACCACCAGCACCCGCGGTGTTGCCGGTGAAGGTGTCGGCCACGAACGCCGAACTCGACGAGCTCCCCGCGGAGAGGTACACCGCGCCGCCATCGGAGGCCGCGGTGTTGCCGGAGAACACGTCGGATGTGAGCATCGCCGGTCCATCTCCGGCGGTGTAGACGCCGCCGCCCGAGTTGTTCCATGAGGTGTTGTCCGACACGGTGCTGCCGGAGAGCGTGACGCCGTCCGTGCCCAGGGTGTAGAGGCCACCGCCACTCCCGTCGCCGGCTGTGTTGTCCGACACGGTGAGATCCGTCCCGGAGACGTAGCTTCCGCTGTTCGCGTAGATGCCGCCGCCGGAGTAGGTGCTGGTGTTGTCCCGGACGGTGACGCCCGAGGCGAAGAGGTTGGCATTGATGAGGTAGATGCCACCGCCCCACTCGGCGTCGCCGTGCTCGATACCGAGGCCCGTGAGCTCGAGCGGAGCGTCGAAGCTCTCGAGGACGCCGTAGTCGGCGGCCGAGGTGTCACGCTGGATGATGGTCGACGAGGCGCCGTTTCCGGAGATGATCAACCCAGCGGTGTCCGAGACGTCGAGGACGCCCTGCCCGAGGCCATTCTCGAGCGTGTACGTGCCGGCCCCCAGGACGATCTCGTCGAGGGTGCCGTCGGTGTTCGCCTGGGTGACCGCGGCGCGCAGGCTGCAGGGATCGGAGTTGGTGGCGGGACAGGCGGTCCCCGACACCGGGTCCGTCGTCGTCGTGACGGTGTAGGTGTGGACCGGGCTGCCGGACGGGAACGTCGGCGCGATCACGGCCGCGGCGGGAGTGGCGAGAAGGGCCGTCCCGATAATGGCGATCATCCCGGCCGAAACTGCGACCGCGCCCCCGATTGCCATGGCCTTTCGGACCAGGCGACTCGGGTGCGGCCTGAAGATTCGCATCAGTGACACTGTTCCCCCTTGGGTGTATTGGACTCACCGATCCGGACGGGCCGGCGTCTTCTTGTCTCTTGATGACAATGCCGGGAGCGGTCTTGGGCCGCGCGATTCCGGCGACGGTGCACAAGGTTGGAGAACACCGCGCCAGCCGTTCCTATTCCGCCTCTCACCCGGGTCACCGATCTGCCCTGTTGTGACGGCCCGGACCGGGGCGCGCGCCGATCGCCCTCCTGGGCCGGGCGGTGCCGCGGTGACCCGCCGATAGGATCACCAGGTGGCGATCGATCGAGAATCGGTCGCCGACATCGTCTCAGCGGGAGTGTGAGCCGCCGAATGTGCTGCGAGGCGCCACCTGTCAGGGCCGCGGGTGCGGCGCGCCGGTGATCCCGCTCGCCGACGCACGCCTTGTCGTCCTGTCCGGCGTCTCGCCGGCGCGGCCGGTTGAGTGTGCGCTTCGCGACGCCCTCGGTTGTGTCGCCGCCCGGCGCGTCATCGCGGCGGGGTGTGTGCCGCCCTTTGCGAACTCGCAGATGGACGGTTACGCCCTGCGCGCCGCCGACACCGCCGGCGGCGACGTCCGCCTGCAAGTCGTCGGGTCGGTCATGGCCGGGCTGGTGGGGGAAATGGCGGTCGGCGCCGGCGAGGCGGTGCGGATCATGACGGGCGCGCCGCTCCCGGCGGGAGCCGACGCCGTTTGCATGGTCGAGCGGACCTCGACCGAGGACGCCGGGTCCGTCGTCTTGGTGCACGGGCCGGTCGCGCCCGGCGAGTACGTCCGGCGAGCCGGGGAGGACATCGAGGCCGGCCAGGTGGTGATCGAGGAGGGAACGGTGCTCGGCCCTCCCCATCTCGGCGTGCTGGCGAGCCTCGGTGAGGTGGGGGTCCTCGTGCACCCGCGCCCGCGGGTGGGGGTCCTGTCGACCGGCGACGAGCTCACGTTGCCGGGCCGTCCGCTCGGGCCCGGCGCGATCCGCGACGCCAACCGCCCGGCGCTGCTCGGCGAGATGCGCGCCTCCGGCTTCGGGGCGGAGGACCTCGGCATCGTCGCCGACGACGAGGAAAGTGTCGCCGAGGCGCTGGTCGCTGCGGCGACCCGCTGTGACGCCGTGGTCACCTCCGGTGGGGTGAGCGTCGGGGACCGCGACTACGTGAGGGTCGTGCTCGACAAGCTGACCGGCGGACAGATGCGTTGGATGCAGGTGGCCATCAAGCCGGCGAAGCCGCTCGCCTTCGGCGTGCTCGCGGGCTCCGGCACGCCGGTGTTCGCCCTGCCCGGCAATCCCGTGTCGTCGCTCGTCTCGTTCGAGCTGTTCGTGCGTCCGGCACTGCGCAAGATGGCCGGGCACCGCCAGCTCGACCGGCCGACCTTCGACGGCCTCGCCGACGAGGACCTGCGGCGTGTGGCCGACGGAAGACTGCACCTCGCCCGGGTGGTCGCCGCATTCGGCGCGGACGGCCGCCTCCACGTGCGTTCGTCCGGGGGCCAGGCCTCACACCAGCTGCGCGCGATGGCGGCCGCCAACGCCTTGGCGCTGCTGCCCGACGGCGAGGGCGTGCGGCGGGGGGATCGTGTGCGGGTGATGCTGCTCGACGCCGACGGCCTGGCTCCGGCGGGAAAGGGCGGGGGGGCGTGACGGCCGTTGCGGCGGCGCCCGTCCGTCTCGCCAGGCGACCCGAGCCACTGGCGCGCGCGGTGGCGATGCCAGAGGAGGGGCCGCTCGTCGACACGTTCGGCCGGGTGCACACCGACCTGCGGATCTCGGTGACGGACCGCTGCAATCTCCGCTGCACCTACTGCATGGCGGAAGTGGGCGAGATCTTCCGGCCCCGGGACGAGATCCTCACGTTCGACGAGATCGAGCGTGTCGCGCGCATCGCCTTTTCGTTGGGCGTCACCGCGGTGCGCCTGACGGGCGGCGAACCGCTCGTGCGTGCCGGCCTGGCGGACCTCGTCGCGCGGCTCTCGGCGCTCGGTTTCGCCGACCTCGCGCTCACGACGAACGGGACGGCCCTCGCCCGCCTCGCCCCGGCGCTGCGGGCGGCCGGCCTCGACCGCGTCAACGTGAGCTGCGATTCGCTACGCGCAGATCGCTTTGCCCGGATCCGTCGCCGAGGCGAGCTCGGCCGGGTACTTGCGGCCATGGATGCGGCCGAAGAGGCGGGGCTGCGGCCGGTGAAGGTGAACGTCGTCCTCCAGCGTGGTGTGAACGACGACGAGATCGTCGACTTCGCCGAATTCGGGCGGGCAACGGGCCGCGAGGTGCGCTTCATCGAGTTCATGCCGCTCGACTCCGAGGGCAGCTGGGCGGCCGACGCCGTCGTGCCGTCGGCCGAGGTGATCGCCCGCCTCGCCGCCTATTCGCCCTTGGCGCCCGTGTGGCGCGACAGCACCGACGTGGCGCCGGCGACGGTCTATCAATTCGTCGATGGTGGCGGACGGATCGGCGTCGTGGCGACGGTGTCGGAGCCCTTCTGCGGGACATGCAACCGGCTGCGGTTGACGGCGGACGGCGCCGTGCGCAACTGCCTGTTCAGCGACGACGAGTTGTCGGTGCGGGATCTCTTGGTTGGCGGGGCTAGCGACGACGCGATCGCGCGTGTGCTACGTCGGGCCGTCTGGGGGAAGCGGGCCGGCCACGGCATCGGCGAGGCCGCCTTCGTTCGCCCCGTGCGCACGATGTCGATGATCGGGGGTTGAGCTGACCCGCCTCCGCCTCTTCGGCCCCGCCGGCGACGCAGCCGGCGTGCGATCCGACGAGTTCGCCGGCGACACGGTCGGTGATCTGCTCGCGGCGGCGCGCTCCCGCTACGGCCCGTCGTTCGCGGCCGTCCTCGCGAGGAGCCGCATCTGGGTCAACGGCCGCAGGGCCACCGCCGACACCTCGCTCGTGCCTGACGACGAGGTGGCCGTGCTGCCGCCAGTGTCCGGCGGCTAGCGGCGCAGCCCCCTCGGCCGGCGGTGCGGCGGTCGCTAGTGCGGTCGTTCCCCGGCGAGCAGATCGAGCGCGTGGGGGAGGGCGTCGAGCACCGCCTCGAGGTGCTCGACGGCGCCGGCGGGCGAGCCGGGGGTGTTGAGCACGAGCGCCAGGCCGAGCGTGCCGGCGACGCCGCGCGACAGCCTGCCGAGCGGGTTCGCCTGGCGCATCGCCTCGGCTAGCCCGGGCGCGGCGCGCTCGATGACGAGATGCGTCGCCTCGGGCGTCGTGTCGTTGGGCGCGAAGCCCGTGCCGCCGGTCGTGACGATGAGGCCGCTAAAGCCACGGGCCATCTCGGTGAGCGCCGCGGCGATGGCGGAGGTGTCGTCGGCGACGACGGCTCGGGCCGCGACGCTGAAGCCGGCTGCCTCGAGCCGGGCGGCGATGGCGGGTCCCGAGGTGTCCTCCCGGATTCCCGCCGCGACGCCGTCGGAGACGGTGAGGATCTTGGCAGCGAGGGGCATAAGCCCAGCGTAGCGGGCCACCGCCCGCCGGCTCGAGGCGGAGTCCCCGGGGCGCCGCCGCTGCGACGGCGGGGCGCGAAGCTCTAGTCGTGGAGGCGGCCGGGGACGGGGGTCTCAGTCACGTCGACGAGCACGGCCGGGCGTCGATGGTCAACGTGATCGCGAAGGCCCCGACCCACCGCGTCGCCCGGGCCGCCTGCCGGGTCCGGGTTTCAAAAACGGGCCGGGATCTGCTGGGAGACCCGTTGGCGGGCCCCGACATCCTCTCGGCGGCGCGAGCGGCCGGCCTCGTCGTCGGCAAGCGCGCCGCGGGGCTCATCCCGCTGTGCCACCCGATCCGGATCGACTCGATCGCCGTCGAGGTCGCGTTGCGCGGGTCGGTGGTGTCGATTCAGGCGACCGCCGAGACCGTCGAGCGGACGGGCGTCGAGATGGAGGCGCTCACCGCCTGTGCGGGGGCAGCGCTCACCATCGTGGGGGCGGTGCTCGCCGCCGACCCGGGCGTGCGGGTCGACGACCTGCAGCTGCTGCACAAATCCGGCGGGCGATCGGGTACCTGGGACCGTTAGGGCCGTGCGGTCGGCCACGCGAGCCGGTCGGCTTCCAGGCGCTTCAGGTCGGCGACGGTGTCGATGTCGTCGGGCGCGCCCACGTCTGCGCAGTCGACGAGAGTGACGAGCTCGGGGCGCTCGCGCAAAAGCGCCCGGGCGCCAACTTCGCCGACGGCCCGCTCGGCGACCGCCTCCCACAGCGAGCGGTCGAGGACGACCGGGGTCAGGCCCTCGCCCGACCAGGCGGCGACGGCGGCCCGCGCGCCGCTCTCCCAGGCGCCGATCAGGCGGGCGACGAGGGCGGGCGTGACGAGCGGCTGGTCGACCAGGGCGACGAGGCAGGCCTTGGCCTCGCATCCCCGCGCCGCCTCGAGCCCGACCCGCAGCGACCCGCCCATCCCCTCGGACCACGCTTCGTTCACCGCGACGACGGCACCGCCGAGGTCACAGCGCGCGCGGATCTCCGTTTCGGAGGCGCCGAGCACGACGATGACCGGCCGGCAGCCGCCCGCAGCCAGGGTGCGTATCGCACGCTCGACGAGCATCTCGCCAGCGAACGATACGAGCGCCTTCGGGGCGCCGAAGCCCCGTCCCTTGCCGGCCGCGAGCACGACGCCGGCGACGGGGCCAAACTCGCCCGGTTCAGTGCCTTGGCCCTCCACGTCGTGCGTCCTTCCCCTCGTGCTGGCCAGCCGAGCGTACCGAGGCCACCGGGAGGAGGCTCCCACCCTCGTCACTCGTCGCGTATCGGCCGACGATCGGCTTCCAGGTGACCGATTTTGAGGAGGCGGGCGCCTAGAGTCGTGGGATGCAGGCGCGGAGGGGTACGCCCCGGGTGCTCGCCGTTGCGCGCGGCGACGAGCCCGCCGACCTGCTGATCAAGGGGGGCCGGGTCTTCGTCCCGGGCACCCGGGAATGGGTCGCCACCGACCTCGCCATCGTCGACGGGGTGATCGCCGGCTGGGGGCCCCGCGACGCCGCCCAGGTGATCGACGTCGCCGGCGCCGCGCTGACCGCCGGCTTCATCGACCCGCATATGCACCTCGAGTCGACCAAGCTCTGGGTCGACGAGTTCGTGCGGACCGTGATGCCGCACGGGACGACCGCCGTCGCCGCCGACCCGCACGAGATCGCCAACGTCTTCGGGGTGGACGGCGTGGTCGCCCTTGCCGACGCGGCGAGGGACCTGCCGTTCACCTTCGGCATCTACGCCTCGAGCTGCGTGCCGGCGTCGCCTTTCGAGAGTCCGGCGGCGGAGCTCGACCACGCCAAGCTCGTCGAACTCCTCGAGCACCACGGCGCGATCGGCATCGCCGAGGTGATGGACTTCCCCGGCGTCATCCGGGGTGACGCCGAGGTGCTCGCCAAGATCGCCGCGGCGGGCCACCGGCGGGTCGACGGGCACGCTCCCGGCATCCGCGGCCGGGCCCTCGACGCCTACCTCGCCGCCGGTGTGGAGTCCGACCACGAGTGCACCGATGCCGACGAGGCCGACGAGAAGCGCCGCAAGGGGATGTGGATCTTCATCCGCGAGGGCTCGGCCTCGCGCAACCTCGCCGATCTCATTCCCTCGGTGCTGGCCCACGGCACCGACCGGGTCTGTCTGTGCACCGACGACCGTGAGCCCGACACGCTGCTCCACGACGGCCACATGAACGACTGCGTGCGACTGGCGGTCGCCGCCGGGCTCCCGGTCGAGGAGGCACTCGTGCTGGCGACCGCCAACCCCGCCGACTACCACCGCTTCGACCGCCTCGGCTGGCTCGCCCCCGGCTACCAGGCCGACGTGCTCTGCTTCGACGACCTGGCGACCTTCGAGCCGGCCCGCGTCTGGCAGGCCGGCAGGCTCGTGGCGGTCGACGGCCAGATCCTCCCCGGTGTCGTCCCCGCCGCATCGGCGCCCGAGTGGATGTTCCACTCCGTGCACCTCGACGAACTGCCGGGTCCGGCGGCCTTCGAGTTCGCCGAGCCCTCGGGTGGCAAGGCCCGGGTGATCGGCGTGGAGTCAGGATCGCTGTCGACGAGGAACCTCGTCGTTGACCTCACCGACTCGGCCCAGGACGTGGCGCGCATTGCCGCCGTCGAGCGCCACCGGAACACCGGGCGGATCGGGGTTGGCTACGTCGCCGGGTTCGGCCTGGCGCGGGGGGCGATCGCCTCGACCGTCGCCCACGACGCCCACAACTGCATGGTCGTGGGGACGCGGGACCCAACCGGTCCGGCCGAGATGGCGGCCGCCGTGGCGCGGCTCGTCGAGCTCGGCGGCGGGCAGGTGGCGATGCTCGACGGGCACGTGATCGGCGAGGTGCGGCTGCCGATCGGCGGCCTGATGAGCGACAAGGACGCCGTCGAGACCGCCCGCGAGGTGAAAGAGCTCGCCGACGTCGTCTCGACCCGGCTCGGGCTGACGCTCGACGCGCCGTTCATGCAGCTCTCGTTCCTGGGCCTCACGGTGATCCCCGAGCTGCGGATGACCGACCGGGGCCTGCTGGACGTGTCCACCTTCTCGATCGTCGACGTCGCCGCCGGTTGAGCGGTCGCCGGCACCCGGCGGTCTCAGTCGGTCCCGGAATCGGCGGTTTCGGCCGGGGGAGTGGACATCGGAAGGGTGGCGCGCCAGACCCCGTCGAGGTCGTGGAGCGCCGCCGCGACGGCGCCGGCCGTCGGCACGAGCCCGATCTCGCCGATCCCCTTGATGCCGTAGGGGGAGCGGGGCTGGGGCACCTCGATGAGCACGACGTCGATCGGGGGTACGTCCTTCGCGCGCAGGATCCCGAGGCTGCGCAGCGTCAGGTTGCGGGGCCGCGCGCTTTCGTCCGTGGGGAAGTCCTCCGAGAGGGCGTAGCCGAGCCCCATGTGCACGGAGCCCTGGATCTGGCCCTCGCAGGCCAACGGGTTGACGGCCCGCCCGACGTCGTGGACGGCGAGCACGCGATCGATGCGTCCCGATCCGCGGTCCATGACGACGAGCTGGGCGGCATAAGAGAAGGCGGCGTGGACCGTCGGGCGGGGCGTGCCCGCCGAGGCCGAGTCCGTCCAGTCGACCCGGTGCTCGCCGAGGTAGTCGACCCCCACCAGGCGGCCGTCCTCGTTGGCGCGACGGCAGGCGGCAGCGATGGCGCCGGCGCCCATGAGGGTGCCCCGCGAGCCGGTCGTCTGGCCGGCGCCGAGCTCGCGGGACGTGTCGACGACGACCCGGACCCGGTCAGGGGCAACGCCGAGCTCCTCCACGGCGACCTGGCGGGCGACGGTGTGGATGCCCTGTCCCATCTCGCTCCAGCAGTGGCGCACCTCGACGCCGCCGCCCTCGTCGAACCGCACGATGGCCCGGGCCACCTCGACGACCCCGTTGCCGAGCCCGGTGTTCTTCAGCCCGAGCCCGAGCCCCACCGCCTTGCCGGCCGCTCTTGCCTCCTCGTAAGCGGGCTTCACGCGCTCCAGGCACGCCAGCGCCCCCCGGCTGCCCTCATCCATCACCTGCCCGGGGCCCCAGACGGCGCCGGGCGTGACGACGTTGCGGACCCGCATCTCCCAGCCGCTCAGCCCCACTTGCTCGGCGAGGCGGTCGATGACCCCCTCCATCGCGAACTGGGCCTGGTTGGCGCCGAAGCCGCGGAACGCTCCCGCGACGGGGTTGTTCGTCCGCACGGCGACGGCCTCGACGGCGATCGCCGGCACGACGTACGCCCCGGAGGCGTGCCCGGCGGCGCGCTCGAGCACGTGGCTCCCGACCGAGGCGTACGGCCCGCTGTCGCTCATGAGCCGGGCCCGCAGGGCGGTCAACCGCCCGGCCCCGTCGCAGCCGGCCCAGTACTCGAGCCGGAACGGGTGGCGCTTCGGGTGGAGGAGCAGCGACTCCTCTCGTGAGAGCGTGCACTTTACGGGGCGCCGGAGCAGCCAGGCCGCCAGCGCCGTCTGCGCCTGGTTCGAGAGGTCCTCCTTGCCGCCGAAGGCGCCGCCGTTGGCGACCTGCTCGACGAGCACCCGGTCCTCGGGGAGTCCCAGCACCGCCGCGATCTGGCGCCGGTCGTCCCAGACGCCCTGTCCCCCCGAGTACACCAGCACGGTGCCGTCGGGGCGGGCCTCGGCGAGGGTGGACTCCGGTTCGAGGAAGGCGTGCTCGACCCGCTGGGTCGAAAAGACCTCGTGGACGCGGTGCGCCGAGGCACCAAGGGCCGCGTCGACGTCGCCCCGGCGGTAGGCGGAGCGCGCCAGCACGTTGCCCGGCTGCTGCCAGACGGCGTCCTCTGCGTCGGCGAGCGTCGCCACGGGGTCGGTGAAAGGACGCAGCACCCGGTAGCTGACCTCGACGAGGGCGGCGGCTCGCCGGGCGATTTCGCGCGAATCGGCGACGACCATGGCGAGGACGTCACCGAGATACGAGGTACGGCCGCCTTCCGGGATGAAGACCGGCCAGTCGGACACTGCGATGCCGACGCGGGCCTCGCCCGGCACGTCGGCGGCAGTGAGCACCGCCGCGACGCCGGGCAGGGCGCGGGCGGCCACGGTGTCGATCCGCACGACGTCGGCCCGGGCGTGGTCGGCGAGCCGGACCGCCCCGTGCAGCATGCCCGGACGGCGCAGGTCGTCGATGTAGACGGCGTCACCGAGCGCCTGGCGGGGGCCGTCGTAGCGGGCGGCGCGGGCGCCGATCCCGCCCGCCGCGCGGGCTCTGGGTTGCGCGCCGCTGGCGAGCAGCTCGGCGGCGTCGAGGATCTTCGCGTACCCGGTGCAGCGGCACAGGTGGGCCCCGAGGTGCCTGGCGGCCTCGTCGCGGGTGAGGCTGGCGCCTTGTCTGTCGATCAGCGCCTTCAGGCGGACGACGATCCCCGGCGTGCAGAAGCCGCACTGCAGGGCGCCGGTCGCGACGAAGGCGGTCGCGTAGCGACGCCGCTCGGCGGGGTCGAACCCCTCGAGGGTCGTGACGGAGCGACCTTGGGCCCTTTCCAAGGAGACCTGGCAGGCCACCACGGCCTTGTTGTCGAGGAGCACCGTGCAACAGCCGCACTGGCCGCTCGGCGAGCACCCGTCCTTGGGGGATGTGACGTCGAGCCCCTCGCGCAGCGCCGCGAGGAGGTGCGGGTGGTCGCGGCGCACCTCGACGGGATTGCCGTTGAGGACGAACGCGACGGTTCCGGGACCGTCCGAGCCGTCCCGAGTCACCACGTCAGCACCTGCCCCCCACGACGGTCGCAGCCTATCCGGGGCCCTTTCTCGGCTCTTCGGAAAAGGGCGGGGTGCGCTGCTTGCAACAGCAATCACTTGACGCTCCGGGGGCCAGAGGTTGCCCCACCGAACCGGCATTACACGGGTGACACTCTCACCGCCTGCACGCACGTGTTATGTGGCGCGGGTCGTACACCAGAGCCGTCGATACACGCTCGCTTCGGGAACCGCGTCTTCTCAGCGTCGCGAGCGCAGACCGGGCATTCTGTTCCGAGCCCCCCTGTGGGTCGGCGCGCTTCGGGTGGGTACCGTCAAGCGCGCCCCTCATTGTTTGTGATGAACGTGCCACCTGCCGGAGGGACGGTTCCGTACGATAGCGGCGATGACCGGGAGGCCGACGAGCAGCAACCCCAGCGCCGCTCATACATGACCGACACAACCGTCGTTGTTGACCGAGCCGCCCTGTTCCGGTGGCGAAGGGCGATCATGGCGGCCTTTGGTCTCGGTGGGATCACTGTTGCCGCCTGGGGCCCCCGGCTTCCGGCGGTCAAAGCGGAACTCGGCATCGGCATCGCTACGATCGGCCTGCTCCTCGCTGGCGTGACGGTCGGGGCCATCGCCGGTCTTGTCGCCTCGGCACCGATACTCCACCGGCTCGGGAGTCGGGGTGGCGTGACGGCATCGCTCCTAGTCATCGCCGCGGCGATGGCTGTCATGGGCGTGGCCATAACCCTGCGATCGGTTCCACTGGTCAGCGTTGCCTTCTTGTTCATAGGACTTGGGATCGGCATCCTCGACGTGCTGATCAACGTGGAGGGGTCGGCGATCGAACGGGCCGCCGGCCGCACCCTCATGCCCTTGATGCACGGGACGTGGTCGATCGGTGCCGCAGTGGGATCGGGAATCGGTGCGGCGTGCGCGGCGCTCGGAGTCACTCCCTCGGTGCAGTTCATCGGCGAAGCGGTCATCATCGGGGCGGTCGGACTTGTCTTGGCCCCGGCCATCCCTTCCGGGGACCGCACGCGGGACGCATTGCCCACCGAGACGCGCCTCGCCAAGGTGCGCCAATGGCTGCGCGGTTGGACGGATTGGCGTCTACTGCTGATTGGCGTTGTCCTGCTTGGTGTCGAGCTCGGCGAGGGGTCCGCGAACAACTGGCTCACCCTCGCTGTCCGCAACGATCACGGCCAGACCGCCGCCATCGCCGCCCTCTTCTTCACCGCGTTCGCTACCGGCGAAGCTCTTGCTCGGATCTTCGGTGGCCCGGTCGTCGACCGGCTTGGGCGCGTTCACACCATCCGGTACACCACCGCCCTCGGCGTACTGGGTGTGGTTCTCTTTATCCTTGGCGCCAACTTCTGGACCGTCCTCGTCGGTGTCCTGTTCTGGGCGGTTGGGGTCTCAATGGGCTTCCCCCTTGGCATGTCGGCTGCCGCCGAGAGCGGGCCAAACCCGGCCGAACGCGTCAGTGTCGTTGCCTCCATCGGCTATTTCGCCAACCTCGCCGGGCCACCAGCCATCGGCTTGCTCGCCGGAGCCGCCGGTCTTCTCAATGCCCTGTGGCTCGTCGTCGCGCTCTTCGTCGTCGCGTTCGCCGTCGCCGGATCACTCCGGCAGCCCGCGGCACCTTCTGGCGTCACAGAATAAAGACCAATGGTGTCTTACCGGGCCCGACTGGGAGACCAACCAGTTGATTTTGCGTTCCTTGCCAGCGAACAAGGCCATAACTGGTTCTTCTGTGGTACGTCTGCTGCAGAAATTGCCGCTAGCTGGTAGGGACATATTCGGCGTTACGCGCAGTCGTGAGTGCCACATAACAATGTTCGGCGATTAGGTGGCAAGGCCCTCGCCCCGATGTGCTGTTACTCGGGCAGGCAACCGTCGCGAGCACGAGACCGGCCACTGTGACTGCACCCCGTGTCATTTCCGAAGAGCCTCTTTTTCCGGCACGCCGCTCCGGGTGGCTCACCGGGCGGGCGGGGTCGTCACGTCGCCGGCTGCAGGGCCCGCCAGACGCGCTCGGGGGTGAACGGGATCGCGTTGATGGCGACGCCTGTCGCGTCAAGGATCGCGTTGCGCACCGCCGGCGCGACGTCGTCGATCGGGATCTCCGCCACCGCCTTCGCGCCGTAGGGGCCGGAGGGCTCCATCGTCTGCACGAGGTAGACCTCCATCGGCGGCGTGTCATCGGCGCGGAATATCCAGTAGGGACCGAACCGGTCGTTGAGCGGCCGGCCGGCTTCGTCGAGCACGACCTCCTCGCAGAGCGCGTAGCCGAGCGCCTGCAGCATCGCCCCCTCGACCTGGCCGCTCGCCGTGATCGGGTTGATCGGCACGCCGCAGTCGACGGCGGTGACGAGCTTCGTGACCGTCACCTGGCCGGTCTCGATGTCCACCTCGACCTCGGCGAGCTGGGCTGCGAACGGCGGTGGCGACTCGGGCGACACGTGGCTGGCGGTGCCCATGATCTGTTCCTGGTCCTCGGTGTGCAGCGCGTTGAGGGCGATATCTCCCATCGACACCGAGCGCCCGTCGAGCGCCCAGGCTCGGCGGTCGTGCAGCTCGATCGTCGAGGCGTCGTCGACGCCCAACAGTCTGGCCGCCCGGACGACGATCCTTGCCCGGGCCGCCTCGGCGGCCTTTTTCACCGCTCCCCCCGAGATGTAAGTCGTGCTCGAGGCGTAGGCGCCGACGTCGAACGGCGTGAAGTCGGTGTCGGACGAGTAGACGAGGATGTCCTCGATCGGCACGCCGAGCACCTCGGCGGCGATCTGGGCGAGCACGGTGTCCGAGCCCGTGCCGAGGTCGGTCGCGCCCACGAGCATGTTGAACGAACCGTCGTCGTTGATCTTGATCGAGCAGGCCGCCATGTCGACGAGCGGGATCCCCGAGCCCTGGATGGCGAGCGCCATGCCGAGGCCCCGGCGGATGTGCGGGCGGTCGGCGGGCCGGTGCCAGGCGGGGTCGGACCTCCGCTCCCAGCCGATGGCGCGCCGGCCCTGCAGGGCGCACTCCTCGAGGCCGCAGCTCGTGATGACGGGGATGTCCTCGGGCGCGAGGTCCTCGACGCCACCGCGTTCGCCGAGTCGCAGCACGATGTCGAGGGGGTCGCCGGTTCGAACCCAGTTCCGCTCGCGGATCTCGTAGGGGTCCAGCCCGAGGGCCCTGGCGATGTCGTCCATGTGGCTCTCGAGGGCGAAGAACGCCTGGGGCGCGCCGTAGCCGCGGAAGGCGCCCGCCACGGGGCGGTTCGTGTAGGCGACGTCGCAGCGGAAGCGCTTCGCCGGGCAGTTGTAGAGCGACAGGCCGTGCTGGCCGCTGACCGAGTTCACCGTGAACCCGTGGGTGCCGTAGGCGCCGGTGTTGGAGACCACGGACATGTCCTGGGCGACGAGCCGGCCCTCGGCGTCGACGCCGGAGCGGAACGTGACCGTCATGGCGTGACGGACGCGGGTCGAGATGAACTCCTCGGCGCGGGTGAGCTCGAGCCGGACCGGGTGGCGGGTGGCGAGCACGAGGTGGCCGACGATGTCCTCGATCACCATCTCCTGTTTCGCCCCGAAGCCGCCACCGAGGCGGGGTTTGATGACGCGGATGCGCTTGACGGGGAGGCCCAGAAGCGGCGCCACCATCCGGCGCACGTGGAACGGGACCTGGGTGGAGGTGCGCAGCACCAGCCGCTCGTCCTCGTCGAGCCACCCGATCGTGATGTGGGGCTCGATGGGCGTGTGCTGGACCTGCTGGACGTGGAAGGTCTCCTCGAAGACGCGGTCGGCGCCGGCGAACGCCGCCTCCAGCGCCTCGTCGGAGACGGTCTGTCCCTCGATGTGGTGACTGATGTTGCGCCCCGAGTCGAAGATCCCCTCCGTGTCCGTCTCGTCGTGGATGACCGGCGCGCCGGGCTTGATGGCCTCGACCTCGTCGAAGACGGCGGGCAGCTCCTCGTAGGTCACCTTGATCAGGCGGCAGGCCTCCTCGGCGATCTCGGTCGACTCCGCCGCCACGGCGGCGACCCGGTCGCCCACGTGGCGGACCTTGTCGTCGAAGCTCACCTGGTCCCACGGGGGCGGGTTGGGCCAGCTCTGCCCGCCTGAGGCGTACTTCACGCGGGCGGTGTTCCGGCAGTGGAGCACGGCGTGCACGCCGGGCAGCGCCGCCGCCGCCGAGTCGTCGATCGCGACGATGCGGGCGTGGGCGTGCGGGCTGCGCAGCACCTTGGCGAAGAGCATGCCCCGCGGCTCGATGTCGTCGGTGAAGGCAGGATTGCCCTTCACCAGCCGCAGGGCGTCGACCTTCGTCTCGGGCTTGCCGACGACGGCGGTCTGGGGCACGTCGGGGGAGATGACGAGACGCGGCACCGCCATCGAGACTTCGCCGTCGACCTCCGTCACCGTGGCCGCCGGCGACGCTTTGTATCCGGCGAGTGCGTCGACCACGACCGGGTCCATCGGGCGGCACTTCTCGCCGCGCAGAGCGGCCGCGGCACGCTTCACCGCCTCGACGACCTTCACATAGGCGGTCTCCCGGTCGAGGATCCCGCTCAGCGCGTCACGGATCTCGGCCTCGGTGGGGTCGGGGTTCGCCTCGAGCAGCGCCTTCGTCGCCAGCACCATCGCACCCGCCGAGTAACCCGACTGCATGGCCCCGGCCTCGACGAAGGCCTCCTGGATCGGGTGGTACTCGCCGGTGGCGACGTTGAGCGCCTCGACCGTGGTGATCTCGTGACCGACGGCCTGGGCGGCGAGCAGCACGTCGGCGGCGACGAGCCGACCGTCGACGAGGACGGCCGCCGCGCCGGTCTCGCCCGTCGCGGAACCGAACCGCACGCTGAAGCACCCCAGGCGGCGCAGCACCGTGAGCAGCGTCGTATGCGCCTCGCACTCGACGGAGTGCCGCCTGCCGTTGACCGAGAGGTCAATCTCCGTCATGAGTTCTCCCCGTCGCTTGGCGCCCGACTCATCCAGTGTCATCTTGGCTGTCTCTTCGCCGTCCGCCCGCAGCCCGCTCATCGCTCGACCGCCGCGAGGGCACGCGCGCTCAGCACGGCGGCGAGTGCGCTCCGGTACCCGCTCGATCCCCGGAAGTCCCCGGGCGGAGTGAGCAGGTCGGTGGCCGCCGGCTCGACGACGACCGGCGTGGTCGCGACCCCCGCGAGCGCCAACCGCCGCTCGCCGTCGAGGTTGCGTGCGACCGCCGCGACGATCGCGCGGTCGGCCGACGTGCGCGCCGTGCGGGCGAGATGGGCGGTCCCGCGCGTGTCGAGCGACACGGAGGTGATGACCTCTCCGTGCTCGAGCGGGAGCCGGCCGAAGAGCACCTCGAGCGTGATCTCGGACCTGCCGTCTCGGCGGGTGATCTCGACGTGGGCGTCGTAGGCGAGGAGCGTGGCGAGCAGTTCGCTGTCGAACTCGGCCGGGGCGACGCACCCGCCGATGGTCGCCTGCGCCCGCAGGGTGCTCGGCGCCTCCCGGCGCGCGGCCTCTCGCACGACGGGGGGGACCTCGTCACAATCGACGATCTCTTGCAGTCTCGTCATGGCGCCGATGGCGAGGGTCCCGTCGGGCCGCCGGGCGATCATGTCGAGGCCGAGCGCCTGCAGGTCGATCACCTCGCGGGCATCACCGCCGGCGCGCGCGTTGAGGCTCGTCCCCCCACCGATTACCGCCGCTGTCGGGCTCTCGAGCAGCGAGAACGCCTCTTCCAACGACTGCGGCCGCCAGTACTGTGCGGTGTCCACCATCTCGAGCCGTACCTCCCGGGAGGGGTTGGAACGAGCCTAACGTCCCGTCACGGGCGCGCCCCCGTCGGGGGAGAGAGGCGAGCGGGCGAGGTAGCGGCCCCAGCCCGGGTCGCCGACGAAGCTTTCGTCCCGCACGATCACCCGGCCCCGGCTCAGCACCAGCTCGGGCCAGCCGGTGGCGACCATGCCCTCGTAGGGGGAGTGGTCGACGGCCATGTCGAGGTCCCCGGCCCCGAGCCCGTGACGCCTTTCGGGATCCCAGACCACCACATCGGCGTCGGCACCGGCGGCGAGCGAGCCCTTCCGCGGCCACAGCCCGAAGGCCTGCGCCGGCGCCGCACAGCACAGCCGCACCCAGTCCGCCGCGGTGATCCGCCCGTCGCGCACCGCAGACCAGATGAGGGCGAGCCGGGTCTCGACCCCCGGGAGCCCGCCGGGGATCTGAGTGAAGTCGCGCACGCCCCCCGGCTCCCCGGTCGTCCCGACGCGGCGGTCGGCGCGGGTGAACGGGCAGTGGTCCGTGCCGATGGTCTGGATCCACCCGTTGGCCAGTCCTGCCCACAGGCTCGCGGCGTGCCGCGTCGGCCGCAGCGGCGGGGTGCAGACGAAGTCCTCCGCGTCGGGACCCTCGAGCCGGGTCTCGTCGAGGAACAGGTACTGCGGGCAGGTCTCGGCCTGGATCCGGACGCCCCGCTCCCGGGCCGCGCGGATCGCCGCCAGGGCGTCGGCGCAGGAGACGTGCACGATGTAGATCGCGGCGCCGGTCAGTTCGGCGAGCACCGCGGCGCGGCTCGTCGCCTCGGCCTCGAGGAGCGGGGGCCGGGTGCGAGCGTGCTCGATGACCCCCGTGCGCCCCTCCGCCAGCGCCTCCCGCCGGAGCTCCTCGATCGCCGCGCCGTTCTCGCAGTGCAGGGTGACGAGGGCTCCTTGGCGCCGGGCTGCGCGCATCAGCGCGACGACGGTGCCGTCGTCGACCTGCAGGCGGTCGGGATAGGCGAGGTAGAGCTTGAATGACGTGATGCCGTCCTCGACCGCGGCCGCGACGACCGATTCGGCCACGACGGCCGTGAAGCTGAGGTGCAGCCCCCAGTCGATCGCCGACGGCTCCGCGAGGGTCCGCCACCGCGCGGCGGCGCCGAGCGGGTCCTCGCCGCGCTCGGGCGTGACGTAGTCGATGATCGTCGTCGTGCCGCCGAGCGCGGCGGCGCGCGTGCCGGAAGCGAAGTCGTCCGAGACGCGCACCGCGCCGACCGGCAGCTGCATGTGGGTGTGGGGGTCGACCCCCCCGGGCAGAACGAGCTTGCCGGTCGCGTCGTGCACCTTCTCGCCCGGGCGGGGCGTGAGCCCCGCCGCCACCTCGGCCACCCGGCCGTCGTCGCCGACCCGCACATCGGCGGGCCGCTCGCCCACCTCGTCGATGACGGTCCCGCCGCCGATCAGCATGGTGCGAACCCCTGCGTCATCGCCCAGGCCGGCGCGCCGGCCGCCTTCGCCGCGTGTGGGGACGCGACCCTCACGACCACAGCTTCGCGGCGTGCCGTGCCAGGGTAGCGTGGGCGGCCGCGAGGTCGACGCCCACGAGGTTCCCGTCGGAAACGACGGTCTCGCCCGCGACGAGGAGGTGGCGGACGCGGCGGTCGGGACCGAGCACGAGTCCGTCCACCGGGTCGGGGAGGTCGGCCAGGTCGTCCAGCGGCCAGACGGCGAGGTCGGCGGCCGCCCCCACCTCGAGCCGTCCGAGGTCGCGTCGTCCGAGGCAGGCGGCGCCCCCCGAGGTGGCCAGGGCGAGCGCCTCGGCGGGCGACAGGGCGTCGGCCCGCCCTTCCCGCAGGCGCGCGAGGTAGAGGGCCTGGCGCAGCTCCGGCAGCAGGACGCCCATCTCGTTCGAGGCGGGACCGTCGACGCCGAGCCCGACGGGCGCGCCCGCGTCGAGGAGGCCCCGTACCGGGCACAGCCCGGCGGCGAGGCGGGCGTTTGAGCTCGGGCAGTGCGCGACGCCGGTGTGGGAGCGGCCGACGGCGGCGACCTCGTCGGCGTCGAGGTGGATGGCGTGGGCGAACCAGACGTCGTCGCCAAGCCAGTCGAGCTCCTCCATCAGCGCGAGCGGGCGTTTGCCGAAGCGTGCCTCACAGTGGGCCGCCTCGTCCTGGGTCTCGGCGAGATGGGTGTGCAGGCGCAGTCCCAGGCGGCGGGCGAGCGTGGCGGACTCGCGCATGAGATCGGTCGTCACGGAGAACGGGCTGCACGGGGCGACGGAGATCATCACCCGTTCCCCGTCATGCAGACGGGCGGCGACGGCCTCGGTGGAGGCGAGGATGGCGTCGATCGATTCCACGACGGCGTCGGGAGGGAGCCCCCCCGCACTCTCGCCGAGGTCCATCGAGCCGCGGCAGAGCTGCAGACGGACGCCGACCGTGCGCGCCGCCCCGGCGATCACGTCGAAGACGGCGTCGTCGCCGTGGGGCACGACGTAGTGGTGGTCCGACACCGTCGTCGCCCCGGAAAGGGCGAGCTCGCCAAGCCCGACGAGGGCCGCCGCCGCCGTGTCCTCGACCGAGATCCTCCCCCAGACGGGGTAGAGCGTCTGCAGCCAGGTGAAGAGGTCGCAGGCCGTCGCCCGTCCCCGGGTCAGCCACTGGTAGAGGTGGTGGTGGCAGTTGATGAGCCCGGCGGTGACGAGAGCACCGTCGCAGGGGAGCACCCGGTCGCCGGGACGGGCGTCGACCGCGCCGATCGCGGCGATGCGGCCCCCCTCCACGGCGATGTCGCCGGGGACCCGCGCGCCCCTCAGGACCATTCGCTGCACCACGACCCGTAGTATCGCCGTCCCCGGTGGCATCCGACCAGCACCTCTCGGGCGGTGTCGGCGGCGACTCCAATCAATCTGTGACTACCCACCCCTTCGGGAGCGGGGGACCGGGGGGCCGCGCCGGGCCGGGCGTCTATGCGCCCCGTGGTGTCCCGACTCGTCGTGCCGCCGGCTGCAGGAATCTCGCACGAGAGAACCTGGACGGGGGTGCACTTTTCTGAGCCGGCGTGTCCTTTACGGGATACGCTGCCGGAGGTTCGTTCCAGGTTGCCTGCAAAACACGTTGTCGTACGACTAGATAGTGCGCACGACGAGGGCCGACCGACCTTTCCGAGGCGCACAGAGGGAGGTCCGACGATGGCCAACGGTGTGGACATGGGCTCTGGCCCGCCGGGAGGCGGGATGCCGCCGCCGGGTGGCGGAGCCGCTGAGGGGTATAGCGCCTTCAAACTCGAGCAGCGGGGCATTGAGCACGTCGCCGACGCCGACCGGAAAATGCGCCCAGCGGGCCTGTTCTGGATGTGGGCCGGCGGGATCTGGAACGTCGAGTTCCTCGTCTACGGCGCCCTGATCGTCGCCTTCGGGCTGACGTTCTGGCAGGCCGTCTTCGCGATCCTCCTCGGGAACGTCGTCTACGTCTTCCTCGGCGCGGCGAGCCTTGCCGGGCCGAAGTCGGGAACGACGACTTTCATGGTGAGCCGCGCGCCCTTCGGGCGAAACGGGAACCGCGCACCGTCGTTGTTCAACTGGATCACCCAGGTCGGCTTCGAGGTCGAAGGTCTCGTGATCGCGGTCTTGGTCGTCGTGGCGATGTTCAGCCACGAGGGGATCCACCTCAACGACACCGGCAAGACGATCGCGATCATCATCGCCGTCCTCATCCAGTTCGTCGTGCCGTTCCTCGGGCACGCGACGATCACGAAGGTCCTGCACTACCTGTCCTACGTGTTCGTCGTGGTCTTCGCCATCATGGCGTGCCTGGTCCTTCCCCACGTTCACCTGTCCGACCTGCACGCGCACGGCACGGACTCGTGGTGGCTGTGGACCACCGGGCTCGTGCTCATCGTCTCGGCAGGGGGTCTCGGCTGGACCGAGAACGCGGCGGACTACTCCCGCTACCTGCCGGCTGACACCCCCCCGGCGAAGACGTTCTGGGCCGCGACGCTCGGCGGGGCCATCCCGTCGATCCTGCTCGAGCTCCTCGGCGCCTGCGCCTACCTCGTCAGCACGTCGCTCCAGAGCAACATCTACGGCCCCGGTGCCGCCGCCGCTCTTCCGACGGCGTTCGCCAGCTGGTTCTTCTGGCCGTTCCTGATCCTGGCGCTGCCGCAGCTGTTCGCGATCAACACGCTCGACATGTACTCCTCGGGGGTCACCCTCCAGGCGCTCGGCCTCCCGGCCAAGCGGTGGGTCTGCGTCGTCATCGACACCATCATCTCCGGTGGCGTGACGGCCCTCGTGATCTTCAAGGGGAACTTCTACACGGACCTTGCCGGGTTCCTCGACTACATCGTCGTCTGGCTCGGTGCGTGGTTCGGCGTCTACATCGTCGACTACTGGCTCCGGCGCGGCCGTTACGAGTTCGCTTCACTGGCCGCCAAGCACGGTGGTTTGTACTGGCGCAACGGCGGCTTCAACTGGAAGGCGCTGGTATCGCTGGGAGCTGGAATGTTCGCGGCGATGATGTGGATCGACGCGGCGTTCTACACGCCCTCGTACTCTTCGCCGTTGTCGAACTGGACCCACGGTGCCGACTTCAGCTGGGCCTTCGGAATGATCGTCAGCGCGGTCGTCTACTTGGTGCTGTCGTTCCGTTCGGTTCCAAAGGAGGTCGCAAAGCACTCCTCCTAGGCAGATAGCGGTGGCCCCCGCGCGCCGCGCGGGGGCCACCGCCCTGTCGGGCGCGCCGGGGGACCCGTGTGGTCACCAGGGTGCGCAGGCGGGTAGGAGCCCGGGCGGGTGAGCCGTCCCGTGGTGAGGGAAGGGCCGGGCGCGATGCCCGGCCAAGATTGTCGGATAAGACAGGTGCACGGAGCGGTCGAAGGAGGCTCGGGGACCTCAGGTGCGGCTGGTAGCGACGAGGGGATCGTCGCGAGGAAGCGACACGGAGGAGGAAGATGGGGACCTTGGGGCTCGAAGACGGCATTGTCGACGAGGCGGTGTACGCCCGCACAATCGAGCGTTTCCGGGAACGCAGGATCCTCCTCCCGACCTTCGCCCAGCTCGCCGAGCCGGGGCTGATCCCCGCCTCGATCCGCCAGGCGCTGGCGGCGGTGGGGCCGGACGAGGCCGATCCCCTCAACCTGTTCCGTGTGCACTGGTACAACGACGCCGACCGTACGTCACAGGCCGCCCTCCCCGGGCACGTCGTGCTGGGGAGCGAGCTCACCGGGGTGGATGCACCCATCGTCGTGGCCTTCGGCGACCGCTTCCCGATGATCCGCGCCCACAAGGTGCTCGCCGCCTACGGCTGCCTCGTGCCACGCGTCGTCACCGGCCAGTTCGACCCCACCTCCCACCGGGCGGTGTGGCCCTCCACCGGCAACTACTGCCGCGGCGGGGTGGCGATCTCGAGCCTCATGAGCTGCCGGGGTGTCGCGGTGCTGCCGGAGGGGATGAGCCGGGAGCGCTTCGCCTGGCTCGAGAATTGGGTCACCGATCCGGCGGACGTGATCGCGACCACCGGCACCGAGTCCAACGTGAAGGAGATCTATGACAAGTGCGCCGAGCTGTCGCTCGATCCCGCCAACGTCATCTTCAACCAGTTCGCTGAGTTCGGGAACCACCTCGTGCACTACCAGTGCACCGGGTCGGCCCTCGGTGCCGTCTTCGACGCGATGCGGGACCGGGATCCCGCGCTGCGGCTCGCCGCTTTCGTCTCGGCCTCGGGCTCGGCGGGGACGCTCGGCGCGGGTGACTACCTGAAAGAGACGAGGGGCGCGCGGATCGTGGCCGTCGAGGCGCTCGAGTGTCCGACGATGCTCTACAACGGCTTCGGCGAGCACAACATCCAGGGCATCGGCGACAAGCACATCCCGTTCATCCACAACGTCTACAACACCGACATCGTGACGGCGGTCTCGGACCGCGCGACGGACCATCTCGCCGTGGTCTTCGGGTCGGAGGCGGGCCGGGCGTTCCTCGCTAGGCGGCGCCACGTGCCGCCCGAGGCGTTGGCGGCTCTCGACGAGTTCGGCCTGTCGAGCATCTGCAACATCGTCGCCGCCGTGAAGACTGCCAAGTACCTGGGGCTCGGGCCCGACCAAGTCGTGATGACCGTGGCCACCGACGGCGCCGAGATGTACGCGAGCGAGCAGGCCCGTATCGCCGAGCGGGACTTCGCCGCGGGCTTCGACGAGGTCGACGCCGCCGAGGCGTTCGGGCGCTTCATGCTCGGGGCCGAGACCGACCACCTGCTCGAGACGACGGCGGTGGACCGGGCCCGCATCTTCGACCTCGGCTACTTCACCTGGGTCGAACAGCAGGGGATCGCCGTCGACGAGTTCAACGCCCGTCGCGAGCAGTCATTCTGGCGGGACCTGCGGACCGAGCTGGGGCGCTGGGACGAGCTCATCGGCGAGTTCAACGCCCGCACCGGGGTCGCCGTCTTGTGAACACCCCGGCGAGCAGGCTCGTCTGCGCCGGCTGCGCTTCCTCGCCCGGGCCTCGCGACCCCTACCCATTCCGCTGCCCGCGTCACCGGGACGGGGATGTCGACCACGTGCTCAGCCGCGTCCTTCCGCCCGACGGGCTGCGCTTCCCGGGGGCGGGGGCGGCCGATCCCTGCTCCTTCGTCGCTTACCGGGGGTTCCTGCACAGCTACCACCGCGCGCTTGCCGGTGGGATGAGTGACGCGGCCTTCGTCGAGCTGGTGCGCCGGCTCGACTCGGCGGTCGCCCGGGTCGACGGCCACGGGTTCTCGGTGACGCCGCTCGAGCGCAGCGACGTCCTTTCGGGCGCCCTCGGCTTTTCTGAGCCGGGAGGCGTGTGGGTGAAGGACGAGACCGGCAACGTCGCCGGCTCGCACAAGTCGCGCCATCTGATGGGCGTGGCCCTGCATCTCGAGGTGGCCGGGGCGCTCGGACTCGCCCCTCGCGGCGAGCGCCCGACACTCGCCGTCGCGAGCTGTGGGAACGCCGCGCTCGCGGCCGGTGTCGTCGCGGCGGCGGTCGGCTGGCCGTTGCGGGTCTTCGTGCCCGTCGGCGCCGACGACGGCATCGTCCGGCGGCTAGTCGAGCTCGGCGCCGAGATCGTGGTGTGCGAACGCCGCAACGGCGCCAGCGGCGACCCGACCTACCTGCGCCTGCTCGCCGAGCTCGACGAGGGCGCCCTCGCCTTCACCTGCCAGGGGAACCTGAACGGCCTGGCGATCGAGGGGGGCGAGACCCTCGGTTACGAGCTCGTGTCGCAGCTGGCGGGGGAGGGGCTCACGCTCGACCACCTCGTCGTCCAGGTGGGTGGCGGAGCGCTCGCGAGCAGCTGTGCGCAGGCGCTCGGCGAGGCGCACGCCATCGGTGAGCTCGGAGGCCTGCCGCGGATCCACACCGTGCAGACGGCCGCCGCCCACCCGCTCGAGCGCGCCTGGCGCCGGGTGCGCGGGGAGCTCGTCGACCCGTCGGACGCCGCCGAGCTCGCCCGGGTCCTCGCGTCGGCCGCCAAGCGGCGCTCCATGTTCATGTGGCCCTGGGAAACCGAGCCGCGAAGCGTCGCCGAGGGGATCCTCGACGACGAGACGTACGACTGGCTGGCGGTCGTGCGGGCCATGCTCGAGACGGGCGGTGAGCCCGTCGTCGTCGACGAGGCGCGTCTCGTCAGGGCGCACGAGCTCGGCCAGGAGGCCGGTTACGCCGTCAGTGCCACCGGTTCGGCCGGGCTCGCCGGGCTCGCCGAACTGATAGCAGTGGGCGCGGTAGCACCCACCGAACGGGTGGTGCTGCTGTTCACGGGGATCGAACGCGGGCGATGACCCGGCCGGACCGCGCCGGCGCCGCCCCGCCGGTCGCCCTGTGCGACGCGACGGTCGTCGTGACCCTGTCGCCGCCCGAGGTCATCCGAGCTGACCTGGTCATCGCCGACGGGCGCGTGCGTTCGCTCGGGGCGGGGGAGCGGGGCCCCGTGACCCGGGATTGCTCCGGCACGCTGATCGTGCCGGGCAACGTCTGTGCCCACCACCACCTGTACTCGGCGCTTTCCCGGGGGATGCCCTATGCGCTTTTGCCGCCGACCGACTTCACGGAGATCCTCCAGCGGATCTGGTGGCGGCTCGACCGCGCGCTCGACGAGGAGTCGGTGCGCGCCTCAGCGGTGCGGGGCGGGCTCGACGCGCTGCTCGCCGGCACGACGACGATCATCGACCACCACGCCTCACCGAACTTCATCGACGGCTCGCTCGACGTGATCGCCGGAGCCCTGGGGGAGCTGGGCGTCCGCTCGGTGCTCTGCTACGAGGTCTCCGACCGGGACGGCCCGGTACGCGCGGCGGCCGGGATCGAGGAGAACCGGCGCTTCCTGCGGGAGTTCCGCGACCTGGCGCGGGGCATGGTGGGGGCGCACGCCTCTTTCACGTTGTCCGACGAGACCCTCGAGGGCTGCGCCGAGGTGGCCTCCGACGCCGGGGTCGGCGTGCACATCCACGTGGCCGAGGGCGCGGTCGACGAGCGCGACAGCCTGCGGCGCGCCGGCCGTCGGGTGGCGAGGCGGCTCGCCGAGGCGGGTGTGCTGAACGAGCGCGCGTTGCTCGCGCACTGCGTGCACGTCGACGACGACGAGGCGCGCCTCATCGAGGAGACGGGCGCGACCGTCGTGTGCAATCCGCGCTCGAACATGAACAACGGTGTCGGCCACTCGCCGTTCAACCGGCGCCCGGGGAAGGTCGCGCTGGGGACCGACGGCATCGGCGGCGACATGGTGGCCGAGGCCCAGGCCGGGTTCTTCCGCGCCAGGGAGTCGGACCTCGCCACGCCACCGGATTGGCCGCTCGCCCGGCTGGCCGAGGGGGCGCGCGTCGCCGGTGAGCGCTTCGGCGAGCCGCTGCTCGGCACACTGCGGCCCGGCGCACCGGCCGATCTCTGCGTTCTTTCCTACGACCCGCCGACACCCATCAGTGCCGAGAACCTTGCGGGGCACTGGGTCTTCGGACTGGCGCCGGGACGGGTGCGTGACGTCTACGTGGCCGGCGAGCTCGTCGTCGAGGACGGTCGGTCGACCCGTGTCGACGAGGCCGCCGTCGCCGCCGACGAGGTCCATGTGGCCGGGCGGTTGTGGAGCCGTCTCGAGGCGACGCCGGTGCACACGTACGATCCACGGAGGGAGAAGTGATGAGGGCCGCCTTGTACCTGCAGGACATGCACCCGATCCGGGACGGGATGGAGTACTCGCGCTATGCCGAGGAGCGGGGATTCGAGGCGGTCTGGCAGGCGGAGAGCCGGCTCGTTCGGGAGGCGACCGTGCCGATGGCCGCCTACGCCGCCGTGACGAGCCGGATCAAGGTCGCCTCCGGGGTGATCCCGATCTGGACGCGCAACGTGGGCCTGCTGGCCGCGACGTTCTCGACGCTCGACGAGCTCGCCCCGGGGCGGGTGATCCTCGGGCTCGGCGCGTGGTGGGAGCCGCTCGCCACGAAAGTCGGTGTCAACCGCACCCGACCGCTGCTGGCGATGCGTGAGGTCGTCGAGGCGACCCGCCGGCTCCTCGCCATGGAGCGCGTCACGTATCACGGCACCTTCGTGCACCTCGACGACGTGGAGATCGACATCGTCCACGGCGATCGCTCGCCCAAGCACGTGCCGATCTACATCGGCGCGACCGGGATGCAGATGATGGAGCTCGCCGGCGAGGTCGCCGACGGGGTCGTGCTCAACTACATGGTGAGCCCCGAGTACAACAGACAGGCGATGGAGCACCTCGCCATCGGCGCGGCCCGCGCCGGGCGATCGGTCGACGAGATCGACCGGCCCCAGCTCGTCGTGTGCTCGCTCGACGAGGACCGCGGGCTGGCCCTCGACCGGTCCCGGGAGCTCCTCACCCAGTACCTCGGGCAGCAACCCCACATCATGAAAGCGAGCGGGGTGGACCCCACCCTCATCGAGGAGATCGGCGAGGTACTCACCTGGCCGGCCGGGCCGGAGGAGATCCACCGGGCGATGAAGCTCGTGCCCGACGACGCGGTCCAGATGATCACCGCCTCGGGAACCCCCGAGGAGTGCCGCGCCAAGGTCGACGAGTACATCGCCAACGGCGCGACCTGCCCGATCCTTTACCCGCTCGGCAGCGACGTGCGGCTGATGATCGACACTTTCGGCTCGTGACGAGCCTTCAATTCAGGAAGGGCGGTACAAGATGAGGAGCTTTGCCGGACGGGACATCCTCTCGCTCAAGGACTTCGAGCGAGACGAGTTCTTCGAGGTCTTCCGGGTCGCCGACGAGCTGAGGCCGTTTGCCGAGCGGCGCGAGAACGGGGACCTGCTCGCTTCCAAGACGCTGCTCACCGCCTTCTACCAGCCGAGCACCAGGACCCGTCTCGCCACCGAGGCGGCGATGCACCGACTGGGCGGGCACGTGCTCGGCTTCTCCGACGCCAAGATGACGCGGGCCGGAGACTTCTACCAGGAGAGCATCAAGGACACCGTCCACATGCTCGAGTACTACGGCGACGTGATCGCGATGCGCCACTTCGAGCAGGGCGCACCCGCCGAGGCCGCCAGGTGGTCCTCGGTGCCGGTGATCAACTGCGGTGACGGCTGGGGCGAGCACCCGACCCAGGTGCTCACCGACCTCTACACGATCTGGAAGGACAAGGGCACGCTCGACGGGCTGAACGTGCTCTGCGTAGGGGACATGCGGATGCGCACGATGCACTCGATCCTCTACGCGATGACGCAATTCGACATGACGGCGTCGCTCGTCTACCCGCCGGAGATGTCGCTCCTGCCGGAGTTCGCGGCCGAGCTCGCGACCCGCGGCCTGCGCTATGCCGAGTTCGAGAGCGTCGAAGAGTGCCTCTCGAAGGCGGACGTCGTCTACATGGAGCCGGTCGTGCAGGCCGACTACACGAAGTCCCGGGAGGAGGTCGAGGAGCACGGGCTCACCCCGGTCGCCTACCGCGTGACCAAGGAGCTCATGGCGACGAGGGCGAAGACCGACGCCATCATCCTGCACTCGCTGCCGAGGATGGACGAGCTGCCCGCCGACGTCGACGAGACCCGCCACGCGCGCTACTGGTTCGAGGCCTTCAACGGCGTCGTGATGCGCATGGCGCTGCTCTCGCTGGTCCTCGGGGCCGTGAGCTAGGGGGGAGGGACCATGCAGACGAACCTTAGGGGTCGGGACGTCATCGACTTCTCCGAGTGGACCAGACAGGAGATCGACACCGTGCTCGACGTGGCGTTCGAGCTCAAGCGCGACCGCGCCCTCGGGCGGCCCCATCCGCTGCTGCGGGACAAGGTCCTCGCGATGCTGTTCTTCTTCTCGAGTACCCGGACGCGGGCCTCGTTCGAGGCCGGCATGGCGCAGCTCGGGGGGCACGCCCAGTTCATCGAGAGCAGGACCACCCAGATCGCCCACGGTGACACCGCCAAGGAGATCGGCGAGATCCTCGGCCGTTACAACGACGGCATCGCCATCCGCAACGTCGACTGGCTGGTGGGCAACAAATACCTGCGCGACGTCGCCGCGGCGAGCCGGGTGCCCGTGCTCAACATGCAGTGCGACGTCTTCCACCCCCACCAGGCGCTGGCGGACCTGATGACGATCATCGAGCGCTTTGGCGACCCGCGGGGCCGCACGGCGACGATCAGCTGGGCCTGTGCCGCGAGCTACCAGAAGCCGATCAGCGTGCCCCAGAGCCTGGCGCTGTTGCTCCCGCGCTTCGGCATGAACGTGCGGCTCGTCCACCCGCCCGAGTTCAGCCTCCTGCCCGAGATCGTCGAGCAGGCGGAGTCCGAGGCCCGCCGGGCTCACGCCTCGTTCGAGGTCTCGCACGACTTCGACGCCGGCATGCGGGGCACGGACGTCATCTACGCCAAGAGCTGGGGGGCGCTGCGCACGACGACGGACGAGGCCGAGGGGGCGAAGCTCATCGCCAAGTATTCCGACTGGATCACCGACAGCCGCCGGGTGGGACTGGCGAGCGAGGAGGCGATCTTCATGCACCCGCTGCCGGCGGACCGCAACGTCGAGGTCACCGATGAGGTCATCGACGGGCCGCACTCCGTCGTCTACGACCAGGCCGAGAACCGCCTGCACGGCCAGAAGGCCGTTATGGCGCTGACGATGGGCTAGAGGTCCCGGCGATGGGCGATCGGCTCGCCGTCGTTGCGATCGGCGGCAACTCGCTGATCAAGGACCGGATGCACCAGGAGGTGCGTGACCAGTACATCGCGGCCCACGAAACGTCCCAGCACGTGGCGGCCATGATCGCCGACGGCTGGGACGTCGTGATCGGCCACGGCAACGGCCCGCAGGTGGGCTTCATCCTGCGCCGTTCGGAGCTCGCCGCCCACGAGCTCCACGAGGTGCCGCTCGACGCCTGCGGCGCGGACTCCCAGGGCGCGATCGGCTACGCCCTCGCGCAGAACCTGCAGAACGTGCTGCGGCGCCGGGCCATGGACAGGCCCGTGGTGGCGATCGTGACCCAGACGGAGGTGGCGGCGGACGATCCCGCCTTCACGAACCCGACCAAGCCGATCGGATCGTTCATGGACGATGGCGAGGCGCGTCGGCGCCGGCAGCAGGACGGCTGGGACGTCGTCGAGGACGCCAATCGGGGTTGGCGGCGCGTCGTCGCCTCACCGCGCCCGCTGCGCATCGTGGAGCTCGACGCGATCAGGTCGCTTCTCTCGGCCGGGGTCATCGTCATCGGGGTCGGCGGCGGGGGGATCCCCGTCGTCGCCGACCCCGATGGAGACCTCCAGGGGGTCGAGGCCGTGATCGACAAGGACCTTGGCTGCTCCCTGCTCGCGCGCAACCTCGGGGCCGAGCTGTTCCTCATCTCCACCTCGGTCGAGAAGGTGGCGCTCAACTTCGGCACGCCTGTCGAGCGCTGGGTGGACCATCTCAGCCTCGCCGAGGCGCGGCGGTATCTCGCCGAGGGCGTGCACTTCGCAGCAGGAAGCATGGCGCCGAAGATCGAGGCGGTCATCGAGTACCTCGAGAACGGGGGGAAGCACGCCATCGTCACGGATACGCCGAACCTCGCGAGGGCGGTCGCCGGCCGGACGGGGACACACTTCACCGTCGACTAGATCGGCGTCGAACGAGGTCGCGCGATTCGGGTATTCAGCCGACGCCCGACCGAATCGCGAGCACTGTTCAGTGCGCTGAGCTGCTCGAATGCAAGAATATCCGACCAGCCAACTAGCGGCCTGCCGCGCGGTGGACCGCGTCGATGATCTTCTGATAGCCGGTGCACCGGCAGAGGTTTCCCGATAGCGCCTCGCGGATCTGGGCGTCGTCGGGATCCGGCACGTGTCGCAGGAGGTCATGGGCGGCCAGGACGAAGCCCGGGGTGCAGAATCCGCACTGGACGGCGCCAGCCTCGATGAAGGCTTGTTGGACGGGATCGAGGATGCCATCGTCGGACAATCCCTCGACCGTCGTGACGGTGCCCCCTTCCGCCTGACCGGCGGCGACAAGGCAGGAGCAGACCAGCACGCCGTCGAGGTAAACCGAGCACGATCCGCATTCACCCTGCTCGCAGGCGTTCTTCGTGCCGAACAGATCGAGGTGTTCCCGCAGCAGGTGGAGGAGGCTCTCGTGCTCCTCGACGCCGTCGACCACACGGTCAACCCCGTTGACGGTCAACGAGACCCTCACGGCCTGCCTCCCCGGAACTCGTCCCAGCACCACATGAGCGATCGCCGCGCGACCACCCCGAGGGCGTGCCGGCGGTAGTCGGCGGAGCCCCGCACGTCGTCGATCGGCTGGGCGGCCCCGGCAACAAGTCGGGCGAACTCATCGACGACGGCGTCACCCAGGCGTGGTCGCGATTCCCAGGCCCCCGTCTCGCCGAGATGCCCCTCGAGGAACTGCTCGGCGGCGCGGGCCCGCAGCGGCACGGGCCCGGCGGAGCCGATCCCGGTGCCTACCCGGCCAACGTCCGGGTGGAGTGCCAGGGCGAAAGAGCAGATCGCGATGACCATGGCGTTGCGCGACCCCACCTTGGAGAACGTCTGCGGCCCTGTCGCCGCCGGCACCCAGACGGCGGCGATCAGCTCGTCGGGGCCGAGGACGCTGCGCTTCGGGCCGACGAAGAAGTCGGCGACGGGCGTGGTTCTGCTCGTGTGCACCGAGGCGATCTCGACTTCGGCGCCGCAGGCGAGGAGCGGCGGGTGGCAGTCCCCGGCGGGGGATGCCGAGCCGAGGTTGCCGCCGATCGTGCCGCGGTTCCGGATCGGAGGCGATCCCACGGTGCGGGCGGCGGCGGCGAGGCCGGGGAGTTCGCCCGGGAGATCACGCATGATCGACTGGTAGGTGACGCCGGAGCCCACCCGGACGTGCCCGTCCTCCCGGCCCAGCGCGCGCAGCTCCCCGACCCGTGACAGGTCGAGGAGGGCCGATGGGTGGAGGCGACCGAAGTTGATCTCGACCATCACGTCGGTCCCTCCCGCGACGACGACGGCCTCGGGGTACTCCGCTCGGGCGGCGAGCGCCTCCGCCCAGCTCGTCGGGCGCAGGTAGCTCATGGTGTCACCCTCCGCCGCCGTGCCACCCGTGCCCGCAGTTGCATAAACCGCATCGGTCCTGGTCTCCGATCCCTACATGATCTTCTGCTGGCCGGAGCTCATCCCGAAGTAGAACGGCACCGACTTCTGGCCGGGTACCTCGGGAATCGGTGGGGGGCCCGACGTCGTTGCGGGACCCCGCAGGCCGACGAGCTCGTCCGGCGTGACCGGCGCGCGGTTCAGCTCCCGCCCCGTCGCGTCGCGCAAGGCGGCGACCACGGCCGCCGTAGCGACGATGGTCGGCGACTCGCCGATGCCCTTCAGGCCGTAGGGGGCGCCGGGCTCGGGATCCTCGACCGCCACGGAGACGACCGGCGGCATGTCGAGGATGGTCGGGATGAGGTAGTCGGTGAAGGACGGGTTGGAGATCACGCCGTCTCGGAGCTGGACCTCCTCCATCAGCCCGAGCCCGAGGCCCTGGGCGGTCGCCCCCTCGATCTGGCCCGTGAGACCGAGCGGATTGAGGACGCGGCCGACGTCGATCGCCGCCGCCACCTGCAGGACGCGTACGAGCCCGAGGTCCTCGTCCACCTCGACGACCGCCCGCTCGGCTGCGAAGGCGAACGAGACGTGGATGTCCCCCTGGCCGTTCTCATCGAGGTTCCCCGTCGGGCGGTGGTGGTAGACGGCCTCGCACGAGACCGGCTCGTCGAGCAGGTCCCCCAGTTCGACGAGCGGCGCGCCGTCACAGGTGACCCAGCCATCGCCGAGCGCGAGCTCGGCGCCGGGCGGCACCGACGCCGTCCGGGCCCGCGCCCGGCCGTAAAGGGCCTCGCGGACCGCGGCGCAGGCCATCTGGACGGCCCCGCCCGCCATCGTCGACTGGCGCGACGCCGAGGTCGACCCGGCGCCACCGATCAGGGTGTCGATGGCGTGGAGCTCGACGCGGTCGATCTCGAGCTCGGTCCGCACGACCTGGGTGAGGAAGGTGTAGAGGCCCTGGCCCATCTCGACCGCGGCGGTGTGGATCTCGGCCTCGGGACCGTCGGGGGTGCGGGCGAGGGTCACCCGCGCCGTCGCGGAGTCGTCGAAACCCTCGCTGAACGCCACGTTCTTGTAGCCGACGGCGAGGCCCACGCCGCGGCGGATCCCCTCGCCGTGGGTGACGTTGCCGGCGCCGCCGGGGTAGTGCATGAGGTCGCGGCCCCGGTCGGGTTCGGGCTCCGGCAGGGGGATCGCGACGCATCGCTCGATCAGCTCCCGCACCGGGGCGGCTCCGGTGACGACCTGTCCGGTCGGCAGGACCGAGCCGGTGGACACGGCGTTGCGCAACCGCAGCTCGACCGGGTCGAGCGAGAGGGCACGGGCGAGCTTGTCCATCTGGGCTTCGTGGGCGAAACAGACCTGCGGCGCGCCGAAGCCGCGCATCGCCCCGCACGGCGGGTTGTTCGTGTAGACGACCGTGCCCTCTATCCGGACATTCGGAATCTCGTAGGGACCGGCGGCCATGCTCGCCGCGTTGCCGACCACGGCGGGGGAGGAGGAGGCATAGGCGCCGCCGTCGAACATCAGCCGGACGTCGAGGGTCACGAGGCGGCCGTCGCGGTTGGCGCCGTGCCGCATCCAGATCCTCGAGGGGTGGCGGTGGACGTGGCCGTGGAAGGACTCCTCGCGCCCGTAGCTGAACTTCACGGGCCGGCCGGTTCGCAGGGCCAGCATGCAGGCGTGGATCTGCATGTGGATGTCCTCGCGGGAACCGAACGCGCCCCCGACACCGGCGAGGTGCAACCGGACCTTGTCCTCGGGCAGTCCCAGGCACGGCGCGATCTGCTCGCGGTCGACGTGCAGCCACTGCGTCGCGACGTAGAGGTCGACGCCGCCGTCCTCGGCCGGCACCGCCAGTCCCGCCTCCGGTCCGAGCGCCGCCTGGTCCTGCATCGCCGTCTCGTAGTAGCCGTCGACCCAGACGTCCGCCTCGGCGGTGTCGGGCTCGCCGTGGACGATGTGCACGTGACGCAGGACGTTCCCGAACTCGTGCAGGCGCGGCGCGTCAGGTGCCAGCGCCTTCTCCATGTCGTAGACGCCGGGCAGCTCCTCGAGCTCGACGGCGATCCGTCCTATCGCCTGCCGGGCGATCCCCGGTGTCGAGGCGGCGAGGATGGCGATCGGCTCGCCCGAATAGCGCACGACGTCCTCGGCGAGGACCGGCTGGTCGAAGAAGTTCAGCCCGAAGCGGTTCTTGCCCGGCACGTCGGAGCCGAGCATGACCGCCACCACGCCGGGGGTCGCGGCCGCCCCAGATGTGTCGACGCTGTGGATGCGGGCGTACGCCACCTGGGAGCGCAGGGTGGCCCCGAAGAGCATCCCTTCGCGGTGCAGATCGCTCGCGTAGGCGAACGCGCCCGTGACCTTCGGTTCCCCGTCGATGCGCGGAGTGGCTTCTCCGACCCTGCCTCGGGTCCCGACGGTGGTGATCGTGTCCAACGGATCTCTCTCGCTTCGAACGCTAGCGGTCCGGCCCCGTCACGCCACCGGCGATTGTCAGCGAGTCCTCGCGTTCAGGAACCCGCATCGTGGATGGGTCCGTCCGTCGCGCGGAGCGGCACGCCCGTGTGGTTCCTCGAATGCAGGGCGACGATTTCGGCACAGATCGATATCGCCGTTTCCTCCGGAGTCCGTGCCCCGATGTCGAGGCCGATCGGGGCCATCACCCGGGCGAGGCCGGCGTCGTCCACACCGGCCGCCCGCAGCCGCTTCTCGCGGTCGGCGGCGGTGCGGCGCGACCCCATGACGCCGATATAGCCGACGCGGGTGCCGAGGGCCGCGACGACGGCCGGCACGTCGAACTTGGGATCGTGAGTGAGGAGGCACACCGCGTCCCGCTCGCGGAGCTCGGGGCCGATCGTCGCGAGGTGGCGGTCGGGCCAGTCGACGACGATCTCGTCCGCCATCGGGAACCGCGCCGGTGTGGCGAACACGGGACGTGCGTCGCACACGGTGACCCGGTAGCCGAGGACCTTGGCGACTCTGGCGAGCGCCGCGGTGAAGTCGACCGCACCGAAGATCACCATCCGGGAAGGCGGGGCGAAGCTCTCGACAAAGACGGCGATGTCCTGCCCGGTGGCCTCGCCGTGGGGGCCGTAGCGGCGCAGGGCGGTCGTGCCGGCGTCGAGATGCCCGAGTGCATCCCGACGCACCGCGTCGTCGAGACCGGGATCGCCCAACGAGCCGAGAGAATCCGCGTCGGGGGTGACGAGCATCGTCGTACCCGGGGCTGTGGGGCGGTCATCTGCCGCCGATCCGGCGCAGGTGTCGGCCTCGATGACCGTCGCGAGCGCGACGGGCCGGTGTGCCTCGAGGTGGCCGCGCAGTGCCTCCACGGTTCCTTGGTCCATCCCCGGGGGTCCCAGGGGCTCGACGAACAGCCGGATCGTCCCGCCACAGGTGAGGCCGACGGCGAAGGCCTCGTCGTCGGAGTAGCCGAACGTCGCGAGTCGCGGTCTTCCTGTCGCGAGGGCGTCGAGTGCCTCGGTGACGACCGCGGTCTCCACGCAACCGCCCGACACGGACCCGGCGACCTCGCCGTCCTCGCTCACGGCCATCGCGGCGCCAGGCTCGCGCGGAGCCGATCCCTGGGTCCCGATGACCCGGGCCAGCGCCACCCGCCGGCCGATCGAACGCCACCGCTCGATATCGCCGAGGATCTCCTGCACGCCAGAGAGCGTAAGGGTGGAGCCGGTAGGGTGCCATCCGCGCGCTGGGCCGCAGGCCTGCCGGCGCCAGCCCCGCCGGCGGTTGCGCGGCGGGTCGTCCGGCCTACGATCGATTCGCGATGACGGGTGAAAAGGACAGCTGGATCGCCGTCTCGGCCGACGAACTGCCGGTAGCGGAGGCGCTGGCCTGGGCGTCCCGGCCGGACTGCGGGGCGGTCGTAGCGTTCTGCGGCTCGGTGCGCGACGCCTCCGAGGGCCGTCCCGGCGTGGTCAGCCTGGAGTACGAGGCCTACGAGGCCTACGTCACCACCAAGATGGTGGAGGTCGCCGACGCCGTGCGGGCCCGATTCCCCGAGGTGCGCCGGATCGCGCTTTTGCACCGTGTGGGTGTGCTCCGAGTCGGCGAGGTTTCGGTGGCGGTGATCGTCGGCACCCCGCACCGTTCCGACGCCCTCGAGGCGGCCCGGCGCGCTCTCGACATGGTCAAGGCGACGGTGCCGATCTGGAAGCGCGAGACCTGGGCCGAGGGATCGGACTGGGGGCAGAACTCGGTGCCGATCGCCGACGTGACCGATCTCTAGGCCAGCTGGTCCGGCAGTCCGCGACGATCGTGGGGGCGCGCGCTCACCTGGCCGCAAGTCACCGAGAGTTGTTCCCCATCCGCGCCCAGGACGCAATTAGCCTGACGACGACCGACCCCGTCGGAGCGTCACGTGCGATTCGCATCACCGCGGAGAAACCGAGGTTCCAGGCCAGGATCCTGGGATGACGGGATGGCGAAGCCGTCGTGGTGGACCGATCGCCGGCTTGTCCGACATGACCGACGGCGGGGCGGAAGCCCGTATCGACACGTTTGACTGGAGCCTCATGCCCAGGGAGAAGAAGAAGGCCGCAACCGAGACGGTGGAAGTGATTGACCTGTCCGCGGTGAGCCAACCGATCGACGGCGACGCCTCGGGCAAGAACCTGCTCTCGATGCACCAGCTGTCTGCCGACGACATCGCGATCTACCTCGACGAGGCCTACGCCGCCGAGCGTGCCATCCGGGACCCCGAGCGCCGCGGCGTGCCGCTCCTGCCCCGCGCCGTCATGAAGGCGATCATGCGGCAGCCGTCGACCCGGACCGGCGGCAGCTGCACCTCGGCGATGCGGAAGCTCGGCGGCTCCGCCGAGCTGATCAGCGGTATGAGCAGCTCCTCGGAGGCGAAGGGGGAGTCGCTCGCGGATTCCTGGGTGGCGTTCGCGACCCAGGCGGACCTATTGGGCATCCGGACCGCCGAGAACGGGGGTCCGGCCTTCGCGGCCCAGGTCATCGCCAAGGCCTTCGAGTACGGGCAGCTGGTACGGGTCGTGCCGGTCATCAACCTCGGCGACGGGCACAACGAGCACCCGACCCAGGCCCTCGGCGACCTGTTCACCGTGCACAAGAAGTTCGAGCACTTCGACGGGCTGGTCATCACGGTGGTCGGCGACCAGGAGCGGTACCGGGCGCACCACTCCCTCATGATCGGGGCCGCGACGCTGGGCATGAAGATCGTCGCCGTGGAGTCGCCCGCGGCCCGAGTGCCCCGCGCGCTCGTCGAGCTGCTCGGCGACCGCCTGACGAGGACCGGCGACCTCGACGCGGCGATGCACGAGACGGACGTCCTGTACCTCGGCCGCAACCCGGACGAGTACACGGGGGAGGACCCGGCGGAGATCGTGCGCGCCGAGCAGCTGGCCCGTGACTACGCGAGCTGGATCGTCGACTACGACCGGATCCAGCAGATGGCGCCGGACAGCATGGTGCTGCACCCGCGCCCCCGCCGGGACGAGCTGGATCCGAGCGTCGACTCGGACCCGAGGATGAAAGACGTCGAGCAGATGGCGAACATGATCCCGATGCGGATGGCGATCATCGCCCGCCACCTGGGAGCGTCGATCGCGCGGAGCGCCTGAGGCTCCCGCAGCACTGAGCTGAGGGCCGCGCCGGACCCGGCGCCGCCCCCCGTCGCCAGGGGCGCGGAATGTCACTGGCCGCACCTAGCGTGTCGACCGCAATCGGGTCACCGCGCTGATCCCTTCTCACCGCGCCTGCCGGGATGTCGCTGCCGGCATGGCGATCGGTCGTTCCCCCCAGCGTCCCTGTATCGGCGTCACCCGCCGGAGCTCCGCCACGACCGCCGCACCCGCGGTGGCCCGTCCCGGCGGGCCGTCGGGCCGCTCCACCCCGATGTCCCGGGGTGTTCCGCACTGGCTCGACAGGGAGGGACAGGCACGTGACCGGCAGCGACAGGCACGCGAAATGCATCAACCAGCTAGCCGAGGGGATCGCCCGTCTAACGACATCGGGCGAGTGGCGGCGCTACCTCGAGTTCCAGAGCCGGTTCCACCGCTACAGCTTCAACAACGTGCTCCTCATCGCCGCCCAGTGCCCGGGCGCGACACAGGTGGCGGGCTTTCGGGCGTGGCGGGGCCTCGGCCGGTTCGTCCGTGCCGGGGAGAAGGCGATCTGGATTCTCGCGCCCATCGTCTACCGGCCCCAGGGCCTCGTCGAGGACGAATCCGAGCGCGTCGTGCGGGGTTTCAAGTTCGTGCCGGTCTTCGACGTCGCGCAGACCGACGGGGCCGAGCTGCCGTCAGTCTGCAACCAACTCGTCGGCGACGACCCGGATGGGCACTTCGCCCGGCTGGTCGAGGTCGCCGGATCGCTTGGTTTCGCCGTCGAGGACCACGTCCTGGCGGGGAGCATCAACGGCGACTGCTCCCACGACGACCGTCGTATCCGGATCGAGACCCGCAACGCGCCGGCCCAGCGGTTGAAGACCCTCGCCCACGAGCTGGCCCACGCCCTCCTCCACGAGGGCTTCGCGGACCGGGCACTCGCCGAGCTCGAGGCCGAATCGACCGCCTACGTCGTGTGCCGCGCGCTCGGCGTCGACAGCGGCGACTACTCGTTCGGGTACGTCGCGACGTGGGCGGGCGGCGGTGAACAGGCGGTCGCCGCCGTCCGGGCCTCCTGCGGGCGCATCCAGAGGGCGGCGGCCGCGATCCTCGGGCGGTTGGGGTCCGAGGCGGGTGAACAGGCGGCGTGAGCGTCGAGCGAGACCGGACGTCCTGCGATAATGGAACCAGCCACCCCGCCAGAGCTGGGAGGGCAGGTTCGCCCTCCCCGATCGGCCACTGCCGCCGTGCGACGCGGTTTCGCGCGATAGAACGGTGAGAGATGAGAAACGACCAGTGACCACCTCCCCGGAGACACCGTCGGAACCCAACCGGGTCGGGCTGCTCGAGAGCGCCTTCACGTTCTCGCCGATCGATGCCGTCTGCGAGGCGGTCGTCGCGGCGGTGACAATCGATGCCGAGATCCTCATCGAGCGCCGGGGGGACCGCTACCGCTGGAGTTTCGCGTCGAGAAACGACATCTTCGCTCTGCTGGACAAGGCGGCGAAGTTCCTCGGGATCCACGAGGCGCACCTCCTCGTCGGGTTCCGCACCCTCGACGACGGGACGTACGTGCTCCACGACGACCGTGTCGGCTTTGAGCCCTGCGACGAGTGGGCGCTCATCACGTTCGCGGTGCCCTCCACCACGGCCGAGGTCGCCGAGCAGATCCGGGCACGCCTTACCGAGAAGCCCGGCCCGTAGGGAGGCGGCTTTCGGGTTCGAGGTTCGCCGTGCCCGCGGGCGGTTTGGCCGGTCAGGCCCAGCCGAGCTCGGAGAGACGGGCGTCGCTGATCCCGAAGTGGTGGGCGACCTCGTGGATCACGGTCCGGCGCACGACCTCCGTGACCTCGGTCTCACTCCGGCAGCTCGCGCAGATGCTGCGCATGAAGATCGTGATCCGGTCCGGCAGCACCGCCGAGTAGTTGATGCCGCGTTGCGTGAGCGGGATCCCCTCGTAGAGGCCGAAGAGCCTGCCCGCCGGCGCGTACGGGTCGACCCGGACCGAGACGTTCTCCATCTGGCGCCCGAGGCTCTCCGGCAGGCTGTCGAGCGCCGAGGCGACGAGCTCCTCGAACCGCTCGGTCGTCATCGCGACCATGGCCTGATCATCGCGCCCCGCCGGCGGACCGGCCGCGTCGGGTGGTCTGTTAGGGGGTTGCCGCGCCGGGCAGACTCTTGGGGTGACCACACCCCGGCCCGCCCGCCCGTCCCACCGCGCCGCCGCCGTCGAGCTCGCCACCCGGGACCAGGTGCTCGGTTCGCTCATCGAGGCGGCGGGTCCACCGACGTTCCGGCGCCCGTCCGAGACCGCTTTCGCCGCGCTGTCGCGTTCGATCCTCTACCAGCAGCTGGCCGGGCCGGCCGCGGCGGCGATCCACGGCCGGCTTGTCGCCGCGATGGGCGACGCCGACGATCCCGCCGCGCTCCTCGCGCTCTCCGACGAGGCGCTGCGCGGGGTCGGGCTCAGCCGTAACAAGACGTTGTCGTTGCGGGACCTCGCGACCAAGGTGCTCGACGGGACGGTCGATCTCGACCGGCGGCGCCTCGGCCGGGCGAGCGACGCGGAGATCGTCGGGCACCTGTCGATGGTGCGCGGGATCGGCGAGTGGACGGCGCAGATGTTCCTCATGTTCCAGCTGCGCCGCCTCGACGTCTGGCCGACCGGGGACCTAGGCGTGCGGCGGGGTTACGGGCTCGCTTGGCGGATCTCTCCGCCGACGGCGCGTGAGCTCGAGCCGTTGGGCGACGCCTTCCGGCCGTACCGGTCGGTCGCCGCCTGGTACTGCTGGCGCGCCTGCGAGCTCTACGCGGGCGCCGCCGACTCGGCGCTCACCCGCTAGGCGGGATCCCCGGGAACCTCAGGAGAGCACCCGCCGGCGGAAGTTGTGCAAGCCGATCGCGAGGAACGCCGCGCAGAACCCGAGGAGCGCCGGGTAGACGACGTAGAGGTGGAGGTGCGGCGAGGCCGTGAAGGCGGCGCGCATCCCCTCGTTCACGTAGATGAGCGGGTTGACGAGCACGACGGTCTGCAACCAGTGCCAGGCGCCGAGCTTCACGGGCGCGAGCCGCGTCCAGGGATAGTAGGTACCGCCGAGGAATGTGACCGGCAGGATGACGAAGCCGAACATGAGGCCGATGTTGCGCGGCTCGAAGCTCGTGCCGAGCACGAGGCCGAGCGAGGCCATGGCGGCGCACGAGATGGGCACGAGCGTGAGGATGATCCACCAGTGCAGGTTGATCTGGGCCTCGACCCCGGCGGCGTGGACGAGCGAGGCGATCGGCAGGACGATGGCCGCCGAGATCATCCCCTGGATGGCCCCGGAGAGCACCTTGGCGATGGCGACCAGCCAGATCGGGCACGGCGCCTGGACGCGGTCCTCGATCTCGCGGGTGAACCCGAACTCCTGGGAGAGCTGGAGGGCGACCGACTGCACGCCCTGGAACATGATCGAGATCCCGACGACCCCGGGCACGAGGACCGTCGCGAACGAGGACTCGCCGTGGGTTGTCCCCGAACCCCCGACCGACTGGCCGATCTTGGGGAAGACGTAGAGGAAGACGAAACAGAGGAGGAACGGCTGCACGAGCGTGCGGATCGTGAACTCGAACATGTTCTTGCGCAAGACGGTGAAGTCGCGCAGGAGTAGCGCCCGCAGCGCCGTCCGGCTGGCGGCGAGCGTCGTGCGCCGGGGCCGGGTGGCGACGGGGACGTGGACGGGGCCGACGGGGTGGTCGCTCACTGCTCCCGCAGCTCCCGGCCGGTGAGGTTGATGAAGACCGTTTCGAGGCTCGGTTCGGTGACCGCCAGGTCGACGACGCCGAAGCCGCCCGCCTCGGCCGCGGCGGCGACCCGGGCGACGAGCCTGGTCCCGCCCCGGACGTGCAGTTCGAGGCCGGCCTCGGTATGGCGCGTGCGGGTGACGCCCCCGATCTCGGCGGTGAGCGCGGCCGCGAGCAGTTCCTGATCACCGGTCGCTCTAACCGTGACGATCGTGTCGGCGCCGACGGTCCGCTTGAGCTCCGCCGGGGTGTCGAGGGCGAGGACCCTGCCGTGGTCCATGATCGCCACCCGGCCGCAGAGCCGGTCCGCCTCCTCCATGTAATGCGTCGTGAGAAGGATCGTCTGGCCGTCGGCGTTCAGCTCCTGCAACAGGCCCCACAGCGCGAGGCGGCTCTGCGGGTCGAGCCCGGCCGTCGGCTCGTCCATGAAAAGGACCGCCGGCCGGTGGAAGATCGAGCGGGCGACCATGAGCCGCTGGGCCATCCCGCCACTGAGCGCGTAGACCGACGCCCTGGCCCACTTCGAGAGCTGGAACCGCTCGAGGAGTTCGTCGGCGGTCCGACGCGACTCCGCCGCGCCCATGCCGAAGAGTCGGCCGTGGAAGTACAGGTTCTCCCAGACGGAGAGTTGCCGGTCGAGCGAGTTCGTCTGCGAGACGACGCCGATCAGCTGCTTGGCGGGCGAGGGGTGCCGGACCACGTCGATGCCGGCGACGAAGGCCCGTCCCGACGTCGGGATGACCCGGGTCGTGAGCATCCCGGCCGTCGTCGTCTTCCCGGCGCCGTTCGGGCCCAGGAGGCCGAAGATCTCGCCCTTGTGGACCGTGAGGTTCAGGTCGTCGACGGCGCGGAAGTCGGTGCCGGCGTAGATCTTGGTGAGGTCGACCGTGCGGATGACCCAGTCGGCGTTCTCGGCGTCGTGGGGCCCGGGCGCGGCCCGGTGGCTGGTCACGGCCACGGGACCGTTCCCGGGGGCGGCGTCTCGTGCGGGTTGGCGTTCATCGCGGTGTCCCTGCGAACCTAGCGGAGAGGCCGAGGGACGTGTCCCGGCAGCGCCCGCGGGTCGTCTCACCCGGCGGGGTCGGTGCCGGGCTCGGCGAGCTCGACCGTGACCTCGATCTCGCCGTCGCGGGGCGAGAACTCGACACGGTCGATGACGCCGGCGGTCGCGAGATCGTCCGCGGCCAGCCGGAGAAGGTCCACCGTGGCGGCGGGTGCCGCCACCGCGAGGCGGGCGACGGGCGCGCGCATCGACTGTTTCGCCGCCGTCTTCGCGCGCCGCACCGCGGCGAGCACCGTTCCCACCTCGTCGAGCAGCCGCTCGTCGGGCCCGTCGGCACTCGTCGCGAGCTCGTCGGCGCTGGGCCACGACGCCGAGTGGACTGATCCCTCGTGGCTCCAGGACCACGCCTCCTCCGTCGCGAACGGCAGGAACGGGGCGAACAGGCGGAGTTGGGTGTCGATCGCGAGCAGCAGGGCCTGACGGGCCGAGTCGGCGGCGGGCCCCTCGGCGTAGGCGCGGCCCTTCACGAGCTCGAGGTAGTCGTCACAGAAGGTCCAGAAGAAGTGCTCGATCCGCTCGAGCGCCCGGGCGTGCTCGTAGTTCTCGAACGCCTCGGTCGCCTCGGCGACGACCGCAGCCAGGCGCTTCAACATCGCCAAGTCGAGCGGGTGGCTGGGTTGCGCGCCGGTGGCCTCGGCGAGTGGGAGGGACCCGTCGGTGAGCCGTTGCAGGATGAATTTCGTCGCGTTGAGGATCTTGATGGCGAGGCGCCGCCCGATCTTCATCTGCTGGTCATCGAAGGTTGTGTCGACGCCGAGGCGGGCGCACGCCGCCCAGTAGCGGACGGCGTCGGTCCCGTGGGCGTCGAGCGAGTCGCTCGGCACGACGACGTTCCCCTTGGACTTCGAGATCTTCTTGTGGTCAGGGTCGACGATCCACCCCGAGATCGCGACGTGGTGCCAGGGCACGCAGTTGTGCTCGAGCTCGCTCCGCACGACCGAGGAGAACAGCCACGTCCGGATGATCTCGTGTGCTTGGGGGCGCAGGTCCATCGGGAAGATCCGGGCAAACAGTTCCGGCCGGTCGACCCAGTGCCCGGCGATGTGTGGGCTGAGCGAGGACGTCGCCCAGGTGTCCATCACGTCCGGGTCGGCGGCGAAGCCGCCCGGTTGGTCGCGCTGGTCGGCCGCGTAGCCGTCGGGGACGGTGGTCGCCGGGTCGAGCGGGAGCTGGCTGTCCTGGGCGAGGATCGGGTTGGCGTCATCGATCGAGCCGTCGGCCCGCACGGCGTACCAGACGGGGAAGGGCACGCCGAAGTAGCGCTGGCGGGAGATGTTCCAGTCCCCGGTGAGCCCCTCGACCCAGGCCTCGTAGCGGGTGCGCATGAACTCGGGGTGCCAGGAGATCTGGCGGCCCGCCGAGATGAGCGTGGCGCGCCGCTCGAGGGTGCGGACGTACCACTGGCGCGAGGAGACGATCTCCAGCGGGCGCTCGCCCTTCTCGTAGAAGTTGACGGCGTGCGTGATCGAGCGCGGCTCGCCGACGAGGTCCCCCGAGGCCGCGAGGAGCTCGACGATGCGACCCTGGGCCTTGCGGGCGGTCAGACCCTCGAGCTCGGCGTACTGGGTCGCGGCACGCCCCGCGTCCCGGGATTCCCAGCCCGCGGAGCCGAAGGGGGCGTGGCCGAGCCGGCCGTCGCGGGTCACGATCGTCCGGGTGGCGAGACCGAGGTCGCGCCACCACGTGACGTCGGTGAGGTCGCCGAACGTGCAGACCATGGCGATGCCCGACCCCTTCTCCGGATCGGCGAGCGGGTGGGCGTGGATCGGCACCTCGACGCCGAACAGCGGCGTCACGGCGTTCGTTCCGAGCAACGCCCGGTAGCGGGGGTCGTCGGGGTTGGCGACGAGGGCGACGCAGGCGGGGAGGAGTTCGGGGCGCGTCGTGTCGATCTCGATCGGCTCGCCCGTCTTGGCCGACCGGAAGCGCAGCCTGTGGAACTTCGCCTCGATCTCCCGGTCTTCGAGCTCGGCCTGCGCGACGGCGGTCTGGAAGTCGACGTCCCACAGTGTCGGCGCCTCCTGGCGATAGGCGTGGCCGCCAGCCACCATCCGCAGGAAGGCGCATTGCGAGGTCCGCTGGGCGAGCGCTCCGATCGTCGTGTACTGGGTCTCCCAGTCGACGCTCAGCCCGATCCGGCGGAACAGCGCCTCGAAGGCCTTCTCGTCCTCGGCCGTGAGCTTGTGGCACAGCTCGACGAAGTTCGGTCGGGAGATCGAGAGGGCGTGCTTCGGCGGCGTGGCCGGGGGGGAGAAGTCGGGGTCGTAGGCCACCGACGGGTCGCAGCGGACCCCGTAGTGGTTCTGGACCCGGCGCTCGGTCGGCAGGCCGTTGTCGTCCCACCCGATCGGATAGAAGACGTCCTTGCCGCGCATGCGTTGGAAGCGGGCGATGAAGTCGGTCTGGGTGAACGAGAAGATGTGCCCCACGTGCAGCGACCCCGACACCGTGGGCGGCGGCGTGTCGATCGAGTAGACGTCGGCCCGCCCGGTGGTCGCGCTGAAGCGGTGCGTGCCCCACTCGTCCCATCGCGGGGCCCAGCGTTCCTCGAGGCCCTCGAGCTGCGGGTGGTCGGGGATCCGGATCACACGACCGGGCGGAAGCCCTGTCGCCTCGGCCTGCGCAGGACCTGGATTGGAGGACGCCTCCGGGCCGAGGGCGCGTGCCATCGCGGGCTCGTCTTCGGCTGGCATCGGACTAGTACCGTAGTCGTGTGCTCAGGTTGCGCGACACGGCTACCGGTCGTGTCGCTGAACTGGTGCCACGGGACGCCGGTCGTACCGGTCTCTACGTATGCGGCCCGACCGTCTACGGCGCCCCCCACGTCGGCCACGGGCGTTTCGCCCTCGTCTACGACGTGCTGCGGCGTTACCTCGAGTTCTGCGGCCTGCGGGTCGATCACGTCTCGAACGTGACCGATATCGACGACAAGATCATCGACCGTGCCGCGAGCGAGGGTCGCAGCTGGCGTGACGTAGCTGCCGAGGCCGAGGCCGAATGGTGGGCCGCGATGGACCAGATGGGCCTCGCCCGGCCGACTGCGACCCCCCACGCGACCGAATACATCGCCGAGATGGTCGAGTTCGTGGGTGAGTTACGGGCCCGCGGGAGCGCCTACGAGACAGGCGACGGTGTCTACTTCGACACGTCGTCGGTCGCGGACTACGGGTTCCTAAAGCACCAGAGCATCGAGTCGCTGCGCGCCGGCGCCCGCGTCGAAGTCGATGACCAGAAGCGCTCGCCGGTCGACTTCGCCCTCTGGAAGAGGTCGAAACCCGGGGAACCGAGCTGGGAGGCGCCTTTCGGCGCGGGCCGCCCGGGTTGGCACACGGAGTGCGTCGTGATGTCGCTCGCGCTCCTGGGGGAGAACTTCGATCTCCACGGCGGCGGCGAGGACCTCATCTTCCCCCACCACGAGAACGAACGGGCCCAGGCGGAGGCCCGCGGCAAGCGCTTCGCCCACCGCTGGATGCACAACGGGCTCGTGCGCGTCGACGGCGAGAAGATGTCGAAGTCGCTCGGCAACTTCAGGACGATGGCGGACCTGCTGGAACGGTCGGACCCGCGTGCCTATCGCCTCCTCGTGCTCGGCTCGCACTACCGCCAGGCGGTCGAGGTGAACGAGCGCACGCTCGAGGACGCGACGACGGCGCTGGGGCGCATCGACAGCCTCGCCCGCCGTTTCGCCGACGCGCCACCGGACGCCGAGGCCGGCGACGCGGGCGAGGAACGCCGCCAGTTCCGAGAGGCGATGGACAACGACCTCGATACGCCCCGCGCGCTGGGTGGACTGTTCTCGGCGATGCGGCGGGCGAATGCCTTCTGGGACGCGGGCGACCTGCGCGCCGGCGGCACGCTCGCGCGCACGGTGCTGGACCTGTTCGCGGCGCTCGGAGTCGAGGCCGCCGGCGGGCGGCAGGAGGTCGACGAGCGGGTCCTGGACCTCGTGCGGCGTCGGGACGAGGCCAGGGCGGCGCGTGATTTCGCGGCAGCCGACCGGCTGCGGGCCGAGATCGAGCAGTCGGGTTGGGTCGTCGAGGACACTTCCGGCGGGACGCGCGTCTACCGCTGACAGTCCCTACCCTCACCGGCAGCCCGACACCCGCCGGTCCTCGCCCGGCGAAGTCCTGGGGCACGCCTGGGGCCGGCCGGGAAATCGCAGGGTGACGGCGGGAGATTGGGCTGGTAGCCTGCGCGCCGAGAGAAACTGCCCTGTGGTTACGGCCGTCTCGCGACCGCCGGAGTGGGCCTGTCCGAAAGGATCGGCCGGGTCGGTGCGGGTGGCGGTGACGTCGGCGTTCCCTCGTGGCACGTGGAATCGAACGAAGGGGGATCGCCGAAGTGGCGACCGGAACTGTGAAGTGGTTTAACGCTGAGAAGGGCTATGGCTTCATCTCCCAGGAGGGCGGTGCCGATGTCTTCGTGCATCACTCCGCCATCCAGATGAACGGCTACCGCACGCTCGAAGAGGGCCAGCAGGTCGAGTTCGAGGTCCAAGAGGGGCAGAAGGGCCTCCAGGCAGCGAACGTTCGGGCGGTCTGACCGTCTCTCGTCCCGACGGCACCGCCGAACGGTCCGTCGGGGTGCTCGCGACGATTCGAGCGCGGATCCCTGGTTCCGCATCCGCAGCGCCGCCGTAGTGGCGCGCCGATATGAGTTCCGCGGCCACCGGAGCCGTCGCGCGGCCACGTGCCGGATCCCGCCGCCGGGGCTGACCGTCTGGAAGTACTCGTGGCCAGTGGTTGCGACGCCCCGGTCCCTCGCCTAGAACAGTGCGATGGCCCGGCGCGCGCTCATCACCGGTGTGACAGGACAGGACGGTTCCTACCTCGCGGAGTTCCTCCTCGACCAGGGCTACGAGGTGTTCGGCATGGTCCGCCGGTCGAGCACGGTCACATTCGAGCGCGTCGCCCACATCCAGGACCGCATCACCCTCATCCCGGGCGAGATGCTTGACGAGGTCTCGATCATCAACGTGTTGAAGGAGTGCAAGCCCGACGAGCTGTACAACCTGGCGGCGCAGTCCTTCGTCCAGACCTCGTTCAGCCAGCCGGTCTTCACCGGTGAGGTGACGGCACTGGGCGTGACGCGTGTGCTCGACGCGATCCGCCTCGTCAACCCGGAGATCCGCTTCTACCAGGCGAGCTCGTCGGAGATGTTCGGCAAGGTCCACGAGTCGCCGCAAACCGAGCTCACGCCATTCCACCCTCGTAGCCCCTACGGCGTCGCCAAGGTCTACGGCCACTGGATCACTCTCAACTACCGCGAGAGCTACGGGCTGCACGCCTCGTCGGGGATCCTGTTCAACCACGAGAGCCCGCGGCGCGGTCTCGAGTTCGTGACGCGCAAGGTGACGCACGCCGCGGCCCGTGTCGCGGTCGGCCTCGGGCGCGAGGTGCGGCTCGGCAACCTCGATGCGCAGAGGGACTGGGGCTTCGCCGGCGACTACGTGAAGGCGATGTGGCGCATGCTCCAGCAGGACCAGCCGGACGACTTCGTCATCGCGACGGGCGAGACGCACTCGGTGCGCGAGCTCTGCGAGGTGGCCTTCGGCCGGGTGGGCCTGCACTGGGAGGACTACGTGGTCGTCGACGAGAAGTTCCTCCGTCCCGCCGAGGTCGACGTCCTCGTCGGCGACGCGACAAAGGCCCGCACGACGCTGGAGTGGGCACCAGAGGTTGCATTCGCCGAGCTCATCGAGATGATGGTCGACGCCGACCTTGCCATCCTGCGGCGCTAGCCGCCCGGCCGGCCCGCCGGGGAGGTCCTAGCCCGCGAGGGCGCGCAGCTGCGCGATGACCGAGGGGAACGATTCCGCGAAGGCGGCGACGTCGGCGTCGCCGGTCGACCAGCCGACGGAGCAGCGCAGCGAGCGGTCGGCCGCCGCGCCCATCGCGGCGAGCACGGGGGAGGGCTCGAGGGTCTCCGAGGAGCACGCCGACCCGGAGTGGACGGCCACGCCCGCCGCGTCGAGCCCGAGGACGACACCCTCTGCCTCGACACCCGGGACGCCGAAGCAGGCGATGTGCGGGACGCGGATGTCCGGATCGCCGTGACGGACGACGCCCTCGACGCCGAGAGCCGCCGCCGCGATCGCGTCGGAGAGTCGTCGCGCGCGCGCCGCCGCCTCCCCCAGGGCGCCGGGCAGGGCAAGTGCCCGGGCCACGGCCCCGAAGCCGACGATGGCGGACACGGCCTCCATGCCCGCGCGCCGCGCCCGCTCCTGGTCGCCGCCGACGAGAAGCGCCGGAAGGCGGAAGCCCCGGCCGACGATGAGGGCGCCCACTCCGGCGGGCCCGCCGAGCTTGTGAGCCGAGATCGAGAAGAGGTCCGCGCCGAGCGCCGAGAGGTCGACCGGCATCTGGCCGACGGCCGCGCAGGCATCGACGTGGACCGCGACGCCGCGCTCCCGGCAGCGGGCGACGACCTCGGCCACCGGCTGGACCGTCCCGACCTCGTGGTTGGCGAGCTGGCAGTTGACGAGGACTGGGCGGTGCCGACCGGCGAGGAGCCCGTCGAGCGCCGCCAGGTCGACCCGGCCGACCTCGTCGACCGGGATCGTCGCGACGGGCCCGTCCCGGGCGGCCGAGAGCCGGACCGCCGAGTGCTCGACGGCGGTGCAGGCGATCGGCGCGGCGGGATCACGCTGGCGTGTCGCCCAGTTCGCCCAGTTCGTGGCCTCGGTCCCGCCGGAGGTGAACACGACTTGCTGCGGTGTGGCGTGGACAAGGTCGGCGACGGCTTCCCGGGCCCTTTCGATGTCGGCGGCGGCGAGGCGACCCTCCTCGTAGACACGACCCGGATCGGCGAAGTTGCCCGCCGCGAGCCAGTCGGCCATCGCCACGGCCGCCTCGGGCCGCAAAGGGCTCGTCGAGGCGTGGTCGAGGTAGTGCCGGGCCACGCCTCGGCTCAGCCGGCGACGCTCGAGCAGGACCGGTCGCCGAGGGCCCGCGAGGACAGCTGCACGGGGACCTCGCCGCCGCAGAGCCCGGCGAGCAGCCCCTTCACCATGCCGCGATCGACGGCGCAGAGGACGGGGTGCTCGAGGACGACCTCGCCGAACGGGCAGTGCTCGCGTACGACCCAGGTCGTCGCGGCGTCGCTCTCGGTGCGGGCGGCGAACCCGTGGGCGGTGAGGGCGTCGACGACGGCAGACATCGCGGCGCGCATCGAGCGCTGCGACTCGCCCGGCGCCATCAGGGCGGCGAGGGAGCGGCCGTACTCCTCGCCGACGTCCTCGGCGAGGCGGTCGGCGACAGCGGGGTCGAGTGCGGCAAGCGCCCGCACGAGCAGGTTGATGACGAGCTCGTTGGGTCGCGGGGGCATCGGCACCGTCGTCTCCCGCGACGACGGCCGATAGCGCTTCGAGGGGCGTCCGGCCCCCGGTGCGGCATGGTCGAGCGTGACCTCGAGATAGCCGCCGGCGGCGAGCTTGTCGAGGTGGTGCCGGGCGACGTTCGGGTGGAGGGCGAACCGGTGCGCGACCTCGCCGGCGGTCGCGCCGTCGACCTCCCGGGCGAACAGGTAGATGTGGCGACGCGTCGCGTCCCCGAAGGCACTCGTGATGGCGGCGACGGCGGCCGAGAAGGACTCGTCGTCGTGGTTGTCGTCGGGGGCCATCCGGGCAGCGTCGCTGACGGGCGCCACGGGCCGCCGGGACATCCTCGGCTTGGACGCTGCCGACGCCGGAGAAGTGGCGGAGCGCACGATGGGTATCCTACTTGCGGTGCGCCGGAATCCCGGCGTCGGCGTGACCAGCGGAAAGCGTGGCCCTCGATGAATGCTGCAGAACTCCCCGCGCTGCGTGCGGCGTTCGAATCGGTGGAGGACCCGTTTGTGCTCGCCCGACTCGGCGATGCCGGTCTGCTAGGTGACGTGCGTGCCCGCCCCGGCGGCGTCGACGTCGTCGTGCGGATCCCGTCGGACGGGCACCCGGCGCGCGACGAGTTGCGGAGGCGCCTGACGGCAGCCGCCGAGGCGGCGGGGTCGGCCGTCGCGGTCGACGTCGTCGTCGAGGCGATGGACGAGGCGGAATCCGAGGCTCTCGGTGAGCGCCTGCGCGAGCTCGACCACCCGGCGGACGGGAGATCGACGGCGGGGAGGCGCGTGCTCTCCATCGCCTCGGGCAAGGGGGGCGTGGGGAAGTCGACCGTGACGGCGAACCTCGCCGTCGCGCTCGCGGCGTCCGGCCACACCGTCGGGCTGCTCGACGCCGACCTCTACGGGTTCTCGATCCCCCGCATGCTGGGCGTCACGCACCAGCCTGTTGTCCTCGGCCCGACGATCGTGCCCCCGGTCGCCCACGGCGTGCGCTGCGTGTCGATGGGGTTCTTCGTCGACGAGAGCCGGGCGGTCGCCTGGCGGGGGCCGATGCTGCACAAGGCACTCGAGCAGTTCATCACCGAGGTGCACTGGGGCGATCCCGAATTCCTCCTCATCGACATGCCGCCCGGCACGGGTGATGTCGCGCTGAGCGTCGCCCAGCACCTGCCGGCGTCGGAGCTCTGTGTCGTGACGACCCCCCAGCCCGCGGCCGAGCGGGTTGCGCAACGTGCCGGGGCGCTCGCCCGCGAGCTCCGGCTGCCGATCCGGGGTGTCGTCGAGAACATGTCGTGGTTCATCGCCCCGGACGGCACCCGCCTCGAGCTGTTCGGCGCCGGCGGCGGGAAGGCGCTGGCGGACGAGCTCGGCGTCGAGCTGCTCGCCCAGATCCCCTTCGAGCCCGCCGTGCGGGAGGGGGCGGACGAGGGCCTTCCCGCGCTCCTCGTCGACCCGGACGGGGAGGCGGCGCAGGCATTCGGCACGCTCGCGGCCCGCGTCGTCGAGCTCGGTCCCTCCCGCGTCTACCGAAGCGAGCTCAAGGTCACCTGATTCTGGCGGCCCGGCGCTACCGTCCCTCTTTTCGGGCGCGGGCCGGGAAGCCGGTGGGCCTCAGGCTCCCGGTGCGAGGGGCTTCGTGCGCCGCGAGCGGGTCGGCGGCAGGACGCGGGGGGCCAGCGAGCGGTCCCGTGCCCCCGGGGCGACGCGCCCGCGCATCCTCACCTTCGCCATCACGACCAGGCCGCGGACGGCGTCGGCGGACCCGATCTTCTTCCCCTCCTCGCGGGATCGCCCGACATAGGAAACGGGGACCTCGTAGGGCCGGAAGCCGAGGCGGAGCATCTCGGTCGTGAGTTCGGCCTCGACCGCGAAGCGCGGCTCGCCGAGGCGCATCCGGCGCACGAGCGGGAGGGGGAAGAGCTTGAGACAGGTGAAGGAGTCGCTGATTGCCGCGCCGAACAGCAGGTTGGCGAATCCGGTCATCACCCGGTTGCCGACGGCGTAGAGGAGCGACGGGAACACCGTCCCCAACCCGCGCACCCGCACGCCGTAGACGACCTCGGCTCGGCCGGCGAGGATCGGATCGACGAGGCTCACTATCTCGGCGGGGTCGTACTCCGAGTCACCGTCGAAGATGAGGAGATGCGTCCCGGTGGCCCGCTCGATGCCGGTCAGGACGGCGGCACCTTTCCCGCGGTTGACGGCGTGGCGGAGGACGACGAGATCGAGGCCGACGAGGATCTCGGCAGTCCGGTCCGTCGAACCGTCGTCCACGACATGATCTCCGTGTCGCCCGGGATGGGCTGGGCCATCAGCGCGCCGAGAACCTCGCGCAGCGTCCTTTCCTCGTTGTAGACGGGGATGACGACCGTCAGCTTGAAAGGCGCCCCTTCGCTACTCGCCGAGTCCATTGCCGCCTTTCCAGGTGCCCCGGGTCATGCCTTCCGCGATCAGACAACTCCTCGTTAACCAGGGCGGAATTAGACCAGGGCCGCCGCCGCAGCTGCCAGTGCGCCCGGCGGCGCCTCCTCGGTAGAGGGGCGCGGCGCGAACTGCCGCCCCGCGATGCGGCGGTGTAACCCGTGCACCCGCCAGCCTCGTGCGGGCACAATTCGAGCCGGGCTGTCCGATGGGGGAGTCGTTCCGGTCCGTCCCGTGCGGGGACGCGTCGTCAAAGGCTTGACGGTCGTAGTCGTGGTGGTCGGGCTGGCACTTGGTATCAGCGGGGCCGTCGGCACGAGGCCACCCTCGTAGCCTCATTTGCTGAGGGACGGGGGCTTTACTGCCTCGTTCCGTCTCACGTATAGAGAGCGCGAGCCTCTGCTTGGCGAGCGGTGAGACAGACTCTGCGGTATGGGCGCAAGTGGCAAGAAGCCCCGCAACAAGAGCGAGTACCAGTAAGCGTCTTATGGCGCGCTTGTGGGCGTATCACGAGCCGTTCGGGCAGTGGACGACGAAGTCGAAGGGCTTACCCCCGGCTGTCAACTCGATGCGCCACGTGGGACCCATGTTCAAGTGGCTGGTAATGACAAGCGACGACGACCGCTGGTCGGTGAGCGACCTCATGAGCCAGCCATTGATCGGGCTGTGGCTGTGCCACCCTGGCACTGTTATGTCGCCATAGCTGATTTCGACGACGCTGGTGCCTACCGGTCCCGAAATCACGAAGTGGGCGACGAAGCCCTTGCCGACGGTCGTCCCAGGGAAGTGCGGCAGACATAGGAGGTTCCCGGGGGCGGTCGCCTCGACAATCGAGACCGGTGGTTGCGGGAGGACCACGACGGAGAACGACTTCGTCTGCGAGGAGGTCCAGTTCTTTCCGTTGTTCTTATACGAGTTGCGCGCCTCCAGCGTCAGCGTGACCGTGGCCCGAGTGCCAACCTGGTTCGCGGTGAAGCGCACGGGGATCGTGAAGGTCGTCGAGCACCGCCGCACGCTGTCGGAGAACTTCACCACCGGTGTGCCGTAACCCGGAGAGTCGCCGTTTCCACCGAAGTTGTAGATGGTGGGGGTGAGCTGCGGGTTCGACCAGGATGACGGCTGTAATTGGCAGGTGTCGGCGTTCTTGAGCGAGGCGGTCACGGTGGTTAACCCGCCACTGTCCGGAAGCGTGCGTGGCGTCGCCTTAACAGACAGGATTACAACGTTCTAAGACGAAGCCGCGGCCGGTGACGGAAGCCCAGCAGCAAGTACCGCCGAGGTCGCCGCAAACAGCAGCGCAACGGCAGCGAACAGACGAATGGCGGCTAGTTTCGGCATCCCGCCTCCTCAAGGTTGGAAACCTCGCTGAACGAGAGCCAGGTGATCGCCGAGGTCCATGCGACCACCCTGACGACTGGTGATCTGCCAAGCTGGCTGACACATTAGGTCCATGGGGAGTGGGGACGTCCCATGAAACCGGGCGGGGAGGCGTAGGCCGACTTGGCCCAGATGAAGCCGGACGGCTGGCCCGGCTCAAGAGACGGTTCGCACGCCTTGGGGATCGGCGGTTGTCGTGCTGACCACGTGCCATCAGACGCCTGCCACCGCTCGAGCCCTCTGGCTGTGTCGATCTGGACGCGTCCCCGGTTCGCGATGGGAATTCATCAGGCATAATCTCGTCATGGGTTCAGCCGACGACAAACCACGTAAGCCGAGGCATCCACTCGCCAAGGTACCGAAGTACGAGGAACCCAATTCACTGCCCCTCCCAGGAATCGGGGGTGGAAGCAGTTTCGGACTGCGATACGGCCGATTCGGTCACGGCTCGGACGGCAAGAAGCACCACAGGCCGGCGTGGCCCGGGCGATTCTTTCTTTGGTTGCTGGGGATGCGCTCCAAAGAGCCTAAAGAGGCGATCACCCGCGAACACGATCCTCAACCGAATTCCGAGGAAGGGACGCTGCCCCACAACTAGCCCCGATCTTTCGCGAGTCCCCGTGACCTGACCAGCGCGCGTCCGCGGAAAAGCCCCTCTTGTAGGGAAGACTGGTGTTGTCGAAGCAACAGTCCAACCACAAGAAGGGCCACTTGCAAAAAGATCGGGGTTAGACCCCGCTGGGGTGAAATGCCCAGAGGATTGTCCCGGGCCGAGTCGGCCTAGACCGGGGAGGTAGCACGCACCACCGGGATGGCGTGCCCGTAGGCTTGTCGTGTGGAGTCGGGCGACGTCGTGCGGGGTCGACGGGGAGCCGTGCCCGGCGAGGGCGGCGACGGTGAGCGGGGGCCCCTGTGGGCGTCGACGATGGCCGGCTACGTCCTCGACCCGGATTCCGGCGTGCGCGTTGCCCACGCGACGAGTCACGCGCGCACCGGGGACGTCACGCCGAGGGCCCGCGCCGAACGGGAGGCCGAGCAGGACTCGATCCTGGCACCGGCGGCGACCCGGGCGGCCGGGGCGGGAAACCGGGCGCGTCACGAGAAAGCGGACGTGCTGCGAACCTGTTTCGAGCGCGACAGCGACCGGGTGCTCCACTCCGCTGCCTTCCGGCGCCTGGCGGGCAAGACCCAAGTCTTCATCGATCCGCTCGATCATCAGCGGACGCGGCTCACCCACGCGATGGAGGTGGCCCAGGTCGCCCAGGCGATCGCACGGGCGACGCGTCTCAACGAGGACCTCGTCTATGCCGCCTCGATCGCTCACGACTGCGGCCACGGCCCCGGGGGGCACGCGAGCGAGGAGGCGTTCGGTGCCTTCCTCGGGGGGGATTTCGATCATGCGACCTGGGGGGCCGACGTCGTGCTGCGGCCGCTCAATTTGTGCCGCGAGACGCTCGACGCGGTGCGGAACCATTCGTGGTCGCGTCCCGCGCCCGCGACCCCCGAGGGCGAGGTCCTGTCCTGGGCGGACCGGATCGCTTATGTCTGCCACGACTTCGAGGACGCCGTCGCCGCGGGGATCGTCAGGCCGGAGGAGCTGCCGCCCCTCGTCGCCGAGCGCTGCGGGTTGACGCGGGCCGCACAGATCTCGGCGTTCATCTCGGCTGTCGTCGGGGCGGTCACGCGCACCGGCACGGTCGGCATGGACGCCGCCGCCGCGGAGGCCCTGGCCGCGTTCCGGGCGTGGAACTACGAGCGGATCTACCTGCGACCGGACTCGGTCGAGCAGGGACGGCGCGTCCGTCGCCTGCTGGGCGCGCTGGTCGAGACGTACGCGCACTCCCCGGAACTGCTGCCGGACGGTCGGGCGCGTGACCTCACCGCCGCGGCACCGGAAGCGGTGCGTGCCGCCGTCGAATACGTCGCCGGGATGACCGACCGCTTCGCGGTCGAGGCCGCCCTGCGCCTGTTGGACTGGCCCGAGGAGGAGCTCCCGGCGCGCTATCTCGCGCGCGGTACCTAGAGGCCGAGAGGGTTCAGCTCGACGAGTGCTTGGCGCCCGCGGCCGGCAGTTCCGCGCCGGGCAGCAGGTTGCGCAGCCCGTCGAGGATCTCCATCGGAACGACGATCTTCGTCGAGGCCGAAGTCCCGACCTGCTTCAGGGTGTCGAGGTACTGCAGCACCATCGTCTTCTGGTCGAGCGTCTGGGCGACGACGAGGACCTTCTCGAGGCCCCTGGCGTAGCCCTCGGCACGCAGGATCGCCGACTGGCGGTCGGCCTCGGCAGCGAGGATCGTCGCCTTCTGACGGCCTTCGGCGAGGTTGATCGCCGCCTGGGCCTCGCCCTCGGCGGACAGGATCGCCGCCGACTTCTGACCCTCGGCCTCGGTCACCTGGGCACGCCGGGTCCGCTCGGCCGACATCTGGCGGGTCATCGCCTCGAGGACCCCGGGGGGCGGGTTTACCTCGCGCACCTCGACGCTCGTCACCTTCACGCCCCAGCGCTCGGTGACATCGTCGAGCCGGACGCGCAGCGACGCGTTCATGTCCTCACGCTTGGACAGCACGTCGTCGAGCGGCATGTCACCGACGACGCTGCGCAGCGTCGTGGCCGCGAGGTTGAGGGCGGCGCCGGCGAAGTTCTGCACGGTGAGGACGGACATCGACGGGTCGACGACCTTGTAAAAGATGATGAAGTCGATCGAGATCGGCGCGTTGTCCTTCGTGATCGCCGTCTGGTGGGGGATCTCGAGGTACTGCTCGCGCAGGTCGACGAGCGTGGTGCGGTCCGTGATCGGGTTGATGAAGACGATGCCCGGTCCGCGCAAACCGATCGCCCGTCCGAGGCGGAACAGCACGATCCGCTGGTACTCACGGATGATCTTCACCGACCTCGCGACGCCGATGATGACGATGACAGCTACCGCAATGACGATGCCGAGAATCACGACTCGTGTGTCCCTTCGCTCGGCCGGGAGGCGTCGGTGGCAGGGGAGCGCTCATCGAGCGCCGGCTGGCCGCCAGTTTCCCGGGGAAGTCCGTTGTCTCCCCAGACCGACAGACGGACGCCGTCGGCCTGGATCACCTGAATCCTCGCGCCGGCGGGGATACGTCCGTTGAGCGAGGTCGCCGACCAGTTCTCGCCGGCGACGCGCACGATGCCCGACGGTTCGAGGTCGTTCACCGCGACGCCCTCAGCCGAGACCAGCGAATGCATGGCGTGCGCGCCGCGCAGGCGCGGGTCGGTGAGCCCCTTCCAGGCGATCGCCCCGACCCCCGCGGAGACGACGACGTCGGCGCTCAGCAGGAGGAAGACGAACGAGCGGGTGTCACCGGCCGCCGCGATCGCGATCAAGAACCCCGCCGCTGCGATCCCGGCGACGGCCGCGACGGCGTGGGCATGCGGTCCGATGTGGAAGCCGAAGATCGAGGAGAACACGACGAGCCCGAGGAGCACGCCGGCGACAATCCACATTGGTCCTCCCTCCAGCGACGGCACGAGGTGCCGCCCGGGACCCGTGCGCGCTGAGGCGCACGTCCCAATGGTGAGCGTACCCTGGGAGCAGTGGGGCGGTGTCGCGGACTGGTGCCCTCCCTTAGGATAAGGAGCAACCTCGACCAGGAGTTGGCTTGTGGACGTTCGCATCGGAATCATCCAGTCGACGAAGGAACTCGATGTCGAAGTCGGTGACGACGTCACCCGGGAGGAAGTCCTCGCCGTTATCGAGACGGCGCTTGCCGACGCGAACGGCGTGCTCTGGCTGACCGACCGGCGCGGGCGGCAGGTCGGCGTGCCAACCGCCAAGGTCGCCTACGTTGAGGTCGGCGGCACGGCCGAGGACCGGCGGGTCGGATTTGGCGCACCCTGATCGGCCGGGCCCGCGATTCGGGCGGCCGGACGCCCGGCCGGGGCGGCCCGGGATTCCGTAACCGTCGACCTACCATGACGCCGTGATTGACTACCACGTCCACCTCTGGCCTCACGCGATGCGGGCCGAGGCCTCTGAGCAGCGCCTAGAGCGGCTCGCCGTCTACTGTGACCGGGCCGCCGCCGAGGAGGTCGGCGAGATCGCGCTCACCGAGCACTTCTTCCGCTTCACCCAGGGGCGAGCCGCGGTGGGGGACTTCTGGCTGGACGAGCCGGGCCTGCCGTTCGCCGCGACGATGGGCGCCTACTTCGACCACCACGCGACGGCCGATCTCGACGCCTACGTGACGGCGGCCTGCGAGGCCCGCGACGCCGGCCTCCCCGTCGTCGTCGGCCTCGAGGTCGACTACTACCCCGGCAAGATGGACGCGGTGGCGCGGCTTCTCGACGGCTACCCCTTCGACGTGCTGCTCGGATCCGTCCACTGGCTCGGCACGTGGCAGTTCGACCTCCTCGACGACGAGGGATGCCTGGCCGAGTGGGACCGGCGCCGTGTCGAGGACGTCTGGCGCCGCTACACGGAGGCGCTCGAGGAGCTCGCCGCCACGCGGACCTGCGATGTCCTGGCCCACCCGGACCTCGTGAAGCTCGCCGGGCGCCGGCCCTCGGCGGCGACGCTCGACGAGTGCTACGACCGGATGGCGGAGGCGGCCCTCGCCTCGGGGATGGCGGCGGAGATCTCCTCGGCGGGCTTCCGCGCCCCCGTCGGTGAGCAGTACCCGGCGACGGGGCTGCTGGCGCGTTTCGCGGCCCGCGGCGTGCCGGTCACGACCGCCTCGGACTCGCACGGGCCGGGATGCGTCGGCGAGCGCGCCAGCGAGCTCGGCCGGTTCGCCGCGGCCGCCGGCTACACGACGCTGCGCGCCTTCCGGCAGCGGGTCGGCCACGATGTGGCCCTCGACCCTGGACGCCGGGCGCCGGGGAAGGCGTGACGCCGTGACCTCGGCGGAGCTCGTCCGACGGCTCGAGCAGCTCTCCGAGGCCGCCCGGGTTCACCTCGAGTCGCTCATGGGGTCGTGGGGCATGCTCGCCGACCTGTCGTTCTCGGACCTCGTGTGCTACGTCCCGGTGGTCGCCGGCCGTCCGGCGGGCGGGCCGCAGCCGGGCGGGCCGCAGCCGGGCGGGGCGGGCGATCAGCAGCTGGTGTTCGTGGCGGTCGGCCAGATGCGCCCCACGACGAGCCAGACGCTGTTCGCAGTCGACCTCGTGGGCCAGGCCGCCGATGAGGCGGGCGAGGGTGTGCTCGTGCGCGAGGCGTGGGGGAGCGGTCAGATCGTCGTCGGGGACTGCCCCTACAGCGGCGAGACGGCCCCGGTCCGTTGCCAGTGCATCCCCGTGCGCTTCGAGGACTCCATCATCGCCGTGCTCGTCCGGGTCTGGTCGCCGCGCACCGGCCGGCGCACCGGCGGTCTCGAGCGCGTCTACCGGCGGATCTTCGAGCGGCTCGCCTCGATGGTGGCGGCGGGGCTCTTCCCGTTCCACACCGGCGTCGCCGCCGTGACGGACACCCCGCGCGTCGGCGACGGGGTGATCGTGCTCGACGAGAACCGCCGGGTCACCTTCGCCTCGCCGAACGCCGTGAACGCCCTGCACCGGATGGGGATCGTCTCGCAGATCGTCGGCTCGGGCCTGGAACCGCTCGAGGCCGAGACGCACGCCGTGTCGAGGGTGTTCACCGGACGGCTCCCCGTCATCGAGGAGATCGAACGGCGCCCCGAGGGCGTCGTGGCGGTCCACTGCATCCCGCTTGTCGAGGCCGACGTCGTCGTGGGCGCGGTGCTGCTCCTGCGGGACGTGACCGACCTGCGGCGGCGTGACCGGCTGCTGCTCTCGAAGGACGCCGCGATCCGCGAGGTGCACCACCGGGTGAAGAACAACCTGCAGACGATCTCATCGCTTCTGCGCCTGCAATCGCGCCGGATGGGCGCGGGGCCGGGCCAGGACGCCCTCGTCGAGGCGGAGCGCCGGGTGCGCGCCATCGCCGTCGTCCACGAGGTGCTCGCCCGGGAGCCCTCGGCGCAGGTGCCTTTCGGCGAGATCGTGCCCTCCCTCGTCGCGCTCGCCGGGGACGCCGTCGTCGACGCGACCAAGGTCGCCATCCGGGTGAGCGGCGACGCGGGCGACCTCAACGCTGACGTCGCCACGCCGCTCTCGCTCATCATCGCCGAACTCCTGCAGAACGCCGTCGAGCACGCGCACGTCGGGGTCGACTCGGCCTCGCTGCTCGTTGACCTGTCGTTCAGACCGGGGCCCCCGAAGCTCGAGGTCGAGGTCCGCGACGACGGGATCGGCTTCCCGCCGGGATTCGACGTCGACCGGACGTCCGGCCTCGGCCTGTCGATCGTGCGCGACCTCGTGCGCTCACAGCTCGGGGGTTCGATCTCGGTCGCCAACGACGACGGCGCCGTGGTGCGCCTCGTCATCCCGACAGCACCCGATCAGGCCGCCGGGTAGGCGGCCGCGTTGCCCGGGTTAGGAGGCCCGGCGCCGCTCGGCGAGCCAGACCTTGCGCAGCTTCCGGCGCTCCTCCTCGGGGGCTCCGCCCCACACCCCGGACTCCTGGTTCGTCGCCAGCGCGAACTCGAGGCATTCCGGCTGCGCCGAGCACTGGGCACAGACAGCCTTCGCCGCCTCAATCTGGTCGACGGCCTGCCCGGTGGTGCCGACGGGGAAGAACAGATCGGGGTCGGTGTCGCGGCAGGCAGCCCGGGTGCGCCACTCGGCGCAGTCCCATTCGATCGTCCTGGTCCAGGTGAGAGCAACGCTCCCGCCTCGGCGACTCTCCGTCAGCATCTGGCTCTCCGTATCTGTGCACAAGTTCACAAGTAGAGACGACCGCTTATCGCACTCGTCCCGTGAGCTGTCAGACGTGGGCCGACCACGAGCTAGTCGGCGGCACGATCGTATGCGGGTCCGGGCCGACTGGCAAGGGTCTCGCCAGAATCTCGCCGCGCTTATCGCCACCGGAGAGCAGGAAATCCGGCGCGATTTGTCCCTCAGGGTGCACTTGTTCTGCCATCTCGGGCCACTATCCTGCGGGCAGCCAATCGGAGGGTTGGTCCCGGAAAGGCATCGACGTGCTGTTCCCGACAACCGACTTTGCGATCTTTTTCGGGATCGTGTTCCTCGGGAACTGGCTGCTCAGGCCCTTCAAGACGCCCTGGAAGCTGTTCATCCTGCTCGCCAGCTACGTTTTCTACGCCTGGTGGGACTGGCGCTTCGTCTTCCTGCTTGCCGCCTCGACGATCTGCACGGCGACCGGGGGGTACCTCGTCGACCGGGCCTCGACCGAACGGGGCCGGCGCGCCGGGCTGATCGCGACCCTCGTCGCCGAGCTGGGACTCCTCGGCTGGTTCAAGTACTACGGGTTCTTCTCCGTCTCGGTCGACAACGGCCTGCACAAACTCGGGGTCCACGGCACGTTCCTGCCGCTCATGTCGGTCACGCTGCCGGTCGGGATCTCGTTCTTCACCTTCATGGGTTTGTCGTACGTGTTCGACATCTACCGCCGCAAGCTACGGCGGGCCAAGTTCCTAGACGTCGCCGTCTTCGTCGCCTTCTTCCCGCACCTCGTCGCCGGGCCGATCGTGCGCGGCGCCGACCTGTTGCCCCAGGTGGAATCCGCCGAGCAGCGCGACCCGCGCCAGCTGGAGTTCCCCGAGGCCGCCTACCTGATCTTCGGGGGGTTGTTCAAGAAGGTCGTCATCTCGAGCTACGTCTCGACGGCGATCGTCACGCCCGTCTACAACAACCCCTCCCTCCACTCGGCGCCGGAGATCCTGCTCGCGACCTACGGCTTCGCTGTGCAGATCTACTGCGATTTCTCCGGTTACACCGACATCGCCATCGGCTGCGCCCTGCTGCTCGGCTTCCGGTTCCCGCAGAACTTCAACGCGCCCTACACGGCGACCTCGTTGCAGGACTTCTGGCGTCGCTGGCACATGACGCTCAGCTCGTGGCTGCGCGACTACCTCTACATCCCGTTGGGGGGCAACCGCGGCAAGCGCTCGCAGATGTACCGCAACATCATGATCACGATGCTGCTCGGCGGGCTCTGGCACGGCGCGGCGTGGACCTTCGTCATCTGGGGTGGGATCCACGGGCTCGGGCAGACGGTCGGGCACTTCCGGCGCTCGCGACGGGAGGCCCGCGGCCTTGCGGCGCAGCCGACCGGCCCGCTCGCCGTCGCCTGGCAACGCTTCGCGACGTTCCAGGTCGTCTGCTTCGCCTGGATCTTTTTCCGGGCGAACACCTTCAACGACGCGCTCACCCTCGTCGGCCGGCTCTTCACGACGTGGGGCCAGGCGGCACCACTCGTGCGGTGGCCGGTCGTGCTCGCCGTCGTCGGCGCGCTGGGGATGCAGTACCTGCCCCGGGACCTCCCGGCGCGGGCCCAGGCCGCCTTCGCCAGCCTTGGCCTCGTGGCGAAGGGCGCCGTCCTCGCCGGCTGCCTGCTCGTCATCACGACGCTTGGCCCACCAGGGGTCGCGCCTTTCATCTACTACCGGTTTTAGGGGCGGCCGGACTATGAGAAAAGTGGCGGGGGTGACGTCGACTCGGCCGGCGGAAGTGATTGACTGTGCTGCGATGCAGGCAGGATGTGGTGGCAGCGACCATGGCGAACACTGAGTTCTTCGCGACCAGGCAGGTCGCCGCCACTCCGGCCAGCCGCCCGCCCGGCGCCGAACGGCCCCGCGTCATGCCGGTCGGCCACGCCCTCGCCGTCGGGCTGCTCTGCTTCGGCCTGTGGACCTTCCTCGACAGCCGCCAACTATTCAACTCGGCGAACGCCTCGCCGCTCGGCGTGCGGCGCAGCGTCGCGATGTCGCTGACGCGCCCGATCGCGCGCGCAGAGTCCTTCCTCGGCGCCGACCGGATCGTCGACGGGGGCAACCGGGCGCTCGGCCGGATGAACTACATGACGCCGGGAGGGGGCGTGACCCCCCCGACGACGACGCTGCCGGCGAAGAAGGGCGGGCACCACAAGCCTCCCCCCAAGCAACGGGTCGGCCCGCCCCCCCTCAAGTCGCCGACCGTGGCGAAGCCGATGACGATCCTCGAGGTGGGTGACTCGATCGGCGAGGACCTCGGCTTCGGGCTCGCCGACGAGATCGGCACCGACCCCCGCGTCCACGTGCTGCAGAACGCCGTCGGCGACACCGGGCTCTCCAACCTCGACTATTTCGACTGGCCCGCCACGCTGGCGCAGCAGCTCCGCCAGTACCACCCGAGACTCGTCGTCGTCATGCTCGGCGGAAATGACTGGCAGGGGTTCGCCCTGTCCAATGGCGAGGTCGCCTACACCGGAACGAAGCTGTGGGTCAGCGTCTACACGCAGCGCGTCGACGAGATGATGGCCGAGGCGACGGCGGCCGGGGCCCACATGCTCTGGGTCGGGCTGCCGATCATGTCGAGCCCAGAGTTCGGCTCCCACATGGCGTTCCTGAACTCCATCTTCCTCGCCCAGTCGCACCGCTATCCGGGGGTCGTGTTCATCCCGACCTGGAAGCTCTTCTCGAACAAGGCCGGCCAGTACTCCGAGTTCCTGTCGGACAAGAGTGGCAACCTCGTCGAGGTCCGTGACTCCGACGGGATCCACATCGCCCCGCCGGGCGGCGACGACCTGGTCGGCGGCTACGTCGTGAACCGCATCGAAGGTATCTGGCACATCAAGCTCTGACCCGCCCGCCCGTCAAAGGCGGTTGGCTCCGTGGGACTCCAGCTGGGCGCGCGCTGCGCGCGGCATCCGTCCCGACGGCCCTATCCGGGGCTTCGGATCTGAGCGGGGTGGGGGAACCTCTTCCGGACCTAGGCCGGAACTCTCTCGCGCCGCGCAGACCGGCGTTCGGATTCGCCGACCGCGGCCTTGGACTGTTCCAGCTTCTCAAGTAGCGAGGTGAGCATCCGCACGTCGTCAGGCTCCCAATCGGCGACGAACGTGGCAAAGCGCTCAAGGCCCATCTGCTGCAGCAGGCGCATCTTGTCGGCTCCTGCGGACGTGACCGACACCAGGCAGGCGCGCCTGTCAGCAGGATCCGATCTGACTTCGATGTAGCCCATGCGCTCCAGTTCTCGAAGCTGACGAGTGACGAGGGATGGGTGGACATGCTGGATGTCGGCGATCTGCGACGGACGGATTGCTGCGCGACCGGCAACGACTTGAAGGACGCTCAGTGTGCTCGCGCCCTGACTGAGACGCGTTGCCCGGTCGATTCCGGCGATCAGCGTGAAGAGGGCAACGACCATCGACTGCACGTCGCTCTTGTTCGGCGGCATGCCACCATGCTATGTTACTTGATGGAGTCAATCAACTAGCCGCCGAACCGGGCGAGAGGAAGCGATGAACACCCCACTCAACGGCAAACAGAGCCCGCCCGCGAGCAAGCGCACTCGCTGGCTCTTGGGTTTGGAGCCGATCTTCGAAGGCGGATGGCTGCACCGTGGTAAGCGGGCGCGATCGTGGGATGTCGAGAGCAAGGTCGTCGCCGTGGCACTGCTGGGGGACGTCACGATCGACCTGTCGCAGGCGAAGACTGTGCCCGCTGAGATCGCCATCAACGCGTATGCAGGCCTCCGCGATGTTGAGGTGTTCGTCGGGACGAACACCCATGTGGAGCTCTCCGGCCGTGCCAACAACGACCACCTACGGAACGATGTCCTCGCAGTGCCTGAAGATCGTCGAGAACATGTAGTCCGCGTACAGGGCCACACGGCCTTGGGAGACGTAACGGTGCGAGTCGCCGACGGGCACCACTAATCGGCGATGCTCGGAATGGGAGGCAGCCCCCAGGAGCCCGCTCCGCGGGCTCTTCCACCAGGGCCTCCGCGACAATGACCGGCCCCCTCAAGGCTTCCCCCATGGGCAGCCTGCGGCCGGCCTTGACCGGGCCTCGTCCAGGGACCCTTTAAGTATTGAGAGTTACAGGGCGCGTACCCTCCGGCGTCTAGACGAGCGAACGACGACGACGGTGAACGATCGAAGCGTCCTCCTCTGCCAAGGCCTCCTCTTCCTCAGCGACTTCAGTTCCGACTGCGACCTTTGGCTGGAAGAACTGCTGGGCGATGAGGGTCGGTATGAGCGCCGAGAGGACTACCACCGTTACCAGTTCGGTGTACTGAGCCTGATTGATGAAGTGGTGGTTTAAGCCGAACAGCGCTGAGATTGAACCGAAGGTCAACCCGGTCGCCATCAGAAGGGTTGTGTACGTCCGTTCCCGCATCGGTATGCGGAACGCTGTCGAGCTCGGCCAGACTCCGGCGAACTTGGTCGCCATCTTGACAAGGAAGAGCGCTCCGATGATCCCGGCACCCGAGACAAGCTCGGGTGCAGAGATGAGCGTTCCGGCACGGAGGAAGAAGAACGGCGTCAGGAATGCAAAGGCGATTGTCCGAATCCGGTCCATGATCACTCGGTCCTGCATGAACACCCCGGCCATGACAAGGCCGGCGACGTAGGCGGGGAGCACCGCCTCACTTCCCGCCGCAGTCGCAAGCCCCCCAAGGCCCAGCAGCACAACGAGGAGAACCTTCACCTCCGGCTCGCTCACCCGGTGCCCAACCCGTGCGATCACCAGTCGCATCGCTCGTGGAAGGACAAACAGGCAGATGGCTGTGACAACTACGAACACCAAGAGCAGCCACCCGTAGGTCGCAAAGAACCCACCGAGTGCCATGACGGTCCCGAGATCGGTAACGAAGCATGCTGCGAGGATGAGCTTGCCGATGTCCTGCCGGTTTAGTCCGGTCTCAACCATCACGGCATACACGACGGCCACCGATGTCGTGCTCAAGGCGATACCGCCGATCTCGGCAGCATGCAGGTGCCAGCCGAGAACAAGTTTGCAGACACCGAAGGCACCCAAGAGCGGAAGCAGGAACGACAAGAACCCGATCGTGATACTGGCCTTCCAATGCTTCTTCAGTGAAACCGGATCAATCTCCGCTCCGGCGAGGAAAGTCAGCAGGATCGAGCCAACCCCAGCAAGGAAGGTCGTAAAACCGGTCTGGACGATGTGCTCCTTCATCCCAGGAATGTTTCCCAGGACCGCGCCCACGAGGATCTCGACGAGGGCAACCGAGACGCTGATTCGAATGCTGATGAACGACGCGAGAAGCGCCATCCCGAGCCAGATCGCTGCGATGTAGTAGATGTTCATTCCGTACCTCCTGGGTTTGGCAGGGGTACGGTGTCTCTCCCGCGGCCCTACCAGCGGCTGTCAGTGCTGGTAGAAGCCATCAGCCGAGCGGTGCTCGGCGATTCACGGGGCGGGCCTCATCGCTCCGACGTTGATCGTACCCGACCCGGCCTCACGGCCAGTCGGAGATGCGCGCCGTCGGCCCTCCGACGCGAACCCCTATGCCCCGCTAGTGGCGACATCAAGGACTTGTCGCTGACAGGGGCAGTGATTCAGGCCGTAGCAATCATTCCCGTACAGCCGATGGAGACGTCGAGTCTGGCCCCTGTCGGGTCGCAGTGCGTGCCGCACCGGCCGACCCAACCCGTGCGACTCGCGACGAGCAGACCCCGCTGGGGTGACGGTATTGACCATCTGGACGACGACGTCGGCGTTCCACCCGGCGGGCGCCACAGACGAGGCCGCGGCGAGCACGACCCCGCTCACCCCGCCGGCGGTTACCGCGACAACCAGGACCGGGAGGAAACTGCGTGCGGGCGCGTCACGGGAGAACCCCCGGTGGAATCCGGCCGCCTTCCTCGGCGGTCGGTTCCACGCCTTCGAACCGGGAAGCTGGCGCCGTCGCCCTGTCCGCGGCCATAACCCGTCGTGGCCCGGACGCGCCACCGCCCCGCGGCGGGCGGCTGCGGGGCGGGTTGTGGCCGATGCTGATCCGGCGGCTAAGGCTCAGGCCACCGTTTCGGCGGCGGGCACACTCGGCGCGCCCGAGGCGGTGGTGGGGCCGGCGCCGTCGGCGAAGGACTCCGTCCGGCGCTTTGAGAAGGCGATGGACGAAAGCAGGATCACGAGGGCGACGCCGGCGATCGGGAAGCGGATCGCCGGGTGGTAGTGGTACGTGATGACGGCCGGCAGGATGAGCAGCGAGACAAGGTTCATCACCTTGATGAGCGGGTTGAGCGCTGGGCCGGCGGTGTCCTTGAACGGGTCGCCGACGGTGTCGCCGATCACGGCGGCCTTGTGGGCTTCGGAGCCCTTGCCGCCTTCGTGGCCGTCCTCGATGTACTTCTTGGCGTTGTCCCAGGCACCGCCCGAGTTCGAGAGGAACACCGCCATCAGCTGGCCGGTGAGGATGGCGGCGACGAGGAAGGCGCCGAGGGCGAGGTAGTTGATCCCGAAGCCGATGATCACCGGGGCGAGGACGGCGAGCAGGGCCGGCGTGACGAGCTCCCGCTGGGCGGCGAGGGTGCAGATGCTGATGACCCGGCCATACTCGGGCTTCTCGGTGCCGTCCATGATCCCGGGGTGCTCGCGGAACTGGCGGCGCACCTCCTCGACGACCGTGCCGGCGGAGCGGCCGACGGCGCGGATCGCGAGACCGGAGAAGAGGAAGGCGATCGAGCCGCCGATCAGCACGCCGATGAACGTCGTCGGGTTGGCGACGTTGATCTGGGTGGCGGCCTCGTGGAAGAGGGCCGAGCCCGTCGCGCGCAGGTTCAGCTGGTTGCCGATCGTCTCGACGAACGAGGCGAAAAGAGCGACGGTGGCGAGCACCGCCGAGGCGATGGCGACGCCCTTGGTGATCGCCTTGGTCGTGTTGCCGACCGCGTCGAGGCTGACCATCACGCGCTCGGCGTCGCCGCCGAACTCGCCCGCCATCTCGGCGATGCCGGCCGCGTTGTCCGACACCGGACCGAAGCTGTCCTCCGACACGACCATGCCCGTCGTCGAGAGCAGCCCCATGCCCGTCAGCGCCACGAGGTAGAGGGTGAGCTCGATGTTCCCGTGGGCCGTGGCGAACGAGATGATGATCGAGAGCCCGATGGCCGTGGCGATGGCGACGATGGCGAAGACCGATGACTCGAGCCCCGACGAGAGCCCCGCCAGCACGGTCGTCGCCGGCCCGGTGCGGGCCGCCTCGGCGATCTCGCGCACCGGCGCGCGCTCAGTCGACGTGTAGTACTCGGTGATGAGGCTCGCCACCTGCCCGAGCACGACGCCGATGAGCACCGCCCAGAAGACCTTCAGGTCCTTGATGTAGAACTCGGCGACCAGGAAGGCCGCGACGAGCACGGCGACGCCGCCGAGCCGGTAGCCGCGGTTGATCGCGCTCATTGCCGTCTTGTCGTGCGCTCGAGCGCGCACCGAGAAGATCGCGCCGATCGAGGCGATGATCCCGAACCCGGCGATGATCAAAGGGAAGACGACGCCCTTGGCGGGGTCGATGCCGATCGAGTGGAACGCCGAGTAGCCGAGGATGATCGAGGCGATGATCATGATGGCGTAGGACTCGAACAGGTCGGCGGCCATGCCGGCGCAGTCGCCGACGTTGTCGCCCACGTTGTCGGCGATCGTCGCCGCGTTGCGCGGGTCGTCCTCGGGGATCCCCGCCTCGATCTTGCCCACGAGGTCGGCGCCGACATCGGCCGCCTTCGTGAAGATGCCGCCACCGACACGCATGAAAAGAGCGATCAGCGAGCCGCCGAACCCGAAGCCGATGAGCACGGCCGTCGCGGTGTTCTGGAAGATGAGTGTCAACCCGGCGGCACCGATGAGTCCCAGCCCGACGCAGAACAACCCCGTCACCCCGCCGGTGCGGAAGGCGACGCGCAGGGCCTTGGGCAACTGGCCGTCGCGGGCCGCCGCCGCCGTGCGGACGTTGCCCCGCACCGAAAGGTTCATGCCGATGATCCCCGTCAGCCCGGAGAAGGTCGCGCCGAGGAGGAAGGCGATCGCCCGGTAGAGCCCCGACTGCCCGAAGCTAAGGGCGATGTGCCCGTTCGTCGAGTTCACCACCTTCGTGGCGGTGAAGAAGACGAGCACCGCGAGCGGCACGACGACAATGCCGATGGCGCGGAACTGGCGCTTCAAGAAGGCGACGGCGCCCTCCTGGATGGCGGCGGCGATCTCGCGCATGAGCGACGTGCCCGTGTCGGCGCTAAGGACCTGGCGCATGAGCGCGACCGCGACGAGGAGCGCGAGCACGCCCGCCGCAAGGGCGAAGTACAGCCACGCCCGCTCCGCCGAGCCAAGAGTGAACGCCTGGTAACCGCCCTCGCTGGCGAAGATGGGGGTCATGTTCTCCGGTCCCTCCGTTGGTAGCGGCCGCGTCGGGGCACGTCGCCGTCTCGTCGAGTGCGCGGGCTTCTCACCGCGGCACAGGCATGGTACTCAGAAGCCGGCCGCGGCCTCCAGCAATAGGGCGAGCAGCTCGTCGAGGAGTCCCGGCGGGGCGACGACGAGGGTCGACCTCCGCGGCTCGATACCGTCGACGTCGCGGTGGTCGGCACCGGCCTCGGTGGCGACGAGCAGCCCGGCGGCCCGGTCCCAGGGGTGGAGCCCCGCCTCGTAGTAGCCGTTCAGCCTCCCCGCCGCGACGTAGCACAGGTCGAGCGAGGCAGCCCCGGTGCGGCGGATGTCGCGCACCCGGGGGAGCACGACCGGGAGTAGTCGCGCCTGGCCGCGGCGGTCCTCCTTGGCGTAGCTGAAGCCGGTCCCGATGAGCGACTCGGCGAGTGGCGGCGCGACGAGCGAGCCCAGGACCCGGTCGCCCAGGCGGGCGCCGTGGTGTCGGGCGGCGGTGAACATCTCGTCGCGCAAAGGGTCGTAGACGGCGCCGGCGAGCGGGCCGGCGCAGTCGGCGACCCCGATCGAGACGGCCCAGCACCCGAAGCCGTAGACGAAGTTCGTCGTGCCGTCGATCGGGTCGATGATCCAGGTGAGGCCGGAGGAGCCGGCGTGCTCGCCGCTCTCCTCGCCGAGCACGGCGTCGTCGGGGCGGGCACGGCGAAGCCCCTCGACGATGAGGCGCTCGCTCGCGCGGTCCGCCTCGGTGCCGAGGTCGGTCGCCGATGACTTGTGCCGCGCCGAGTCGGCGAGCGCTTCCCGGTCGTCACGGCGCCGGCCCGCCGCGATGAGGAGCCGGCCCGCTCGCCGGGCGAGACGCTCCGCCAGCTCGACGAGGGCCGCCGGGTCCGCCCCGGAGGTCCCGCCGGTCACCGGACCCGTGCCCGGCGGGGCGCGGTCCGCGCCCGGAATCGGGCCGAGGTCAGACGGGCGAGCCGGGCGACGAGGACCTCGAGGATGAGCTCGTCTGACCAGCCCGCCTCGCCCCGCAGGTCGATGTCGGCGTCGGCGAGCAGCGTGATGGCCCGCACGATACCGGCGTGCCCGAGCCGTCGGGAGGCTTCGAGCGCCTTTCTGGCCGGGTATGGCTTCATCCCGGTCGCGGCCGCGGCGGACGCCTCGTCGGCGATCCCCGATCCGTCGAGCCGCAGCATCGCGCCGTAGTGGCGGTGGAGCTGGGCGAGGACCTGGAAGGCGTTGCGCTCGCCCGGGCCGACGAGCCGACCGAGGGCGGCGATGGCGGCGGCGGCGTCGCCGTCGTTGATCGCGTCGGTGAGGTCCCAGGGGGCCACCCCGCCGGCGGAGCCGAGGAAGGGCGCCAGCCCCGCGGCGTCGACCGCCGCCCCCGCGCCGTACGCCGCCTCGAGCGTCGCCAGCAGGCCGTCGAGGCGCGCGAGGTCCTCGCCGAGGTGCTCTTCGAGGAGTTCCGTCGCCGCGGGGTCGAGGCGGACCGGCGCTTGACGCAGCCGTTCGGTGACCCACTGCGCCCGGGCCCGGGCCGTCGGCGCGGGTTCGGCGTCGACGACCAGGCCGACCGCGCCGACCGCGCGGGCCAGCGCGGTCGGCACCCGTCGTGCCGGCCAGACGACGACGAGGACCGTCGTCGCCAGTGGCTCTCCGAGGTAGCCGACGAGCTGACGGACCTGGCCGGTGTCGAGCGCGGAGGCGTCGCGCAGGACGACGACCCGACGGGACGCGAGGAACGGTGGCGTGCGGCAGGCGTCGAGGACCGGGCCGAGCGAGAAGGGCTCGCCGCTGCTCGCCTCGGGGCGGCTCATCTCGCCATATTCCTCGATCGGTATCGCGCCGGCGCCGTCGAGGGCTTCGAGCTCGGCGAGGAGCGCGGAGAGCGCCTGGCTGACGAGCCCCGGGTCCTCGCCCTGGACGAGGTAGGCGGACAGCGGCGCGCCGTCGGCTCCGAGATGGGTCCGTGTCATGAGCCGAGCACCGCGCCGAGCACGTCGACCGCGCGTCGCGCCCGGACGACGTCATGGACCCGTACGACGCGGCAGCCGCAGGCGACACCGATGGCGACGGCGGCGAGCGAGGCGTCCTCGCGCGCCTCTATCCCCAAGCCGAGGAGGTCACCGAGGAAGCCCTTGTTCGAGGCCGACAGCAGCATTGTCTGGCCCATTCTCGCGAATCGGTCGGTCGCCCGCAGGAGTTCGAGCGACTGCGGCGTCGTCTTGCCGAGGTCGAGGCCCACGTCGAGCAGCACCCTCTCGGCCGGGATCCCCGCCACAACCGCCATCTCGAGGCGGTCGACGAGGAAGTGCTCGACGGCGGCGACGACGTTGTCGTCGGGGTAGCGGGGGTCGGGGTCGTCGACGCGGGGGCGCAGGCGGATGTGGGTCGCGACGACCGAGACGCCGGCCGCCGCCGCGACGGCGAGGTAACCCGGGTCGGCGAACCCGCTGATGTCGTTGCCGAGCACCGCCCCGGCCGCATACGCGGCCTTGGCGACCACGGCGCGCCAGGTGTCGACCGAGAGTGCGACGTCGAGGCGGGCCGCGATCGCCTCGATCACGGGGACGACACGGTCGAGCTCCTCGGCGACGCTTACGGGCTCGCCGGCGCCGGCCTTCACGCCGCCGACGTCGATGATGTCGGCACCGTCGGCAATGAGCCGCTCGGCGCGGCGAATGGCGGAGTCGAGCTCGAAGGTGGCGCCGTGGTCGTAGAATGAGTCCGGCGTGCGGTTGATGATGCCCATGACGAGGGCGCGCGCGGTGACGTCGTAGCGGCGGGCGCCGAGGGCGACGAAGGCGGGTGCCGCCGGCCGCACGGCGCGGGGGCGGTCGGTCGGCGCGCCCACGGCGCTCAGAAGAGCTGCGAGGCGAGCGCCCGACGGTAGCTTCCCCGCCGGGGGTCCTCGGGATCCATCGTCTCGAGGAGGTCGAGGTACTCCAGGCGGGCGGCGTCGTCGGTGCGCACCCGCGTGAGCAGGTCCGCAAGGCGCGTGTCGAGCGACTCGGACGCCGGGTTGTCTTGGGCGGCGAGACGGGCCCGGGCGGCGAGGCGGCGGGTCTGCTCGGTCTCGGGGATCCGTGCCAGCAGCGCGAGCGCCTCCTCGGTCTCGTTGCGCGCAATCCTCAGCTCGGCCAGGGCGACGACGCCGCCGGGGTGGTCGGGCTGGAGTTCGAGCGCGGATCTGAGCGAGGCCTCGTCACCGGCCGCGACGAGGAGGTCCGCCTCCGAGGGGGCCGGCGCGAGGCGCCCGACGAAGTCGCGCACGGTCGGCTCGGCCACGGCCCCGATGAAGCCGTCGACGACCTTGCCGGCGCGCATCGCATAGACAGCCGGGATCGACTGGGCCTGGAAGGCCGTGGCGACCTGCGGGTTCTCGTCGACGTTCACCGTGACGAGCTCGACCGCGCCTCCGGTCTCGCCGACGACCGCCTCGAGCATCGGGCCGAGCGTCTTACACGGCCCGCACCAGGGCGCCCAGAGGTCGACGACGACGGGCACCTCGTTCGAGCGGGCGATCACGTCGCTCTGGAAGGTGGCATCGGTCGTTTCGCGGGTCACGTTGCGACGCTACCGGATGGCGTCCCCCACCCCGGCGAGGTCAGACGACGAAGTACTTCGCCTGCGGGTGGTGGCAGACGATGGCGAGCGTCGTCTGCTCTGGCTCGAGCTGGAAGCCCTCGGAGACCGTGACGCCGACGCGGCCGGCGTCGACGAGCTCGACGACCTTGGCGTTGTCCTCGAGGTCCGGGCAGGCCGGATAGCCCCACGAGTAGCGGCCCCCCCGGTACTTCTGGCGGAACAGGCCCGCCAGGCTCGGGCCGTCCTCTTGGGCGAACCCCCACTCCTCCCGGATGCGACGGTGCCAGCACTCGGCGAGCGCCTCGGTCATCTCGACCGAAAGTCCGTGGAGCGCGACGTAGTCGAGGTAGCGGTCGGCGGCGAAGAGTTCTGCCGCTGCTCGCGACGCGGCGTCGCCGATCGTGGCGACGAAGAAGGCGGCGTAGTCGAGCTCGGGGCCGTCGACCGGCCGGAAGAAGTCCGCGATGCACAGGTAAGGGTGTTTGCGCTGACGGGGGAAGTGGAAGCGGGCGAGCGGGGCCGCGCGGTCCGCCGTCTCGTATACGACGAGGTCGTCGCCGTCGGAGCCGGCGGCGAAGTAGCCCCAGGTGACCTGGGGGACGAGGACATCGTCGGCCTTGGCCCCGTCGAGGCGGCTGCGCAGCTCGGCGCGCAGCCGCGCCTTGAACTCGTCGTCGGTCTCGCCGGAGTTCGGCCGGTAGCCCCACTGGTTGCGGAAAAGGGCCGTCTCGTTGAGGTAGCCACGCACCTCGTCGAGCGCGATCCCCTTGGCGACCCGTGTGCCGAGGAACGGCGGTGGGAAGACGGGGTTGTCGGAGGCGACAGCGGGGGAGCGGCGGGGCAGGCCGGCCGGGTCGACGAGGCCGAGGACGGCGCTCTTGCGCGGTGGGAGGTTGCGGCCGGTGGGAACGTTCCCGAACTCCGGATCGACGTCGCCCCCGGCCTTTTCCGCCATGAGCTTGTCGAGCGTGCGCAGTCCCTCGAAGGCGTCCCTGCCGTAGAAGACGCGTCCCTGGTAGAGCTGGCGCAGGTCGCGTTCGACGTAGCTGCGGGTGAGCGCGGCCCCGCCCAACAGCACCGGGGTCGCGGTCGTTCCCCGGCGGTTCATCTCCTCGAGGTTCTCGCGCATGATGAGCGTCGAGCGCACGAGCAGCCCACTCATGCCGATGACGTCGGCGCCCGTCGCCTCGACTTGCTCCAGGATGTCGTTGATCGGCACCTTGATGCCCAGGTTGTGGACCTTGTAGCCGTTGTTCGTGAGGATGATGTCGACGAGGTTCTTGCCGATGTCGTGGACGTCGCCCTTCACGGTCGCCAGTACGACGGTGCCGCGCCCGCCGGACTCGCTCCTTTCCATGTGCGGTTCGAGGTAGGCGACGGCGGCCTTCATCGTCTCGGCCGACTGCAGGACGAAGGGCAGCTGCATCTCGCCTGAGGCGAAGAGCTCGCCGACGGTCTTCATCCCCGGCAGGAGCACCTCGTTGACGATCGCGAGGGCGCCGTGGTCCGCCAGCGCCTCATCGAGGTCGGCCTCGAGCCCGATCCGGTCGCCGTCCACGATGCGCTGGCCAAGCCGCTTCTCGACGGTCCAGCCACGGCGGTCCTCGGCGGGGGCGGGCCCCGATTCGGCGCCGGCGAAGACGCCGGTGAGCGCGATGAGGGGGTCGTAACCGTCGCGCCGGCGGTCGTAGATGAGGTCGAGGCAGATCTCCCTTCCGGCGGGGTCGATCTTGTGCAGCGGTGCGATCCTGCCGGCGTGGACGATCGCCGCGTCAAGGCCCGCGGCGACGCACTCGTGGAGGAACACGGCGTTCAGCACCCGCCGGGCCGCGGGGGCGAGCCCGAACGAGACGTTCGAGATACCGAGCACGGTGTGGGTGCCCGGGAGCTCCCGCTTGATCGCACGGATCGCCTCGATCGTCTCGATGCCGTCGCGGCGGCTCTCCTCCATGCCGGTCGAGAGCGGCAGCGCCAGGGCGTCGAAGAAGAGGTCCTCGTCGGTGAGCCCGTAGCGCCCGACGGCGAGGTCACGGATCGCGCGGGCCGCGGCGAGCTTCCACTCGGCGGTGCGGGCCTGGCCGTTCTCGTCGATGCAGGTGCAGATCACGGCGGCGCCGTGCTCGGCGGCGAGGGTCAGGAACGCATCGAGCCGCGTGCCGGTCGCATCGCCATCCTCGAGGTTCACTGAGTTGATGACGGCGCGCCCGCCCACCAGCTCGAGCGCGGTGCGCACGACGGCGGCTTCGGTCGAGTCGATGACGACAGGTGCCGTCGACTGCGTCGCGATCCGGCTCATCACCTGGCCCATGTCGGCGACTCCGTCGGCTCCCGTGTAGTCCACGCAGACGTCGATGAGGTGCGCCCCCTCCCGTACCTGGTCGCGGGCCATGGCGGTCGTCGTGTCGAAGTCGCCCGCCAGCATCGCCTCGCGGAAGCGTTTCGACCCGTTGGCGTTTGTGCGCTCGCCAATGACGAGGAATGAGAGCTCCTGCTCGAAGGGCACGAAGCTGTAGAGCGACGCCGCGCCGGCCTCGTGCTCGACGGCCCGGCGGGTTGCTGGCAGCCCCGCGCAGCGCCGCACGACGGCATCGAGGTGCGCCGGCGTCGTGCCGCAGCAGCCGCCGATCACCGACACCCCGAGCTCGGTCGCGAAGCGGTGGAGGTGCTCGGCGAGCTGGTCGGGCGTGAGGTCGTAGTGCATCCGGCCGTCGACGACCGAGGGCAGCCCGGCGTTGGGAAGCGCCGAGACCGCCCTGGTCGAGTGCCCCGTCAGGTGGCGCAGCGGCTCGTACATCTCGACGGGGCCCGTCGCGCAGTTGATCCCGATCACGTCGGGGCGCATCGCCTCGAGGGCGCAGAGCGCGGCGGCGATCTCGGTGCCGGGGAGCATTCGGCCGGTGAGTTCGATCGTCACCTGGACCTGCAGTGGCACGGTGATGCCGGTCGCGGCCATCGCCCGCCGGCAGGCGGTGAGTCCCGCCTTGGCGCTCAGCAGGTCGAACTGCGTCTCGACGAGGAGCAGGTCGATGCCACCCTCGAGGAGGGCCACCGCCTCGACCTCGTAGGCGTCGCGCAGCGCGGCGTAGCTGATCTGGCCGAGGGAGGGGAACTTCGTCCCGGGCCCCATGCTGCCGGCGACGAAGCGCGGGTGATCGGGCGTCGAGTAGCCGTGCGCGACCTCCCGGGCGAGCTCGGCGGCCCGGCGGGCGAGCTCGGCCGAACGCTCGGCGATCTGGTACTCGGTGAGCACGACCGGGAAGGCGCCGAACGAGTCGGTCTCGATGACGTCCACACCGACGTCGAGGAACGAGCGGTGGAGGTCCTGCACGACGTCCGGGCGTGTCACGACGAGCATCTCGTTGCAGCCCTCGAGCTCCGGTCCGCCGAAGTCGTCCGGTCCGAGCTCGCGCAGCTGCAGGTTCGTGCCGGTCGCGCCGTCGAAGATGACGACGCGCTCGGCCAGCAGGTCGAGGTATCCGGTCACGGTCCACCCAGGCTACCGGGCGGTCAGGCCCCGGCTGCGGCGGGCGCGGGGCCTATGACCCGCTGGAACCCGCGCTCGGTCAGGTCCGGTCGAGACGCGCCGCCACCACCGCGGCGAACGCCGCCGCGGTGCCGGGGGTACGGTCCACGTAGAGGCGCGGCTCGGTCGCCTCGAGTTCGATGACGAGCGGGTCCCCGTTCCGGTCCGGGACGAGGTCGACCCGGGCGTAGAGCAGGTGCTCCCGCCCACCCGGCACGGCGTCGAGCACCGACTCGGCGAAGGCCCGTTCCTCGTCGGTCGCCGTCGTGGCGGCGACGGCGCCATCCCAGTCGAGCGTGCCCTCGACATAGGGCCCGCGGGTGGTCAGGATGGCGGGCTTCGCGATCGCGTGGCTGTAGCGGTCGCCGAGGTAGACGAGGCCACGCTCGCCCGAGTCCTCGAGCTGGGCGAGGTAGGGCTGCACCATCACGGTGCGACCCTGGGCCAGCAGCCGTGTGACGTGGTCGCGTGCCGCCGCCCGGTCCGTGGGGCCGTAGTGGCCGGCATGCCGCGCGCCCGCCCCGACCGAGGGCTTGACGACGATCTCGCCGGGCGGCAGTTCGACCGCCGAACCGGGCCGGTACCAGGATGTCGGGATGGTCGCGACCCCCGCGGCGGCGAGGTCGGCGAGGTAGGTCTTGTCAGTGTTCCACTCGATCACCCCGTACGGGTTGGCGAGGCGAGGGACGTCCCGTGCCCAGTCGAGGAACGCCTCGCGCTGTTCGACATAGTCCCAGGTCGCGCGGATGACGACGAGGTCGAACGCCGACCAGTCCGTGCCGGGTGCGTCCCAGATCTCGGGCGTCGCCGTGATGTTCAGGGCCGCGAGGGCGGTGATCGCTGCTGGCCCGTCCCCCCCGAGATCCGGGGAGCGCCGACAGGTCGCGAGGGCGACTCGGGCGCGATGCCCCCGCGGGGTTTCCCGTGCCATGTCCCGACGCTAGCCAGCCAGCTGACTGGGGCACGGTGCTGAACCGGGGCGCACGACCTCGCCCGCGGCCCAGGAGGCGCACGCCGCGGCGAGCGGGGCCTCGAAGCGCCACGACAGGAGCTGGTGCTCGATCTCGTCTTTCGCCGCGCCGATCGAGGCGAGGCTCAGGGCGAGCTGTTTGCCCTGGTTCCGCAGGCGGTCGGCCGGATCCGGCTCCGGCGACGCCGCGGCGAGACGGTGCGCGGCGCGCAGCGCGGCGGGGAGGCGGGCGAGGTGGCGTTCCGGGAGCGGCGGGAGAAGGACGCGGGTGGCGAGGGCGTCGGGCGGCTCGACCCGGATCATTTGGAAGTCGATCGCCCGGGCGAGCGTGCGCAGAAACGGTGCGTGCCGCCCCGGGCGTCCGCCGAGGCCGAGGGCGCGGGCCGTCTCGGTGACGTCGAGCACGCACCCCGCGGGTGAACGGGCGAGCCGGGCGGCGAGGAGACGCAGCAGGCAGGTCGTGGACGGGCCGAGGACCGGCAGCCAGAACCGCTCCACGTAATCCGAACGGGCGTCATGGCCCGCCTTCTCGGTCGGCGGGTCGACCCAACGGGTGACACGCACCCACCGTCCGAACGCGATGCTCTCGGGAACGTCCGCCATCGCCACCTCCGGTTCCGGCACCCGGCCGGGAAGGCCTGTCGGGTGCGCCGCATCTCGGGGGAGTCTCGCGACCGCGCCTACCCGGCCAGGTACCGGTCCGGCCCTCGGGAGCCCATCGAGCGTGACCCGTCGGTTCAGTCGGGATGGGGGACGACGAGAACCGGGATCTTCGAGTGATGGAGGAGCTTGTGGGGAACCGAACCCAGGGTGGCGCCGAGAGTCGGGATCTCACCCATCGAGCCGACGACGATGACGCGGGCCTCGCGCTCGGTGGCCGTCTCGATCAGCGCGTCGACCGGGCGCAGACCAACGACGAGCGGCTCGACGGCGAGTTTGGGATCGATCTGGCGGGCCTCGTCGGTGGCGGTGCTGACGAAGTCCTCGGCGAGTCGTCTCAGCTGATCCTGGTGGTCCGAGGTCTCGCCCCCATCGGGTTCGGTTCGTAGCCGAAGACGATCGCCAGTGTCGCGTCGAACGCCCCGGCGTGCCGAAATCGTTTCGGTGACGCTGGCCCCGGCGTGATCGGCTGTCGATGCGGGGGCCCCGGCGTCCGGGCTGTCGCCGGGGGCTCTTTGCGGCCCCACAGCTCCGATGGGAGAATCGCGGGCAAAGGGTGCGTGGTCGCACCCTCGCGCGACCCGCGGGCCGCACGATTGATGCGTCGGATGGACGTGAGACGATGAGTGAGACCACTGGAAACAGCGGATCGGTGACGGCAGGATCCGAGGAGTTGACCAGCCGGGCGGTGAAACTGTTCGAGTCCGAGCTCGCCAAGCTCGTCGATTCCACTCCGCGGTCGCGGGACCTCTTCGAAAGGGCCCGGAAGGTGATGCCACTCGGCGTCGCGTCGTCCTTCCAGGCGGCCAAGCCCTACCCGATCTACTTGAAAAGCGGTGACGGCGCCGAGGTCATCGATGTCGACGGCCGTCACTACGTCGACTACCACAACGGCTTCGGCGCGGTGGCGGTCGGTCACGCCCATCCCCTCGTCGCGGCGGCGATCGAGCGGGCCGCCCACTCCGGCACGCACTTCGCGGTGACGACCGAGCTCACGGTGCGGCTCGCCGAGGAGCTGTGCCGTCGGTTCCGGATGGAACGGGTCCGCTTCGTCAACTCCGGCACCGAGGCGACGATGGACGCGATCCGCGTCGCGCGCGGCGCGACCGGGCGCGACACGATTTGCAAGATCGTGGGTTCCTACCACGGCCACCACGACTCCGTGATGTTCTCGGTCACGCCGAGCCTCATGCTCATCAAGGCGAGCGAGACTCAGGCGATGGAGCCACCCGCCTCGCGGGGGATCCCCGCCGAAATGGCGAAGTGGACCCTCGCCATCCCGTACAACGACCTCGGGGCGGCCGAGGAACTGTTCGCCGCGCGGGGCTCGGAGATCGCCTGTCTCATCATCGAGCCGGTGATGATGAACATCGGGATCGTGCTTCCGCGTCCCGGCTATCTCGAGGGACTGCGCGAGCTGTGCACGCGGTACGGGATCGTCCTCATTTTCGACGAGGTGAAGTGTGGCGCGACGATCGCCGCCGGCGGGGCGATCGAGTTGTTCGGTGTGCAGCCCGACCTGGCGTGCTTCGCGAAGTCCGTCTTCGGCGGCACGCCGGCGGGTGCGTTCGGCGGGCGCGCCGATCTCATGGACGAGATCGGGTCGGGGATCGCCCAGCAGGGGACGTTCAACGGGAACCCACTCGTCGTCGCGGCGGGGCTGGCGGCCCTCACCGAGGTACTGACCCCCGACGCCTACGAGCACTTCAAGAAGATGGGCGCGCGCCTGGCGGAGGGGTGCCGCAAGGCGATCTCCGAGTACTCGATCCCGGCCCACGTCGTCGACATGGGCTGCAAGGGATGCGTCTCGTACCGGCCGGAACCGCTCGTCGACTACCGGAGCTTCCTCGAGACGAACGCCGATCTCTTCAACGCCTCGTGGGCCTGGCTCGTCAACCGCGGCATCTTCATGACGCCGGGCAACGAGGAGCAGTGGACGCTCTCGGTGCGGCACGACGAGAGCCACATCGACCGGTTCATCGAGGTGTTCGAGGGCTTCTGCGCGGCCGTCAACCCCTAGAGCGTGCGCGGCATTGGACCCAGGAGGGTGCGAGACGGGGCTGCACGGTAGTGCGGCCTTCCTCGCGGGCACCGCTCGGTCGACCGGCGGGCACGGCGGTGACGGTCGCGTCCAGGTGAAGGCGGAATTCGGGGTGCACGCTGGCCAGGACGCGGGACGACGATGACTGTGACTTCATCCGGCGCTGGGGGCGCGAAGGCGGTTCTTATGCCGGCCGCCTTCTTCGGTCACGGCACGCCGATGAACGCGCTCGACCACAACCGCTACACCGAGGCGTGGCGGGCGTTCGGCGCCGAGGTGCCGCGCCCGCGCGCGATCCTCGTCATCTCGGCGCACTGGTACATCAACGCCTCGGCTGTGACCGCGATGGCGTCCCCGAAGACGATCCACGACTTCTACGGCTTCCCCGCCGAGCTTTTCGCCGTGCAGTACCCGGCCCCAGGTGACCCGCAGCTCGCCGGGGAGGTCGCCGACTTGGCGCAGCCGACGCGGGTCGGCCTCGACACCGACTCCTGGGGGATCGACCACGGCGCCTGGTCCATCCTCGTCCACGCCTTTCCCGGAGCCGACGTGCCGGTCGTGCAGCTGTCCATCAACGCGACGAAGCCACTCGAGTACCACCTCGATCTCGGGGCCAGGCTGGCGCAGCTGCGCGAGCGCGGGGTGCTGATCCTCGCCAGCGGCAACGTCGTGCACAACCTGCGGCTGATCGACTGGGGCCAGCCGGACGCCGGATTCGCCTGGGCACGCCGTTTCGGGGAGGCGGCCGCGGACGTCATGACGACCAGCCCCGCCGCGCTGGCTGGGCTCCAGGCGCGCGAGGACTTCGCGGTGGCGGTCCCCACCCCGGATCACTTCATCCCGCTCCTTTACCTCGCGGGTCTTGCCGCCGCGGCGGGACAGACGGCCCGTGTGCTTGTCGACGGCTGCGCGATGGGCTCGCTCTCGATGGACGCCTACACGGTCGGTTGTCGGGAGCTGGCCACGGGTGGCGGCGGCGGCTCACCGGCGCTGCCACGAGTCCCGCCCGACGAAACGAACATCTGACCCGTCGTCAGGTGTCGAGGTCGGCTGACCTGCGTGAGAATCGTTCCCGCCCGAGCTACGGAGCCGACCGCCCCTCACGCATCCGGTGGCCGGGCCGCGTAGTCGGGCCGCTCGCTCACGAGACGGAGCATCTCGCGACGCCAGGCGGAGCGGGTCCGGGCCGCCTCGACGCTTTCGGGGTGCACGAGCCGGGTGAAGGTCGGCTGGCCGGGTCCCCGGTGGAAAGCGGAGGCCCTCGCCTCGATCGCCGTGTCGCGCTTCGTGTAGTGGTCGCGCTGGAGCAGGTACCCCCGCCAGGAGGTGACGAGGAACGTCTCGAGGTACTTGCCGTGTTCGGCGGAGTCCTCGAAAACGCCCCAGCGCGTTCCCCCGAGGCGCCGCCGCACGATGCGGAGTTCAGCCATGGCCGCGAGGAAATCGTCGACGTCCTGCTCGTCGACGCGGTACTCGACGAGGACGAGCACGGGTCCGTCGTCGGGGCGGACGTGCTCACCGACGGTGAGGTCTGACCTCGCCACGAGCTCGAGGGCCGCCCGGTCCACGACCGGCAGGCCGAAGCGCGGGATGACGAGGATGCCCGGCAGAAGGGCGGCGGCCGAGATGAGCAACGTCGTGCGCAGCGGAAGGAAGGTATTGACGACACCGAAGGCGATGCCTCCCAGCACCATGGGTCCTTGGAGGACGATGTAGTAGATCGACAGGGCACGGGTCTGGACCCACTGTGGGACGACCTGTCGGGCGGCGATGATCAGGGTCGTCGTCGCCCCGACCCAGCTCGCGCCCGTGACGACGAGCACGGGAGCCGCCGCCCAACGCGTGGGCCACGTGACGAGCGCGACGAGTGCGATCGCGTTGGTGAGGGCGGCCGCCGCGACCAGGGCGTCGAGGTGGAGGTGACCCTGCACGCGGGGCAGAAGGAGGGCGGCGGCCATCGCTCCCACGCCGCCCAATGCCAGGAAGAGCCCGTATTCGAAGGCGGAAGTGTGCAGGTAGCGGGCGGCGAAGAGCGGCAGCAACGCGCCGAAGGCCGCGGCCGGCGTGACGTAGAGGGCGGTGCGAACGGCGACGTTCCGCAGCCCCGGGGTGTTCACGAAGAACCGCCACCCTGAGGACATGGAGCCGAGGAAGCTCTCGACGGCCCCCGCCCCGGGGGTGGAGAGCCGGAGGTTCGTCCGCCCGCGCCAGATGTAGAGGAAGCCGACGAGGGGGAGCATGACCACGCCGCACACGGCGAAGAAGGAGGTGTACCCGGCGCTGTGGACGATCACGCCGCCGAGGACCGGTCCGACGACCTGACCGATGTTCCACTGGAAGCTGTCGATGCTCAGGGCGACGGGGATGAGCTCGGGCCGCACCAGGTTCCCGACCGTCGTCCACCAGGACGGGGAGGACGCCCCGCTTGCTAGGCCCATGCCGGCCACCCCGATGAGCAACGTCGCCGGGTTGAGGGCGTGAGTCGCGGAGATGAGGACGAGGAACGTGACCGATGTGACGAGCAGGAGCTTGGCGAGCAGCAGCACGAGACGCAGGTCTCGGGAGTCGGACGCGGCGCCTGCGAAGGCGACGGCGAGAATGCCCGCGAGCGGGCTCATGTCGGTGGCGAGGGCGACGAGGACCGGTGAGGTCGTGAGGCGTTCCATGATGTAGCCGCCGAAGAGGGCGACCATCCAGACGCCGATGTTGGCGAACATCCCGGTGCCCTCGAGCCAGCGGAACGAGCGGCTTCTCAGGGGATCGTGGAGCGCCAGCACCGCGGTCAACTCTAGGGAAGAGCGAGGGACCAGTGGAGGATGAAGCGCGCCCTGAATTCGTGCCAGTGAAGGGGAACGACTCTTTTCGTGTCGGGACCAGCCAAAGGCCGCGTCCAGCTGACATAGCTGTCGCTCATTGCGCTCCACCTCTCGGCTTGGCAAACCTCGTCACTTTCGACCAGTCGGGCACTGTGTGCGCAGCCCTTCTCGGGCTGACCCTGGTCGCCGACGGCCTCCTTGCCTTCTGCGCGGATCGGGTCGTCACCGACGTCGTCGGCGCACACCGGACGGCCGCGGGGCGGCGGCGCCAACACCGCGTCGGGGGATGACTCGGGTGTCGCCCCGGGCCGGGGACCGGCGGAGATGGCCATCGCCTGCTTCCAGCCCGCCGGTTGCGCCGCCGCGACCGACCGGACAGCCGGTGTGGGCGGGTCGGGGCGCGCCTCGTTGCGGTGCACATGGCCAGGGTGTGCGCGCCGGGGCGCCGACGCACCCGCTCCCGCCCGCGCCAGCCATCTCAAGAGAGATTCGTCTTGGTGGAATGGTCGTGTGCTCTCCGACCCCATCCCGGCGCTCAGAGTCCGGCTTGGGTCTGTCCGATCGGCAAAGATTTCGCCGTGACCTCGCTCTCGGTGTACGTCGTCCTCTTCATCTTCCTCGTCGCGTCGGCGGTGACCTGGGGGGCGGGGGTGAAGCTGTCGACATCGACTGACGAGCTGGACAGGCGGCTGGGGCTCGGGGATGCAATCGGCGGGATGGTGCTGCTCGCCATCGCCGGGAGCCTGCCGGAGCTGGCCGTCACGATTTCGGCCGCCGAGTCGGGCCATCTCGGTTTGGCGGCGGGGAACCTGATCGGTGGTATCGCCACGGCGACGATGGTGCTGGTCGTGTGCGACCTCTTCGCTCCAAGGCCGCTGACGTACCTTGTCGGGTCGCTCGTGCCGGTTCTCGAGGGCTTGCTCGTCGTGCTCGTCGTCTCAGTCGTGCTCATGGGGGCTCTGCTGCCGGCCTCGACGGCGATCGCCGGGCGTGTCAGCCCCGCGTCGCTGGCGATCGTGGTCATCTGGATCGCCGGGGTGTGGGTGCTGAACCGGACGCGGTCGCACCCGAGGTGGACCGTGACGATGGAGGGTGCTCAGCCCGGGCGGCCCCATCGTCGCGTCCGTCACCCGGTCGCGGACGCGGCGAGCGCGACGCATTCGACGTGGCGCGTCGCGTCGGTGTTCGGCATTTCGTCGGCGGTGACGCTGCTGGCCGGTGTCGCCCTGGAGATGAGCGGCAACGAGCTCGCGAACCGCGCCGGGATCAACGGCGTCGTCTTCGGGGCCACGTTCCTCGCGTTGGCAACGGCACTGCCGGAGATCAGTTCGGGCATCGAGGCCGTGCGACTGGGCGATCACCAGCTCGCGATCGGCGACGTGTTCGGCGGCAATGCGTTCCAGCTCTGCTTGTTCCTTGTCGCAGATCTCGTGGCGGCGAGACCGGTGCTGCCGACGACGGGCGGTCCGAACGCCTGGTTGGCTGCCCTCGGTCTGGCATTGACGGTCATGTACGTCGGCGGCGTGATCGTGCGCCCTTCGCGCCCGAGACGACTGGGTCCCGACTCGATCCTGGCGATCCTCATCTACGTCATCGGGATCGTCGGCCTCCTGCAGATTGCCAAGTGACGACACGACTAGTTGCCTCCGTGCCAGGGGAGTCTCAGTTGGTTCCGGTGGCTTTCAGCGCGCGAACCCCTGAGTGCTGGGGCGGAGCAGCTCGTCTCGGCGTGGCGGATACCCCGGACTCGGAGCGACGCGCGGTCCGGTAGTGGCGTCGTTACATTGAAGCGGTGAGAACAACTCGTTTGATCGGTCTGGCAATCGCCCTCTGCGCCGCCTCAGTCGTCGTTCCGTTCTCGAGCGGGGCGACCGCCTCCGCATCCGGGAAGGCGCCGTGGTGCGGGGGCACGCAGCTCTCTGTCTCCTTCTCGCTGGTTCCCTTCAGCGCCGGGGCCGGCAATGTCTCCTATGCACTGCGGGTGAAGAACGTTTCGAGTTCGACCTGCAAGGTGAGCGGCCTCGCCGGGATGCGGCTGCTCGGCAGGAAGGGGAAGAAGCTCCCGACCCACGTGGTGAACGCCGACCCGGGGGTGGCCGTGATGTTCATCGTCACATTGAAGCCCGGCCACTCGGCGTGGGCCGAGGGCCGGTTCTCCGCGGACATCCCGGGCACCGGTGAACAGCAGACCGGGCCGTGTGAGCTGACCTCGTACCACGTGTCGGTCAAGGTGCCGCCGCGCGGCGATGCCGTCGTCGGGCCCTTCAGCCCGCCGAACCCGGTGTGCGAGCACGGCAGGATCAGCCTCTCGGTTTTCGGGACGAAGAAGCCTCTCACCTGATCGGCGCGAGGCCCGAGCGAACAGCGCGGTCCGCACCGTCGGGTTGCGGTCAGTCTGCCGGGGTGCTCACGGCGGGATGGCCGACCGCGAGCGCGCCGATCGTCACCCTCGTCGCCGGCAGGCCGAGGCCGGCCAGGACCGTTTGGGACGGCGCGTGCAGCTGGAAGAAGAGGGCGCCGAGGCTGGCGTCGGCCGCCGCTAACAGCATGAGCATCACCGCGAAGGAAGCATCGACGATCCAGTAGGGCACCGGCCATTCGCCGGCCACCAGGCCGGCAAGCGCCGACGAGACCTTGTCGGGGCGCGCGTAGCGCGCAACGTAGGCATCGGGATCGGCGACCGGCACGATGATGACCGGGGCCGCCAGGACGCCGGCGGACTCCTGGCCGTCCTCGCGCCAGGTGCGGTCCGAGGCAAGGTCCCAGAACAGGGCCCTGCGCTCGGGTGACTTGAGAACGAGGAGTTCGACGCCACTCGTCTTGCCGGCCGTGGGCGCGCTCGCCCCGGCAGCGACCAAGCGCGCGAGCGCTTCGTCGGGGATCGGGCTGGGGTCGAAGCGGCGGGTCATTCGGCGGCGCAGGGCGACGTCAAAGAACTCCATGTCGCGCACCCTACCGGTCCCATCGTCGCCGTCGCGGCGGCGGGGAATTTCGACCGCGCTGGTAGTGTTTTCGCAGGAAACGGGACATCGGCGGCGTACTCGCCGCCAGGGGCACCGCCTGTCAGACGGGAAGTGGAGGAGCGCCCGTGTCAACCCTGAACAGCCTGCTGGCCGAGGCGAGGCGGCAGGTCCATGAGGTCGAGCCCGCCGAGGTCCAGGCCCAGTCCGGCGACAGTGTGTTCCTCGACGTGCGCGAGGCCGAGGAGTACTCGCAGGGCGCGATCGGCGGCGCGGTCGACGTGCCGCGCGGCCGCCTCGAGCTCGATGTCGAGACGCGGATCCCGGACAAGGAGGCCCGCGTCGTTGTCTACTGCGCCGCTGGCGTGCGCTCGGTCTTCGCCGCGAGGACGCTGGCCGAGCTCGGCTACACGAACGTCGCCTCGATGGCCGGTGGGTTCAACCGCTGGAAGGATGAGGGCCGCCCGTGGTCGACGCCGCAGGTGCTGAGTGCCGAGCGGCGCAACCGCTATCAGCGCCACCTGCTGCTCCCCGAGATCGGGATGTCCGGTCAGCTGAAGCTCCTCGAGTCGAAGGTGCTGGTCCTCGGTGCCGGGGGGCTCGGCTCGCCGGCGTCGATCTACCTCGCCGCCGCCGGGGTCGGCACGATCGGTATCCTCGACGACGACGTCGTCGACCTGTCGAATCTCCAGCGTCAGATCCTCCACAACGGCGGCCGGATCGGCGAGCGCAAGGTTGACTCCGCGAAGAAGACGCTGACGGCCCTCAACCCTGACGTGAACGTCGTCACGCACGACGTCCGGCTCCGGGCAGACAACGTCGTCGAGCTCCTATCCGGCTACGACCTCGTCGTCGACGCGACCGACAACTTCCCGTCGCGCTACCTCGTGAACGACGCCGCCCTCCTCACCAGGGTTCCGGTCGTCCACGGTTCAATCTTCCGTTTCGAGGGCCAGGCGACCGTGTTCCAGCCGTACGTCGGCCCCTGCTACCGGTGCCTGTTTCCCGAGCCGCCGCCGGCAGAGTTCGCGCCCTCGTGCGCCGAGGCGGGTGTGCTGGGCGTGCTCCCCGGGATCATCGGCTCGATCCAGGCGGTCGAGGCGATCAAGATGCTGCTCGATCTCGGCGAACCACTCGTCGGCCGCCTGCTCGCCTACGACGCGCTCGCCGAGGAGTTCCGCTGCTTCTCGTTCGGTCGCGACCCCGCCTGCCTGGCGTGCGGCGAGAACGCCGGTGAGATCGTGATCGCCGAGTACGACCAGTTCTGTCGGTCGCACTTCGCGTCGGCGCCCGGCGGCCGCTGAGAGACGCGACAAGAAGCCTCGCGTCGCGATCGCAGGTCGGGACGGTCGCCGTCGCCAAACGCGAGCCGGGACCCGAGGCCGCTTGGCAGTGAGCTCAACTCGGCCGAAGCGCCGAGTTGAGCAGGCGCTCCCGTTCGCCTCCGTCGAGCGCGAGGTCGATGACGGTCCATGCCATCGCTGTCGCGCCGTCGAGGATCGCCCGGTCGGCGGCGGGGGTCACACAGTGCGCCGCGAACTCCGGCTGGTGGTTGCCCGCCGGCGCCGAGTCGATGTCGATCGTCGGGTGGATCGCCGGGATGGCGAGGGAGATATTCGCCATGTCCGTCGACGCCGTCAGGGGGCGTTCCGGTAGCGGCGGGAAGACGCGGCCGAGCGACTCGGCGTTCGCGCGGTAGTACGCGCCGATCGCGGCATCGGGTCGGAACTCCGAGTACGCCGGGCAGCGTGTCGTGAACTCGACCGAACACCCTGTCGCGATCGCCCCCGCCTCGAAGCAGCGCCGGACGCGGGCCTCCCACTCGGTGAGCCCGGCGAGCGTCGACGAGCGGACGTAGTACTTCGCCTCGGCGAGGCCTGGGACGATGTTCGGCGCCGCGCCGCCGTTCGTGACGATGCCGTGGACCTGGTCGCCGGGCCTGGCGTGCTGCCGCAACAGCCCGACTCCGACCTGGCCGATCGTGACGGCATCCGCCGCGTTGACACCGAGCTCGGGGAAGGCCGAGGCGTGTGCCTCCTTGCCGATGAAACGCACGTCGAAGTGCGCGATCGCCAGGCAGGGCATCTGGACCAGCTCGGCGGGCGCCGGGTGGACCATCATCGCGGCGCATAACCCGTCGAACACCCCCGCCTCGAGCATGAGGATCTTGCCGCCCCCGCCCTCCTCGGCGGGAGTGCCGAGGACGTGGACGGTGCAGCCGAGGACGTCGACGAGCGGCGCGAGCGCCAGTCCTGCGCCGACGCCGGCGGCGGCGATGACGTTGTGACCGCAGGCGTGGCCGATCCCGGGGAGTGCGTCGTACTCGCAGCAGATCCCGATGGCGAGCGGCCCGGAACCGATGGTGGCGTCGAAGGCGGTCGGGAGGCCGCCGACGCCCAGTTCCACATCGAAACCGCCCGCGGTGAGCGCCTCGGCGCACCACGCGGCGGCCTTCACCTCCTCGAAACCGAGCTCGGGGTGGGCGTGGATCCGGTGCGAGAGCTCGACGAGGCGGTCGGCCGCCTCCTCGACGGTGGCCCGGGCGCGATCCTTTGGTGACGAGAGGTTCCCGGTGGACGCGCTCACTCGATCACCGCGACGACGTCGCCGAAGCCGACCGAGTCGCCCGTCGTGACCCGGACCTCCCGCAGGGTCCCGGAGACCTGCGCCCGGATGGGGTTCTCCATCTTCATCGCCTCGAGCACACACAGGACGTCCCCGGTCCTGACCACGTCGCCCGTGGCGACGAGGAGCTGAGCGATCGTCCCCTGCATCGGCGCGGTGACGGTCCCGTCCGAGGGGGCGGTCGCCTCGCGCCGGTGGCGCCGCCGCGTCCGCGCGGCGCGCGCCGCGCCCACCGAGCCGGGGACGAACAGCCCGACGGAGTAGCGGCGGCCGTCGACCTCGGCATCGATCGTGCGCAGCACGCGGTCGTCGTCGGTCGCGTCTTCGTCGACGAAGATCGGCGGGAGCATCGAGAAGTCGAGGCGGTCCTCGACGAAACGGGTTGAGTGCCTCGCGGCGATGAAGTCCTCGTGGGTGAGGATGGCGCGCAGCGCGGGGATCGTCGTCGCGATGCCCTCGATGATCGTCTCGTCGAGGGCTCGGATCATTCGCCGCCGGGCGTCCTCCCGGTCGACGCCCCAGACGACGAGCTTTGCGACGAGGTTGTCGAATTCCGGGCCGATCGTGTCACCCTGCTCGTAGCCGGCGTCGGTCCGCACCCCAAAGCCGTCGGCGAAGCGGAAGCGGGTGATCCGCCCCGGGCTGGGGAAGAAGAACCCGCCCGCCGGGTCCTCGGCGTTGATGCGGCACTCGATCGCGTGGCCGCGGCGGACGATCTGGTCCTGGGTGAAGCCGAGCGGTTCCCCCGCCGCGACGCGCAGCTGCAGCGCCACGAGGTCGATGCCGGTGACGAACTCGGTCACGGGGTGCTCCACCTGCAGGCGGGTGTTCATCTCGAGGAAGTAGAAGGCGCCGTCGTCGTAGAGGAACTCGACGGTACCGGCACCCTCGTAGCCGCAGGCGCCGGCGACCCGCACGGCGGCGTCGCCCATCGCCGCGCGCACCGTGTCGGTGAGCCCGGGCGCCGGGGACTCCTCGATGAGCTTCTGGTGGCGCCGCTGGCTCGAGCAGTCACGCTCGCCGAGCCAGACCGTGTCGCCGAAGCGGTCGGTGGTGATCTGCATCTCGACGTGACGCGAGGCTGGCAGGTAGCGCTCGAGGTAGACGTCACCGCGTCCGAAGTAGGACTCGGCCTCCCGCCGGGCCGAGCGGAGCGCCAGCTCGGCGTCGTCGGGTCCGTCGACGATCTTTATCCCGCGGCCCCCGCCCCCGTAGGAGGCCTTGATCGCCACGGGGTAGCCCCACTCGGCAGCGAAGGTGAGGATTTCGTCCGCCGAGCCCACCGGCTCGTTGCGGCCGGGCACGCCGACGACCCCGACCCGGGCGGCCGCGTCCCGGGCGGTCAGCTTGGAGCCCATCATCTCGATGGCGGCGGGGGGAGGCCCGATGAACTGCGCGCCGGCCTCGGCAACCGCGCGGGCGAAAGCCGCGTTCTCCGCCAGGAATCCGTAGCCGGGATGGACGGCGTCGGCACCGGAGTGCCGCAGGACCTCGATGACGCCGTCGATGTCGAGATAGGTCTCGGCCGGCCCGCCGGGGCCGAGCGAGTACGCCTCGTCGGCGATCCGCACGTGGAGGGCGTCGCGGTCGGCCTCGGAGTAGACGGCGGCGGTCAGGACGCCGAGCTCCCGGCAGGTGCGCGCGACGCGCACCGCAATCTCGCCCCGGTTCGCGATGAGGACCTTGTCGAACACGCGCCCCACTCCGTGCGTATCGTGCACCTGTGCGGGAGCGACGGTCCCCCCGGGGGGTTGGCGGCTCCCGTTTTCGTCCAGGCGAGCAGGCTAGTTCGGCGCCACCGGACTTCACGAACGTCGTGCGGCTCGATGTCGTCGACTCGACGAACCGCTGGGCCGCCGACGCCGCCCGGAAGGGCGCGCCGGCGGGGCTCGTTGTCGTCGCCGAGCAGCAGACCGCCGGGCGTGGCCGGCTCGGACGCGGTTGGGTCGCGCCCCGCGGGGCGGCGCTGCTCTGCTCGATCGTCTTGCGCCCGCGCCTCGCCGCGGGCGACCTCCACCTCGTGTCGACGGCGGTCGCACTCGCCGCGGCCGACGCCGCCGAGGGGGCGAGCGGCGCGTCGATCTCGCTCAAGTGGCCGAACGACCTGGTCGTCGGCGACGACAAGCTGGGCGGCGTCCTCGCCGAGGTCGTCGCCGGCGCGGACGGGGCGGACCCGGCGGTGCTCGTCGTCGGCGTCGGGCTGAACCTCGAGGCGTCGGGTGTGCGCGCCCTGGTCGCCACGGAGCCGGCGGGCGGCCCCGTGGCGGTGACCGGTCTCGCCGAGATCGCCGGACGCGCTGTCGCAAGAGACGAAGTGCTCACGGCGCTGCTGGGGTCGCTGGCGCGTCGTTTCGGGCCGGATGGCACCCCGGGGGCGTCGACGATGGACGAGTACCGCGGTCGCTGCTCGACGATCGGGCGCCGGGTGCGCGTCGACACGGCGCGGGACTCGCTCACCGGCTCCGTGGTCGCGATCGACGATGCCGGCCGGCTCATCCTCGAGGCCGGGCCCAGCCGGCTCGTCCTCGAGGCCGGCGACGTCGTCCATCTACGGAGCGACCCCCCGGGAGGCGAGGAGGGGGATCGGGGTCCGTGGGGGTGATACGGCCGCTACCCTTGCCGGGCATGCGACTCCTTGTCACCGGGGGAGCGGGCTTCATCGGCTCGAACTTCGTGCGCTACTGGGTGGCCGAGCACCCCGAGGACTCCATCGTCGTCCTCGACGCGCTCACCTACGCCGGGAACCGTTCGAGCCTCGAGCCGCTCGAGGAGACGGCGGGGGTGGGGTTCGTCTTGGGCGACATCGCCGACCAGCCACTCGTCGAGGACTTGCTGCGCACCGAGCGGATCACGACGATCGTGAACTTCGCGGCCGAGTCCCACAACAGCCTCGCCGTGCTCGACCCGGCGCTCTTTTTCCGGACGAACGTGCTGGGCACGCAGGCGCTGTGCGACGCGGCCCGTCGTGTCGGTGTCGAACGGCTCCACCACATCTCGACCTGTGAGGTCTACGGCGACCTCGCTCTCGACAGCGACGAGTCGTTCACTGAGCAGTCGCCGTACCGGCCGAGGACCCCGTACAACGCCTCGAAGGCGGGCTCCGACCACGTCGTGCGCTGCTACGGCGAGACGTTCGGCCTGCCGGTGACGATCACCAACTGCTGCAACAACTACGGCCCCTACCAGTTCCCGGAGAAGGTGATCCCGCTCTTCGCGACCCGGGCCATCGGCGGCGAGCCGCTGCCGCTCTACGCCTCGGTGGCGAACCGCCGTGAATGGCTCCACGTCGCCGACCACTGCCGGGCGATCGACGCGGTCCTGCGACGCGGCAGAGAGGGCGAGACCTACAACGTGGGCTCCGGTGTTGAGGCCTCCATCGAGGAAGTCGCCGATGGCGTGCTCGCCGCCACGGGGGCGCCGGCGTCACTGAAGACGATCGTCCCCGACCGCCCGGGTCACGACCGGCGGTACCTGCTCGACTCCTCGAAGATCCGCGCCGAGCTCGGCTGGACGACGACCGTCGAGTTTGCCGCGGGACTCGCCGCCACGGTCGACTGGTACCGGGCGAACGAGGCGTGGTGGCGGCCGCTCATCGGCCGTTCGCCGGTCGTCGAGGGGTCCTGGGAGGCCGCGCCGCTCGCGTCCGGCACGCCGGCCCCGCCGAAGGGCTGAGCCGGCGATGATGCGCGTCCTCGTCACCGGTGCCCGCGGCCAGCTCGGCTCCGACGTCGTCGCCGAGCTGGAACGCCGGTCGGCCGAGCGGACGAGAAGCCGAGGCTTCGAGGTCATCGCCTCGGACGTGCCCGAGCTCGACATCACCGATCGCGACACCGTCATGACGGCGTTCTCGGCCTACGAGCCGTCGCTTGTCCTGCACCTCGCGGCCTTCACCGCCGTCGACGCCTGCGAGACCGAGCGTGACCGCGCCTGGTCGGTAAACGCCCTCGGGACTCGGCACGTCGTCGAGGCGGCGCGCCTCGTCGGCGCCCACGTGACGTACCTCTCCACCGACTACGTCTTTGACGGGACGCTCGACCGTCCCTACACCGAGTGGGACGAGCCGAATCCGCTCTCGATGTACGGCCGCTCGAAGCTCGCTGGCGAGCACGAGATCGGCGCCGGCGGGCTCATCGTGCGCACCTCCTGGCTCGTCGGTCGGCACGGGGCGAACATGGTGAAGACCGTCCTCGCGCTCATGGCAGGTGACGGGCCCCTGCGCTTCGTCGCCGACCAGCGCGGGAGCCCGACCGTCGCCCACGATCTCGCCCGCACGCTCGTCTCGTTGTCACTCGAGCGCCGCAGCGGGCTGTTCCACGTAACGAACCAGGGGACGACCTCGTGGTTCGGCTTCGCCTGCGCCGTGGTCGAGGCGGCCGGCGGGGATGCAACGCGAGTCGAACCCATCTCCACCGACGAGCTCGTACCCCCCCGTCCCGCGCCTCGTCCGCCGAACTCCGTGCTCGACAACACAGCCCTGCGGCTGTCGGGCATGGCGCTGCTGCCCGACTGGCGTCAGTCGGTCGGGGCACTCGTTCGGGAGCTCATCGCTTGAAGGGCGCGTCGGCGCGCGCGATCGCCCACGGATCGGCGAAGCCGGCCAGCCGCACGGGCGCCGTGGTCGTCAACTACAACGCCGGTGCGGAGCTCACCGCCTGTGTCGCGAGCCTGCGGGCGGCAGGCGTGGCCGAGATCGTCGTCGTCGACAACGGCTCGACGGACGGGTCGCTGGCGACGCTCGTCGCCGCCGATGAGAAGGCGCGGATCGTGCGGGCCGGGAGGAACCTCGGCTACGGGACGGCGGTGAACCGGGGTGCCGCCACGCTTGGTGAGCCGTTCGTCCTCGTCGTCAACCCCGACATCGTCATCGACCCCGGGGCCGTCGACGTGCTCGCCGGAACGCTCGAGGCCGAGCCGGACGTGGCCGTCGTCGGGCCGTCGATCCACGAGCCCGGGGGCGCGCTGTACCCGTCGGCGAGATCGTTCCCGAGCTTCACGGTCGGGGCGGGACACGCCCTCGTCGGCCTGTTCTGGCCCGACAACCGCTGGACGAGGAGCTACCGCGGCACTGCGACGCTCGACGGTGCGGTCGCGCCGCGGGCCCGTGAGTCGGACTGGGTCTCGGGGGCATGCTGCCTCGTGCGGCGGGAGGCGTTCGAGACGGTCGGCGGATTCGACGAGGGCTACTTCATGTACGTCGAGGACCTCGACCTGTGCTGGCGACTGCGCCGCGCCGGGTGGCGCGTGCTCTACGAGCCCGCCGCCGCGGCCGTCCACTACCAGGGACTGTCGGCGGCGACCCGCCCGTACCGCATGCTCGCCGCGCACCACCGCTCGACGCTGCGCTTCGCACGCAAGTCGCTGGTCGGCGTCCGGTCGGTGCTCCTCGCCCCGGTGGCCGGCGGTCTCGTCGTGCGGCTCGGTCTCGCCTGGGCCCACCAATTGCTCGTCGCCCGCCGGGGCTCTCGCCCGCCGGGGCTTGACTAAGCTCGGCGCGCTATGGCACGAGGATCTTTTGGACGGACCGTCGCGCGCGCCGCCTCGAGCGGTGGGAGCAAGAGCTACCGGGCGCGGCGCCCGATGGCGTGGTACTTGCTCATATTCGCCATCATCGTCGTCGGCATCGGCCTCATCGTGTACAGCCGGGACGAGGCGCTCCGGGTCCCCGAGGGCCCGGCGGGAACCTCCAACTGGTACGCCGCGCTCTCGATCGACATCTGCGGCAAGGTCGAGCCGCTCCTCCCGGCGAGCACGAACATGACGTCGATCGGGCTGGGGAGCGTCGGATACGGCGTGCTCAACGCCCACCCGGCCTATGCCGGGACCGGGGCACCCGCCTACGAGGGCAAGAATGCGACCCTCGGGCTGTTCGCCACGGAGTACGCCTACACCGGGTTCCGGTTGACGAACGACGAGCTGCGCTACCCGGGCAAGGGGCACCGGACCTGGATCGACGGTGACCGCTGTACCGGACCCGCCAAGGGCAAGGGCGAACTCGTCGCCCGGGTGTGGTCCTCGCCGTCGGCGATCGTCTCGAAGACCGTGGTCGGCCCGGCGAACATCCACATCACGAACGGCGAGATGATCACCATCGCGTTCGTTCCGCAGGGCACGACGATCCCCGGGCCGGTGGCCACGACGGTGACCGACCTCGAGGACCTGCTCTCGGGGAAGGCGATGACCTCGACCACGACGTCGACGACCACGACGACCACGTCAACCGTGCCGACCACGACGTCGACGACCACGACGTCGACGACCTCGACGACGACGACCACGACGCCGGGCAAGAAGTAGGCGTGATCGGGGACACGACAGGGAGTAGCTGACGGTGCAGGGGATCGTGCTCGTCGGCGGGGAGGGGACGAGGCTGCGTCCGCTCACCTACGACATGCCGAAACCCATGCTGCCGATCGTCGAGCGGCCGATCATTGCCCGGGTCGTCGAATGGCTAGGCCTGTACGGCGTCGACCGGGTCGTGCTCTCGATCGGCTACCAGCCGGATCCCTTCCTCGCGGCCTTCCCCGGCGAGACGTGGGCGGGGGTGGCGATCAGCTACGCCGTTGAGCCGTACCCACTGGACACCGCCGGGGCGGTCCGCTTCGCCGCCGAGGCGGCGGGAATGATGGACGAGCGGGTCCTCGTGTTGAACGGCGACATCCTCACCGATCTCGATCTCGGCGCGCTCGTCGCGTTGCACGAGGACCGCGGCGCGTCGATCACGATCGCGCTCACCCCGGTCGAGGACCCCTCCCCGTTCGGCGTCGTGGCGCTCGATGAGGACAGGCGCGTGCTCGCTTTCATCGAGAAGCCGCCGCGGGACGAGGCGCCCTCGAACCTCATCAGCGCTGGCGTCTACGTCTTCGAGCCCCATGTCCTCGCCTCGATCGAGCGGGACCGCCCGGTGTCGGTCGAGCGGGTGACCCTGCCGGCCTTTGTCGCGCGGGGCGAGGTCTACGCCTACGACTCCGACGCCTACTGGATCGACACGGGGACGCCGGAACGGTACGTGCAGGCACAGCTCGACGTGATCGCGGGCCTGCGTCCGAGGGTCGTCCTCCCGGAGTGCCAGGTGCGCTCCCCGGGCGTGTTCCTCGCGCCGGGGGCTCTGCTCGAGGGCGAGGTGCGGGGTTGCGCCTTCCTCGGCGCGGGGGCGGCAGTCGAGGCGGGCGCGCTCGTCGAGGACGCCGTCGTCGGCCCGGCGGTCCGGGTGGCGCCGGGGGCGACCGTGCGCGGCTCGATCCTCCTCGCCGGGGCGCGCATCGAGGCCAAGGCGACGGTCGACGCGTCGATCGTCGGTCCCCGGGCGGTCATCGGCCGCCGTGCGTCGCTTTTCGCCTCAACGGTCATCGGCGCCGATTCCGTCGTCGACGACGACGAGATGCTCGTCGGCGCGCGCCGCCCCGACTGATCCGTCCGTGCGCGCGTTCGTCACCGGCGGGGCGGGGTTCATCGGGTCGAGTCTCGTCGACCGGCTGCTCGCCGAGGGGCACGCCGTCGATGTCATCGACGACCTCTCGACCGGTTCGCTCGCCAATCTCGCCGAGGCCCGGGCCCGGGGCGGCGAGTTCCGCTTCCACCAGATCGACGTGACCGACGCCGGCGTCGTGACGCTGATCGAGCGGCGGCGCCCCGAGATCCTCTTCCACCTCGCCGGGCAGGCGAGCGTCGCCGCGTCCGAGCGCGACCCAGGCTTCGACGCCGCGGTGAACGTCGCCGGGACCGTCCGCGTGCTGGACGGCGCGCGCCGCGCCGGCGTGCGCAAGGTTGTCTACGCCGCCAGCGGGGGCACCCTCTACGGTGCGCTCGAGGCCCGCGAGCTCCCAGTCGACGAGACGCACCCGATCCGGCCGTCGTCGCCGTATGGGGTGTCGAAGAAGGTCGCGATCGACTATCTCCAGGCCTTCCGGGACCTGTACGGGTTGGAGTTCACCGCCCTCGCGCTCGCCAACGTCTACGGACCGCGCCAGGACTCGACCGGCGAGGCCGGGGTCGTGGCCCACTTCGCCGCCGACCTCGTCGCCGGCCGGGCCTCGACCATCGACGGCGACGGCTTCCAGACGCGCGACTTCATCTTCGTCGACGACGTCGTCGACGCCTTCGCCCGCGCCACAGAGCGCGGCGGCGGACTGGTCATCAACGTCGGCACGGCGGTGCAGACCTCGATCGCCCATCTCTACGCGACGATGGCCTCACAGGCGGGATCGGCGCTCCCGCCGGATCACGGCCCGTCGCGTGCCGGTGACGTGCGGGCGAACGCCCTCGACCCGGGGCGGGCCAAGCTCCACCTCGGCTGGGCGCCGTGGACCTCGCTCGAGGAGGGCGTCGCCGCCACGCTGGCCTTCGCGGCCCGCCGGGGTCACAACCGGACAGGGCGATGATCGCGGTCCTCGCCGGCGGGGTAGGGGCGGCGCGTTTCCTGGCGGGGCTCGTCGGCGTCGTCGCGGAGGCGGAGGTCACCGTCGTCGGCAACACCGGCGACGACACGGTGCTGCACGGCCTCCACGTCAGCCCGGATCTCGACACTGTCACCTACACCCTCGCCGGCGCCGTGAACCAGGCGACTGGCTGGGGGCTCGCGGGGGACTCGTTCCAGACGATGGACGCACTGTCCCGCTACAACGTCGCGACGTGGTTCCGGCTGGGCGATCGCGACCTCGCGACCCACCTTTTCCGGACCCAGCGGCTCGCGGCGGGCGCGACGCTCACCGAGGTGACCGCCGAGATCACGACGGCCTGGGGGCTGGGCCTCACGCTCCTGCCGATGACCGACGACGACGTGCGGACGCGGCTGCGGCTCGCCGACGGTCGCGAGGTCGAGTTCCAGGAGTACTTCGTCCGTCTCCGCCACCAAGTCGCCGTGGAGTCGATCGCCTACGTCGGCACCGAGTCGGCGGTCCCGGCCCCGGGGGTCGTCGCGGCCCTCGAGGCGGCCGAGGCGATCGTGCTCGCCCCCTCGAACCCGCTCCTGTCGGTGGCGCCCATCCTCGCTGTCCCCGGGATCGGCGAGGTCCTCGCGGACCGCCGCGACCGGGTCGTCGCCATCTCGCCGATCGTCGCCGGGCGGGCCCTCAAGGGCCCCGCCGACCACCTCCTCGTCGAGCTCGGCCACGAATCGTCGGCGGCCGGCGTGGCGCGCTTGCTGCGCCCGTATTGCGGGTGCATCGTGATCGACGCGGCGGACGACGACCTCGCCGACAGGGTCGCGGCGACCGGCGTGCGCGCCGTCGTGGCCGACACCGTGATGCGCACGGCGAAGGTCGCGCAGGCGCTCGCCCGGACCGCGCTCTCGGCCGTGGGGGCGGGGCGGCGATGACCCCGCCGTCGCTTCTGGTGTTCGGTGTCGAGGGGCTCCCCGAGATCGCCGCCGGGGCGAGCATCGGCGTCCTGCTCGCGGCCCAGGCACCACTCGAGCCCGGCGACGTCGTCGTCGTCACCCAGAAGATCGTCTCCAAGTCCGAGGGGCGTGTCGTCGCCGTCGACGCGGACGACCCCGCCGCCAAGCGCCGCCTTGCCGAGTCGGAGGCGGTCCGCATCCTGCGGCGGCGCGGCGAGCTCGTCATCACGGAGACGCGCCACGGCTTCGTCTGCGCCAACTCCGGCGTCGACCTCTCCAACGTCGCCGAGGGCTCCGCGGTGTTGCTGCCGGTCGACCCCGACCGCTCGGCGCGGGGCATCCGCGACGCGGTGCGGGCGATCGCCGGCCTCGAAATCGGCGTCATCATTTCGGACACGTTCGGGCGCGCCTGGCGCCGCGGCCTCGTCGACGTGGCGATCGGCTGCGCCGGCGTCGCCGCCATCGTCGACCTGCGCGGCACCGTCGACGGTTCCGGGCGGGTGCTCGCCGCGACCGAGATGTGCATCGCCGACGAGATCGCCGCCGCGGCCGAGCTCGTGATGGGCAAGGCCGCCCATGTCCCGGTCGCGATCGTGCGGGGCGTCGACCCGTCGTGGCTGCGGGAATCGTCGGCCGTGGCCGAGATCGTCCGTCCGCACGGCGAGGACCTCTTCCGGTGAGCCCCGGCGGCAGGCTCGACTCGGGTGTGGTGCTCGTCGTCGAGCAACTGCGCCGTGCCCTGCCGGGCGGCATCGGCACCTACGCGCGCGCCCTCGTCGCGGGCCTGGCCGAGCTCGACGAGGCCGCACGCCCGCCGTGCCGCCTCTACGCCTCGCGGCCCGGCCGGGGCCCGGACCCGCTCGCCGGGCTCGGGTTCCCCCTCGACACGTCACCGTGGCCGGCGGCGGCGCTCGTGCGCGCCTGGGGCGCCGGGGTTGGCCGCGTCGGGCGGGGCTGCTCGCTCGTGCACACCGTCTCCCTGGCGGCCCCGCCGAGCGCGGCCCCGCTCACCGTCACCGTCCACGACCTCGCCTGGCGGGCCGTGCCGGAGACCTTCCCGGCACGGGGCCGCCGCTGGCACGAGAAGGCACTCGCGGACGTGGCCCGACGGATGGCGTGCGCGATCGTTCCGTCGGAGGCGACCGCCCGGGCGCTGCGCGAGGCGGGGCTGGGCGTCGGCGAGGACCGCATCGCCGTCGTGGAGGAGGGCTCGGACCATCTCGCACCGGCCGACGACGCCGCGACGGACGAGGTGCTTGACCGGCTCGGCGTCAGCGGCGGGTACCTGCTGGCGGTGGGGACCCGCGAGCCGCGCAAGAACCTGGCGCGGCTCTTCGCGGCCTACGCGCTCGCCCGACGCGCCCAGGCCGAACCGCTGCCGCTCGTCGTCGTGGGGCCACCGGGCTGGGGGGACGCCGCGGCGCCCGCGCCCGAGGGGGTCGTCTTCGCCGGGAGGGTCACCGACCCCGTGCTGGCGGGCCTCTACGGCCGGGCGCGTCTCCTCGCCTACGTACCGCTCGTCGAGGGGTTCGGCCTGCCGGTCGTCGAGGCGATGCGCGCCGGCGCCCCGGTCGTCGCGAGCGCCGTGCCGAGCGCGGGCGGTGCCGCCTACGAGGTCGATCCCCTCGACGTCGAGGCGATCGCCTCGGCGCTGGTCCGGGTGGCCGCGAACGGAGACCTGCGGGAGCGACTCGTCACCGCGGGCCGCGCCCGGGTCGCACCGCTCACCTGGCGGGCCACCGCGGCCGCCCACGTCGCCGTGTGGCGCCGCGTCGTGGAGGCCGGCGCGTGAGGGCGGCGCCGCTCCGGGTCGCCGTCGACGTCACCGCGGTGCCGAGCGCCCCCGTCGGTGCCGGGCAGTACACGGTGGCGGTCGTGGGGGCGCTGGCGCGGGGGGGCGACGTCGCCCTCGACCTCGTCACCCGGCGCTCGGACGGGGGCCGCTGGCGCGCCCTCGCGTCGGGGGCCGGGATCGTCGCCTCGGCGCCGGACGGGCGCCTGGCGCGCGTCGCCTACGGCGAGTTCGCCCTACGCGCCGCGCTGCGCCGGGGCTGCCCGCAGGCGGCGGTCTTTTTCGGGCCGCACTACTCGATGCCGGCCCGGCTCGGTGTCCCCGCTGTTGTCACCGTCCACGACCTCTCGATGATCGACCACCCCGAGTGGCACGAACGGAGCAAGGTCGTCTTTTTCGGTCGGGCGCTGCGGCGCGCGGCTCGCGACGCCGAGGCGGTGATCTGCGTGAGCGAGACGACCGCCCGTCGCTTCCGGGCGCTCTACGCGCCGCGGGGAGGTATCCACGTCGTGCCGCACGGGATCGACCACGCCGTGTTCCGCCCGGACGAACCGGTCCCGGGGGCGGACGCGGCCGTGCTCGCGCGCCTCGGCGTTGCCGCGCCGTACGTGCTGCACCTCGGCACGATCGAACCGCGCAAGAACGTGCCGGCCCTCGTCACGGCCTTCGACGCCGTGGCGGGTGAGCACGCCGGGCTGAGCCTCGTGCTCGCCGGTCCCCCGGGCTGGGGGGCGGCGCAGGTGGCGGGCGCGATCGGGGCCGCCCGCCACCGGGAGCGGGTCAGAGGGCTCGGCTACGTCGACGCCGCCCTCGTTCCGGCACTCCTGCGGCGGGCGGCGGCCGTGGCGTACCCGTCGTTCTACGAGGGGTTCGGCCTGCCGGCGCTGGAGGCGCTCGCCTGTGGCGCGCCGCTCGTGACGTCGGTGTCCACGGTGATGGCCGAGTTCGCCGGGCCGGCGGCGATCCTCGTCGACCCGGCGGACCTGTCGGCCCTCGCCGCGGGCCTCGGCGAGGCGCTCGGCGGGGGACCGGCGGCGGACGGTCGCCGCCGCGAGGGACTGGCGCGGGCCGCGCGCTTCACCTGGGAGCGCTCGGCGGTCGGCCATGTGGCGGCCTTCCGGGCGGCCGCCGGGCAGGGTTGAGGCCGGGCCGCGGCGGCGAATGCGCCTAGCGTGACCGCAGGAGGCAGAGCCGTGCGGACGTTCGTCACCGGTGCATCGGGCTTCGTGGGCACGTGGCTGACGCGCCACCTCGAGGCGTGCGGCGACACCGTTTACCCTTTGCGCGACGAGTTCGACATCGCCGACGAGGCGGTGGTCGCCCGCGAGGCCGCCAGCGCGGCGCCGGAGATCATCTACCACCTGGCCGGCCTCGCCGACGTGGGGCGTTCCTGGGAGATACCGGCGGAGACGTTTCGGGTGAACGCGCTCGGCACCCTCGTCCTTTGCGAGGTCGCCCGCCAGCTCGTGCCGCGCCCGCGGGTCATCCTCGTGAGCTCGGCCGAGGTCTACGGGATCGCCGGCGACGCGCCCGTCGGCGAGGGGACCCCGCTGCGGCCGGTGACGCCGTACGCGGCGAGCAAGGTCGCGGCGGAGTACGTCGGGCTGCAGGCGTTTCTCGGCCACGGGCTCGAGGTCGTCCGGGTCCGGCCCTTCAACCACGTGGGACCGGGCCAGGCAGAGTCCTTCGTCGTCTCGGCGCTCGCCCGCCGCGTCGCCGAGGCCGAGCGTGCGGGCACGGGTGAGATCCCCGTCGGTGACCTCACCTCAGCGCGGGACTTCACCGACGTGCGCGACGTCGTGCGGGCCTACCGGCTGCTCGCCGGGCTGGGACGCCCGGGGGAGGTCTACAACGTCTGCTCGGGCGCGGCGGTGCCGATCCGGACCGTCCTCGACGAGATCGTCGCCCTCGCCGCCCGGCCGGTCACGCCGGTCGAGGACCCGGCGCTCCTGCGTCCCGTCGACCTGCCCGTCCTCGTGGGCGACGCGAGCCGACTTGTCGCCCTCACCGGCTGGAAGGCGGAGATCCCGCTGCGCCAGACACTCGTCGACGTGCTCGCCGCGGCTCGCGAACGCGTCTAGAGCGCGATCACCGGCTCCCGAGCGTCGTGGTGCCGCTCCGGCTAGCGTGAAGTTTCCGATGCCGGAGGATCAAGCGCCACCGGTCGTCGCCGTCGTCGTCGCCTCCGATTCTGGACCGTGGTTCGAGACGTGTCTTGCCGCGCTCGCGGCGCAGGACTACTCGAACCTGACGGCGCTCGTCGTCGACGCCGCCAGCGTTGAGCCGCTCGCGCCCCGCGTCGCGGCGATCGCGCCGAGCTTCTACGTCACCCGGCTGGGGGAGAACGCGGGTTTCGGCCCGAGCGCGAACTCGGCGCGCGACATCGTCCTCGGCGCGACGTACTACCTGTTCTGCCACGACGACGTCGCCCTCGAACCCGACGCCCTGCGGGCGATGGTGGAGGAGGCGCTCCTCCAGAACGCCGGGATCGTCGGGCCGAAGCTCGTCGACGCCGCCGAGCCGGACCACATCCTGCAGCTCGGCCTCAGCATGGACCGTTTCGGGGCGCCGCTGCGGCGGGTGGAGCGCCGAGAGTTCGACCAGTCCCAGCACGATGAGCCGCGCGAGGTCTTCGCCGTCCCCGGCGGCTGCATGCTCGTGCGGGCCGACCTATTCGCCGCCATCGGGGGTTTCGACCCGGAGATCTCGATGTTCGGCGAGGACATCGACCTGTCCTGGCGGGCCCGCATCGCCGGAGCCCGGGTCTTCGTCACGCCGCTGGCGACCGTCCGCCACCTGGAGGCGACTGCCACGCGGCGCCGGCCCCTCCCGGAGACCCGCGCCCTGCAATGGCGCCACATGCTGCGCGCCGCGCTGAAGAACTACGGGCCCTCCCGACGGACCAGCATCGTCGTCCAGCTGTTCTTTCTGAGCGTCCTCGAGGTCGTCTATTTCACCCTGGTCGGGCGGCGTCGGCGAGCCCGCGAGGTGATCGACGCCTGGCGCTGGAACCTCGCGCCGGCCCGTGACCTCGACGGCGCCCGGGCCGCCGTCGGCGCCTCCCGACGGGTGTCCGACCGGGTCGTGCTGCGTCTCGCCTCGCGCCGCTCGTCGCGGTTCGTGCGGGCGGTGCGCCCCCGCCTCGAGGCCCTCGCCCTGCGCTGGACCCACCGGCGCGGCGCCGGGGGAGGATGGGCCGAGGACGCGGTTCACGCTCTGCGCCGCCCGCGCTGGATGACCGTGAGCGCGCTCCTCGCCGGGTTCGTCACCCTCGTCGGCTCGCGGCTCCTGCTCACCGGGCACCTGCCGCTCGTCGGCGGCTACCTGCCGATCCCGGAGCCGTTCCACCTCATCGCGACCTATCTCGGCGGGACGACCGCGCGCGGGACCCAGCCGACGGGCCCGGCCTCGCCGGCGTTCGCGATCCTCGGGCTCGCCGGCTTCGTGACGGCGGGCTCGATGGGCGTCGTTCTGAAGATCGGCATGGTCCTCGCCGTCGTCGCCGGGGTGTGGGGCGTCGTGAAGCTCGTCCGCCCGCTCGGCCCGCGCACGGCGTCGTTTGCCGCCGGGATCACGTACCTCTTCCTCCCGCTCGCCTGGAACGACCTCGCGCGGGGGGACCTGCAGGCGCTCGTCGTCTATGGCGGCATGCCCTGGATGCTCGCCAGGGTCGCCCGCGCGACGGACCTCCCGCCGTACGGGGAGGGGCGAGCGGCGATCCGGTCGCGCGCGACCCTCGAGGAGTGCCTCAGCCTCGGCGTGATCGTCGCCGTCGTCGCCTCGTTCGCGCCGGTGGTGGTCGTCCCCCTGCTGGTCATGGCGGTCGCCCTTCCGGTCGTCACCTTCGCTTTCTGGGGGACGGTGCGCGGCCTGCATTCGCTGCGCGGGCTCGTCGTCGCCGGCGGGGCGGTCGTCGTCGCCTTCGTCCTGTGCTTCCCGTGGTCACTGACGTTCTTCCAGGCCGGCGCCCGCCTGAGCGCCCTGGCGGGCGTGACGACGACGGGCGCGGGGGTGCCGAACATCGCCGCGCTCGTGCGGTTCGACCTCGGGCCGATCGGTCGCGGGCCGCTCAGCTACGCCTTCGTGGCCGCGGGGCTCTTCGTCCTGGTCGTCGGCAGCTCGGAGCGGTTCTCCTGGGCCGTGCGGTACTGGGGGGCGTTCATCGCGACGGTCGCCGTTACGTGGGTCGCCGGCGAGGGCTGGCTCGGCGCCGGGGGCGGCGCGGCGCGCGATCTCATCGTCCCGGCGGCGGCGTGCATCGCCGTGCTCGTCGGGCTGGGCGTCGCCTCGGTCGCCCGGGAGGTCTCGGGTTCGCGGCTTGGCTGGCGCCAGCTGGCGACGATCGGCTTCTCTGTTCTCGCGCTCGGCGGGCTGTTGCCGGTGCTCGTCTCGGCCTGGGGCGGTCGTTGGAACCTACCGGAGATCGGTTACGACTCGGTCATCACGGCGCCGGCAGCCCCGCAGGGGGCGAGCAGGTCGGCGCGTGAGCTCTGGCTCGGCGCGCCGCTGGCGCTGCCACTCGCCGGGTGGCAGATCCGGCCCGGCTTCGCCGAGGCGCTCACGCTGAGCGGCCTGCCCGACGCGATGGCGCTCTGGCCGGCCGCGAACCCCGGCCCCGCCGCACGGCTCGCCGCCGACGTCACCGATGCCGAGCTCGGGCGCACGGTGGAGCTCGGCAGGCTGCTCGCCCCGAGCGGGGTCGCGGTGATCGTCGTTCCCACGGCGTTCGCCCCCGAACTCGCCGGCGTGCAGGTGGCGCCGGAGGCACCCCCGCCCCCCGGGCTCATCGCCGTGCTGGCGAGGCAGCTGGACCTGCGGGAGTTGCCGAGCGAGGGCGGGGCGTACTTCTTCGAGAACACGGCCTGGCACGGGTCCGGCGTGGCGACCCCCACCGTCCCGGGTGGGGGGGTGCCGGCGCCGCTGCGGGTCCTCGGCGTCGTCGTGGCGCTCGCCGGCTGGCTCGCCACCGCCAATGTCGCCGTCGTCAGGCGGCGCCGGGCGCGACGGGCGCGCCGCGCCGCCACCGCGGGTGCGTCGGGC